>JBJEHM010000042.1:0-17271 GCA_051876075.1 Coriobacteriales bacterium
AGCTTCGGTCCCCTGGCTCCACCCGGGATCTCTCCACGCGCTCGCTTTCGCTCGCTTGGTCGAGATGACGTGCAGAGGGGGTGCTCGCTTGGTCAAGACGGCCCGGGACGGCGCATCGTTATCGCCATTGTGGGTTAGCGCAGCCTCTTTTCTGCGGCCTGCTCGTGCTGCTCTATCCCGTGCTGTGCCATCTGCCGCCGCATGCCCGCGTTGAGCATGCTGCCTCCCTGCATATGCGGGCGGGGAGTGGTTTAATAGGCAGACTTCGGTTTGAAACGCATTCGAAACACAAAGCGCGAATACGTGGCACCGCGTTTGCGGGCTTTTTACGTCTACACGGAGGACAGCATGCAGAAGATTCTCATCCTGGGCGGCGGCTTTGCCGGCTATCACGTAGCCAAGGGGCTCGAAAAGCAGCTCAAGCCCGGTGAGGCGGAGGTCACCATCGTCGATATCCGCACCCACATGTGCTACCAGCCCTTCCTGGCAGAAGTCGCCAGCGGCGCCATCGAGTCGCGCCACATCCAGGTGCCCCTGCGCAGCCACCTCAAGAGGACCAACGTGGTAGAGGCAAAAGCCAAGGTCATCGACCCGGTCAACAAGAAGGTCACTGTCAAGAAGCGCGACCATGTGTGGGACCTGGACTACGACCAGCTCGTCATCACCCTGGGTGCCGTGACCAAGACCTTCCCCACGCCGGGCATCGCAGACAACGCCATCGGCCTCAAGACCACCGAGGAAGCGGTTTACATCCGCAACAAGGTGATCGAGAACTTCTCCATCGCAGACAGCCTCCCTGCTGGCGACCCGCGTCGCAAGCGCCTGCTCACCTTCATCGTGGTGGGCGGCGGCTTCTCTGGCGGCGAGGGCTTTGCAGAGATCGTCGACCTCTGCCACAAGCTGCTCAAGACGCACCGCAACATCAAGCTCGAGGACCTGGAGCTGCACCTCATCGAGGCGGCCGACCGCATCCTGCCGGAGCTGCCGCCCCAGCACTCGCAGTACGCCATCGACAAGATGGAGGCCCGCGGCGCCCACGTCCACCTCAAGACCTTTGTGGAGAGCGCTGTGGACGGCGTGGTGAAGACGTCGGATGGCGCCGAGTATCCCACCGACCTCATCGTGTGGACCGCCGGCACCTCCGCCTGCCCCGTCTTGCGCGACTCCGAGCTGCCCCTCGACGGGCGCGGCCGCTTGCGCGTGCGCACGGACCTGCGCGTTGAGGGAGACGACGGCATCGTCGAGGGCATCTGGGGCTGCGGAGACGCCACCGTCTGCCAGGACCTCAGCGGCGGCGGCCTGCCGGACGGCTCCTGCGCTCCCACCGCGCAGCACGCCCTGCGCCAGGCAAACCAGCTGGTCAAGAACCTGTGCGCCACCCTGCGCGGCGGCCAGCTGGGCGACTACTTCCACAAGAACGCCGGCTGCGTGGCCGGCCTGGGAGCGTGGATCGGCATCTTTGCCTCTGGCCAGAAGAAGCTCGTCATCAAGGGCCCCCTGGCCTGGTGCATGCACCGCGGCTACCACGGCTTTGCCATGCCCACCTGGGAGCGCAAGCTGCGAATCTTCGGCGACTGGACGGCGGGGCTCATCCTGGGCAAGGACGTGACCTCCACCCACGAGCTCGAGCGCCCCAAGGCCTTCTTCCAGAAGTTCGCCATCCGCCCCAAGCCCAAGGCGCCAGACGCCGAGTAGACCCCGTTCCCTGCAGCGCCCGCCCGTGCTGTTACGCTCGCGTTCCCCGCAGGGGGCGCTGTGTGTGAGACAATGGCGGGCGTTTGTGCCCGAAGGGCGGGCCTGCGCGCAATTCCTAAGAAAAAGTAGGAATTTGAGCGCTACCATAGTGCGCTGAAGGAGGTGATGGCGATGGATTTTGCTGCGATGGCGCAGTACCTGCCGCTGTACGAGACAGCCATGTGGCTCACGCTGCGCATCGGCTGGATCGGCATCTTGGGCTCCATTGTCATCGGCCTCGTGGTCGCGCTCGTCAACCACTTCAAGGTCCCCGTCCTCCATCAGGTCTGCCGCGCGTACGTGGAGCTCTTCCGCAACACGCCGCTGCTCATCCAGCTCTTCTTCATCTACTTTGGCCTGCCGCGCCTGGGTCTCTCCATCAGCGCGGAAGCCTGCGGCATGCTGGGCGTGGCGCTGCTGGGCGGCGCCTACATGGCGGAGTCGTTCCGTGCCGGCTTGGAGGCCGTCGAGCCCATCCAGACAGAGACGGCGCTTTCGCTGGGCATGAGCCGCGGCCAGGTCATGCGCTACATCGTGCTCCCCCAGGCGGTCACGCTCTCCATCCAGTCCTTTGTGGCCAACGTGATCTTCCTCCTCAAGGAGACCTCGGTCTTCTCTGCCATCAGCCTGCTCGACCTCATGTTCGTGGCCAAGGACCTCATCGGCCTCTACTACAAGACCACGGAATGCCTGGTCATGCTCGTGATCTTCTACCTCATCATCATCTTGCCCGTCTCTATCCTGGGCACGGTTGTGGAGAGGAGGTTGCGCCATGGAGCTTTTGGGGATTGACGTCCTCTTCAAGGGCAGCAACATGATCCGCCTCCTCCAGGGCCTGTGGGTCTCTGTAGAGATCAGCCTCATCTCCGTGGTCATCTCCATCGTCTTGGGCCTGCTCTTCGGCGTCTTCATGACCTGGAAGAACCCCGTCGCCAAGGTTATCAGCCGCATCTACCTGGAGATCGTGCGCATCATGCCGCAGCTGGTGCTGCTGTTCATCGTGTTCTTCGGGTTCAGCTCCGCCTTTGGGCTGGACATCTCCGCCGAGCTCTCTGCCGTTATCGTGTTCTCGTTCTGGGGCGTGGGTGAGATGGGAGACCTCGTGCGCGGCGCGCTGGTGAGTATCCCCAAGCACCAGTACGAAAGCGCAGAGGCCCTTGGCATGAGCAAGGCCCAGGTCTACTACCACATCGTCATCCCGCAGGCCGTCCGCCGCCTGATCCCCATGAGCATCAACCTGGTGACGCGCATGATCAAGACCACCTCCCTGGTGATGATGATCGGCGTCGTCGAGGTCATGAAGGTGGGACAGCAGATCATCGAGGCCAACCGCATGGTGAGCCCCAACGCCGTGTTCGGCATCTACGGCACCATCCTGCTGCTCTACTTCCTGATCTGCTGGCCTATCAGCATGCTGGCCAACCACCTCGAGAAGAAATGGAACTAAGCGATGACCGAGCCCCTGCTTCGCATTGAGCATCTCAAGAAGGCCTACGGCGACCACGTGGTCCTCAAGGACATCAGCGTCGACGTCGCCCCCGGCGAGGTCATCGTGGTCATCGGCCCCAGCGGCTGTGGCAAGTCGACCTTCCTGCGTTGCATCAACGGGCTGGAGCCCATCCAGGGCGGTAGCGTGCGCATCGACGGGGAAGAGGTGGACGGCAAGTCCAAGAATATCTCCAAGCTGCGCCAGCGCATCGGCATGGTGTTCCAGAGCTACGAGCTCTTCCCGCACAAGACCGTCATCGACAACGTGATGCTCAGCCCCCTCAAGGTGCAGAAGCGCCCCAAGGACCAGGTGAGGGAGGAAGCGCTGGCCCTGCTGGACCGCGTGGGCCTCAAAGACCGCGCAGATAGCTTCCCGCGAGAGCTCTCCGGCGGCCAGAAGCAGCGCGTTGCCATCGCCCGCGCCCTGGCCATGCAGCCCGAGGTCCTCTTGCTGGACGAGATCACGGCGGCCTTGGACCCGGAGATGGTGCGCGAGGTGCTCGACGTCATCTTGGACCTGGCGCGCGAGGGCAAGACCATGGTCATCGTCACGCACGAGATGAGCTTTGCCCGCGCCGTTGCAGACCGCGTGCTCTTCTTCGACGGGGGAGAGATCGTCGAAGAGGACATCCCGGAGCGCTTCTTCACTGCGCCACGCACCGAGCGCGCCCAGAAGTTCCTGCACACCTTTGAGTTCGAGGCCGTGCGCGAGCACGAGGCCGCCCCGCAGGCAGGGCAGGCATAGCCTGAGCCGATGGCCGGCTAACGGGAAACAATTCATAGTATTTTGGTAGGAATTACTTGACCCTCTCTTGCGCTGGGCGGTATCTTCAATACCAGCAATCCGGAGCGCGGCCACATGGTACCGCGCCCGGTCCTTTAGGAGAGAGGATCAGCATGAAGAAGAAGCTCACCGGCATCATCGCGGCGGTTGCCGCGCTCGCCCTTGGCGCCTCCCTGCTTGCCGGCTGCGGTGGCAGCGCCGGTTCTGGCAGCACCGGCGGCTCTGGCAGCGACGGTGCCTTCCGCACTGTCGAGGACATCCAGGCAGACGGCAAGATCGTCATCGGCGTGTTCTCGGACAAGAACCCCTTTGGCTACGTTGACGAGAACGGCGAGTACCAGGGCTACGACATCGAGCTCGCCCGCCAGATCGGCACCGACCTGGGCGTTGACGTCGAGTTCGTCTCCACGGAGGCAGCCAACCGCGTCGAGTACCTCAAGACCAACAAGGTCGACCTCATCCTCGCCAACTTCACGGTGACCGAGGAGCGCGCCGAGGCCGTCGACTTCTGCGAGGCCTACATGAACGTGGCGCTGGGCGCTGTGTCCCACAAGTCCCATGTGATCACCAGCCTTGACGACGTCAAGGACGAGCAGGTCATCGTCATCTCCGGCACCACCGCAGAGACCTACCTGACCGCCAACTACCCCAACATCAAGCAGCAGAAGTTCGACACCTACGCAGCTGCCAAGACCGCCTTCGAGAACGACAAGAACGCCCTGTGGCTCAACGACAACACCGAGGTCATCGCCTTTGCCAACGGCGATCCCGAGGAGTACGTCGTGGGCATCGAGTCTCTGGGCAACCCGGACACCATCGCACCTGCAGTTGCCAAGGGCAACGAGAACCTGCTCACCTGGATCAACGAGGAGATGGTCAAGCTCGGCGGCGAGAAGTTCTTCCATGCCGCTTATGAGAAGACCCTGCTCGACACCTACGGCGCCGACTACGAGGACACCCTCGTCGTGGAGCCCGGCCAGGCCTAAGCCGCCCGCAAGATCGGCAGCGCCTCTAGAGCGGGAGGGGAGACCCTCCCGCTCTGTTTTGGGTGCGCTCCCCGCGGCCGGTTTAGGTAGAATCGCTGGGTGTTGGTGTTGCTGACGAATGGAGGCGAACGTGACGGGGGACGAGAGGCGCAAGGCCATTCTGCAGACGCTGCAAAGCGCTACCGCGCCGGTCTCTGCCACGGCGCTCGGCGGGGAGCTGGGTGTGAGCCGTCAGGTCATCGTCCAAGACATCGCACTCCTGCGCAGCTCTGGCAGCGCCATCCAGGCCACCAACCGCGGCTATGTGCTGCAGACCGCCGAGCAGGCCCTACCGCAGCGCCTGGTCAAGGTGCGCCATACGCGCGAGCAGATCAAGGAGGAGCTCGACATCGTCGTCGACTGCGGCGGCTGCGTCGAGGACGTGATGGTCAACCACCGCACCTACGGCACCATGACCGCGCCGCTGGGCGTTCGCACCCGCCGCGACGTCGAGCGCTTCATCGCCGAGCTCGAGGCGGGCATCTCCTCGCCGCTGTGCACGCTCACAGACGGCTACCACTTCCATCACATCAGCGCGGCCACCTCAGAGCAGCTCGATGAGATCGAGGCTGCCCTCGATGCCGCCGGTTTCACGGCCCCTCTCACCAGCTACGAACGCCAGGTCCTCTAGGCAGGATGCACGCTCATCGAGCGCTCATCGAGCAGCTCATTGAATTGCCCAATGAACCCCTGAGGCGGAATCGCGGGAAGAGGATCCTCACGAAGGCCGGAGCTTGGGTCCGCCCGTTAAACGAATTCTGGGAGGCAGCGGGGCGGCTTGCGGCTGTGAACCCGTGCAGCGGGGCGGCCAGCGGCGGTCCCCGTCCGGCGGGGTAGGGCGTTTGGCCGCGAAATGCCGGTTGACGGTGTTTAGTGGCCGCAGAATGTCGTTTGACGGTGTTACTACTTTTGCACATACCGTCAGCCGCGCTTTTGGGGACACTAGACACCGTCAAACGCACTTTTGCGGCCAGCGGCTGGAAGCCCTGCGGGAGGAGCGGCCAGCCGTGGGCCCTGTTGGGAGGGGCGGGGAACTTTGCCGCGCTCGCTAGACGCTCTCAACGTGCGCATCCTTTCGCGGGCGAGCTATGTTCGGGCGGGGGTGAAGGGTTCGTGATATTTGCCCCTGTTGTTCTTGCGCGGCGGCGGGGATTGCATCATGCTTGTTCATCAAGCACAGCCCCGGCTGTTCGTCGAGCACGACACCGGTTGTTTGTCGAGAGCAGCCCAGAGCACAACCTCAGCTAAAGGCAGGTGAAGGTGAGCGATTACAATGTCTCGTTCGAGATTGCGGGAGCGTTCATGCTTGCCGTTATCTTGGGCTCGCTGGGCGTCCACTTCACCAATTCTGGCCCCAGGCGCCGCAGCTTCATGACCTTCACGGCGGCAACGCTTCTGGCCGAGGTGCTCGACGTCGCCTCTGTGCTCCTGTTGCGCTGCGATGCAAGCCCCCTGCTCCTCCAGCTCTTCAACAGCGGCTACTACTTTGCCGCGGCGCTTTCCGGCTACTTCCTCGTGCAGTACACGCGCACCCGCGGTGACGATGACGCCCTGAGCAGGGCGCTGTTGCAGCTGGACCGCCTGGTGCTGCTCGCCTATGCGCTGCTCCTTGTCTCCAACGCATGGACCGGCATCATCTACACCGCGGTCGACTCCTCCTACCAGTTTGGCCCCGCGCACCTCATCGTCTACGCCATGCCCGGCTACTATCTGCTCCACGGCTTTGCCCGCGTGCTGCGGACCCGCTCCGCCTACACGCCCAAGGAGATGCTGTGCAACCTGGGCTTTGTCTTCATGATGAGCTGCGGCATGGTGCTGCAGGCGTTCTTCTTCCCAGACGTGCTGCTCACCGTCTTCAACACATCGCTGGGCATCCTGATGCTGCTCTTTGGGCTGGAAACCAAGGACTACCCCAAGCTGATGAGCGCCTTGGAGGAGCTCGAGTACCTGCACAAGAACCTCGAGCGGGAAGTCGAGCGCCAGACCGCCCTCGCTCGCCAGCGCGAGCTGCAGGTCGAGCAGATGTCGCTTGACACCGTGCATGCGCTGGCGCTTTCCATCGACGCCAAGGACGAGTACACCAGGGGCCACTCCACGCGCGTTGCGCAGTACTCGCGGCAGCTGGCGCGCGCCCTGGGTTGGGTGCCGCAGCATGTGGAGCAGCTCTCGAACGCCGCCTTGCTGCACGACATCGGCAAGATCGGCGTGCTGGACTCCATCCTCAAGAAGCCCGGCGCGCTCGACGAGGACGAGTACGCCATCATCAAGAACCACACCCTGTGGGGAGCAGACATCCTCAAGAACGTCAGCAACATCCCGGACGCGCGGGTCGTCGCGCGCAGCCACCACGAGCGCTGGGACGGCGCGGGCTACCCGGACGGCCTTGCCGGCACGCAGATCCCGCTGTGCGCGCGCATCGTGGCCATCGCGGACGCGTACGACGCCATGAGCTCGGCGCGCGTGTACCGCCAGCCGCTCACGCGCGAAGACATCCGCCGCGAGCTGCTCGAGGGGCGGGGGACGCAGTTCGATCCAGAGCTGCTCGACGCCTTCCTGCCGCTCTTCGACTCCGGCGCGCTGGACGCGGTCGTCGATTAGTCGCCTCCCAGCAGCCCGATGAGCTCCTCGCGGCTCAAGGACGCCAGGCTGGCGCCGTCTGCCTGGAGCACGGCGTCTGCCAGGTTGCTCTTGGCTTCCTGCAGCTCCAAGATGCGCTCCTCGATGGTGCCGTCTGCGATCACCTTGAACACGCTCACGTCGCGGCTCTGCCCGATGCGGTGGGCGCGGTCCGTCGCCTGGTTCTGCGCGGCGGCGTTCCACCAGGGGTCGGCGTGTATGACCACGCTCGCGCCCGTCAGGTTGAGGCCGGTGCCGCCCGCCTTGAGGCTGATGAGGAAGACGGGCACCTCGTCGGCGTTGAAGCGCTCCACAAGCTGCACGCGCTCCTCCTTGGGCGTGGCGCCGGTGATGGTGTAGTAGCTCCAGCCGTGGGCGCTGAGCTCTGCGCCGATGAGCGCCAGAAAGCTCGTGAACTGCGAGAAGATCAGCACCTTCTGGCCGGAGTCCTGGGCGCTCTGCACCAGCTCCGCGATCGCGCCGAGCTTGGCGCCGCTGCCCCGCGCGTTGCTGTAGAGCAGGCGCGGGTCGCAGCAGAGCTGGCGCAGCTTGGTGAGCTCGGCCAGCACGGCGATGCGTCCCTCGCGCAGCTCCTGCTCGCTCTCATCGGCCAGGGAACGGCGCAGCCGGGACTCGTGGGCGCTGTAGAGCTTGAGCTGCTCGCCTTCGAGCTTTGCGTGCACCACGCTCTCGAGCTTGTCCGGCAGCTCCCGGAGCACCTGGGCCTTGAGGCGCCGCAGGATGAAGGGCCCCACCTTGGCGCCCAGGCGCGCGGAGGCCTCTTCCTCGCCGTTGACGATGGGGGTCTCGTAGCGCTCGCGGAAGCGCGCGTAAGGCCCCAGCATGCCGGGCATGAGGTAGTCGAAGATGCTCCACAGCTCGCTCAGGCGATTCTCTATGGGTGTGCCGGTGAGGGCCAGGCGGTGCGCTGCCTGCACGGCCTTGACGGCGCGCGCCGCCTTGGTCGCGTGGTTTTTGATGTACTGGGCCTCGTCGATGACCTGGTATGAGAACGCGCGCTCCGCAAGGAGGGGGATGTCGATGCGCAGGGTGTCGTAGCTGGCAACCAGCACCTCAAAGCCGCCCTGCTCCAGCAGCTCGCTGCGCTGCGCCTTGGGGCCGGCAAGCGCGGCGACGCGCATCTGCGGGGCGAACTTGGCGAACTCCGCCATCCAGTTGTACACCAGGCTGGCTGGGCACACCACCAGGGCGGGCTGCTGCTGCAGCTCCGCGCGCCGGCTCAGCAGCAGGCTGATCACCTGCAGGGACTTGCCCAGGCCCATCTCGTCGGCCAGGATGCCGCCCAGGCCGTTGTCTGCCAGCATGCTCATCCACTCAAAGCCCTCCACCTGGTAGGGGCGCAGCACTCCCTGCAGCGGGGCGGGCAGCTCGTAGCTCAGCCCGCGGCGGTCTGCAAAGCCCTCCACAAAGCGCAGGAAGCTCTCTTCCTTCTCCTCCTCGGTGGTGAGCGCGTCCAGGACAAAGGCGTGGTAGGCAGGCAGCTCCAGCTCGCCGCGTGCGATGTCGCGGGCGCTCAGGCCCAGTTCGGCGGCGATAGAGCCCAGGTGCTCCAGCTCCGCTGCCTGCTGCGGCTCTTGGAGGTTGAGGAAGCTGCCGTCCTTGAGCTTGTGGTAGGTCTTCTTGGCCTGGTAGCTCTGCAGCAGGGCGGCGACCTCTGCTGGGCTCAGCTCGCTGGCGCTCACAGAGAGCCTGACCAGGTTGCTCTTGAGCGAGACACCAGCCTGCACGCCGGTGTTCCTGGAGGCCTTGCGGCGCGTGAGCGCGTCTGTCGCATAGACCTCGCCCCAGCGCCTCAGCTCGTCGATGCCGTGGAAGAGCAGGCGCGCCATGTCCTCGTCGCTGCCGGTCTGCGCCACCGCGCCGTCTTCGCTCAGCTGGGGGAGATAGCGCCTCACGGTCTCGCGCGCGGCGTCTTCGAGCTGCTCGTCGCGCGCAGGCTTGCCGGGCTCGTTGCCGGGGTGCATGAGCTCGTAGGCCTCCTGCCCGTAGAGGGCCTTGGCGCGGCACTCGGCGCGTCCGCCGCTGGCGTCCAGGTAGAACTCCAGCTTGGCCTCAACTGGCCTCAAGCGCTCGAGCTCTGCGGGCGCCTGCAACTGCAGGGTCTCCTGCAGCAGCGGCAGCAGGGTCTTGCAGAAGAGCGGCGCGTCTTCCGCGCTCAGGAACAGATGCTCCTCGCTGCTGCCGTAAGCCTCGCAGAGGAAGGCGGCGCAGCGCGACAGCGCGGGGCTGCAGCGGTAGATGCAGCGCTCGTCCCATGCAAAGAGGAGCTCGTCGAAGGCGGCAAAGCCCAGCCTGCCGCCCCGCTCCAGCTCAAAGCCGCCGTCTTCCAGGGCGCGCACCTGCAGCTGCAGCTGCGGGTCCTGCTCGACTACCTGCAAGTTGAGCGCCTGGGGCTTCTTGCTGCTGCCGTGCTGCAGCGGAATGAACGCGATGCTACGGCCCAGGTAGAGCTCCAGCAGCTCCGCGAGCTGGCAGGTCCCGATGTACATGGTGCGGTAGCTGTGCGCGCCAGACCAGAAGTCGCGCTGCCACCACGAGCTGTTGGCGTTTGCGCAGCGCTGCATCCACTTGACCAGCTGCCAGCCGTGCTCTGTGAACGCCGGGCGCACGTGGGTGAAGCCCAGCTTCTTGCCGTACTCGCGGAAGGCACCCCGCTCGATGTCTTCCAGGAAGGTGGCGATGTCCTTGAGCACGTAGGAGGCAGCGGGTGTGCAGAGCTTGAAGCTGGCGCCAAAGCGGTCGGCTTCCGTCTGCTCGAGGCTCAGTGTGAAGTCGACGCTGCCCGTGCCGCTGGCGCCGTGCTGCGCGCGTGCGGGGCCCCTGGCGCCCATGCGCTGCAGCAGGCCGGTGATGGAGGGCGAAGTGGCGGTCTGCTTGCTGGCGCAGTAGCCCTTGAAGGACTCCGGCTCTGCGTTGAAGAGCAGGGCGAGGCCCGCCGTGTGCTTGCACATGCCGGGATAGCGGAAGTACGCCGGGCACGAGCACGAGTAGTCGAGGATCTGGCCGCCCTGCTCGTCGAAGGTAACCCGCACATCGTAGGGGAAGTCGTTCCAGGAGCTGCTCTCCATGGTGGCGCGCAGCTCTGTGTAGTCGGGCTCGTAGTTGCAGCGCCGGTTGAAGACAAAGCCGCCGTTCTTGGCCACCACGCGCGCGCGGGCAAAGGTCTTGTTGAAGCACTCCTGTGCGATGGCAGACTCGGGGATCACGCTGCGTCCTCCTGGGCTCGGGTTGGCCGGGTGAGTGTGAACTTCCAGCATAAGCGTTTGCAGGCTCGCCAAGCTCCGGAACACGCGAGAATCTCCCGCCCACATACCCCCAGGGGGTATATACTTGCGAGCAACTAGGCGCTGTTAGCCGAGGATGGAGTTAACGAACACTCCCAGCGTCATTTCGACTAACGGGGCACCTGCGCCGCCCCAGAGCGTCTTCGACTAACGGGGCACCAGCGCCGCCCCAGAGCGTCATTTCGACCGGAGGCACGAAGTGCCGGAGTGGAGAAATCTCGGATTGACCCGCGAGACCGTGTCTCGAACCACGGTCCCCTGACTCAATTCGGGATCTCTCCACGCGCTCGCTTACGCTCGCTTGGTCGAGATGACGTGCTGAGGGGCGCTCGCTTACGCTCGCTTGGTCGAGATGACGTGCTGAGGGGCGTTCGATTACGCTTGCTTGGGAGATGAAAGGCGTTGACTTTGCTGGAAAGGAGCGGCCACATGGAACAGCACGCGTGCTGTTGCAGGCACAAGGAGACACCGCGCTCGCAAGAGCTGCAAGAGGACCTGCAAAAGCGCCTCAACCGCGCCATCGGGCAGCTGGGCGGCGTCAAGGCCATGCTCGACGACAACCGCTACTGCGGCGACGTCCTCATACAGCTCGCCGCCGTGGAAAGCGCCGTGCGCAAGGTGTCCCAGCTCGTCTTGAAGAACCACATGGAGACCTGTGTGGTCGAGCAGATTCAACAGGGCAACCTCCAGGTGATCGACGAGGCCCTCGAGCTGATCGCGCGCTTCCAGCGCTAGGAGCCGCCAGATGGAGAAGATGAGCTTTGACGTGAGCGGGATGAGCTGCGCGGCCTGCAGCGCCCGCGTGGAGAAGGCGGCCCTGGGCGTTGAGGGCGTCCAAGCGGCGTCTGTCAACCTGCTCAAGAACAGCATGGAGCTGAGCTACGACGGCAGCCCCGCAACCGTCAGCGCCGTGTGCGCGGCCGTGGAGGCCGCCGGCTACGGGGCCCGCCCGCGAGGGGCCGCTTCACCCGGCCAGCCCGCAGCCACGAGCGACGCAGGCCCCGCACCCAATGCCACCGCCGCCAACGAGCAGAAGCGCATGCTCTGGCGCCTAGTGCTGAGCATCGCCTTCACGCTCCCGCTCTTCTACCTGAGCATGGGCCACATGCTCGGCTGGCCGCTGCCGCAGGTGCTGGGCGCGCACGAGGCCGTCATGACCCGCGCCCTAGCGGAGTTCGTCTTGCTGCTGCCGGTGATCGCGCTCAACAGGCGCTTCTTCACCAACGGCTTCAAGACGCTGCTGCACGGCTGTCCCACCATGGACACGCTCGTGGCCCTGGGCTCGGCTGCCAGCACCGTGTACGGCGTGGCGGCGCTCTTCCGCATGAGCGCGGCGCTGGGGGCCATGCATATGGAGGAGGCAGTGCAGGCCGGCATGGACCTCTACTTCGAGAGCGCGGCCATGATCCTCACCCTCATCAGCCTGGGCAAGTACTTCGAGGCCCGTGCCAAGGGCCGCACCACAGACGCCGTCAGCAGCCTGATGGACCTGGCGCCCAAGACGGCGTGGCGCGTTGCAGAAGACGGCAGCGTCCAGGAGCTGCCCGTATCCAGCGTGCAGGTGGGGGACGTGCTGGAGGTCAAGGCCGGGCAGGCGGTGCCGGTTGACGGGCGCGTTCTGGAGGGCAGCGCGGCAGTGGACGAGTCCGCCCTCACGGGAGAGAGCGCTCCCGTGGACAAGGCCCCGGGCTGCGAGGTCACCGGCGCCACCGTGTCTGTCAGCGGGTACTTCACCATGGTCGCCACGCGCGTGGGGGAGGAGACGACGCTCGCGCAGATCGTGCGCCTGGTGGACGAGGCCAGCTCCACCAAGCCGCCCATACAGCGCATCGCAGACAAGATCAGCGGGGTCTTCGTGCCGGTGGTGATCGGCATCGCCGTGCTCGTGTTCGTAGTGTGGATGGTGCTGAGCGCCGGCGACGTGGGGCTCGCGCTCAAGCACGCGATATCCGTGCTCGTGATCAGCTGCCCCTGCGCCATGGGCCTTGCCACGCCCACCGCCATCATGGTGGGCATGGGGCGCGGCGCCAAGCAGGGGATACTCATCAAGAGTGCCGAGGCCCTGGAGGCCGCCCACGCGGTTGAGTGGGTGGTCTTCGACAAGACGGGCACCATTACCACGGGAACGCCGCAGGTCACAGGCGTGCAGGCGGCGCAGGGCGTGGAGGAAGGGGAGCTCCTGACCCTGGTGCGCTCTGTGGAGGCCAAGAGCGAGCACCCGCTTGCCAAGGCGCTGTGCGCCTATGCGGAGGAAAAGGGCGCAGAGCAGCTGGCGGTGCAGGCCTTCGAGCAGCTGCCGGGCCGCGGCCTGCGGGCGCGCTGCGCGGGCCAGGAAGTCTTGGCGGGCAACGAGCTGCTCATGAGGGAGAACAGCATCGAGCTGGGCACCTTTGCGCAGCAGGGCCAGAAGGCTGCCGAGCAGGGCGCGACCCCGCTCTTCTTTGCCTACGCGGGTGCTCTGGCGGGCATGGCAGCTGTGGCAGACGCCGTCAAGCCCAGCGGTGCGGCCGCCGTGGCGCAGCTCAAGGCCATGGGCATGCACACGCTCATGCTCACGGGAGACAACGAGCGCACGGCCCAGGCGGTGGCCGCGCAGGTGGGCGTGGAGCGCGTGGTAGCAGGCGTGCTCCCCGCGCAGAAGGAGGAAGCCGTGCGCCGCCTGGCCGCGCAGGGCCCCGTGGCGATGGTGGGGGACGGCATCAACGACGCCCCCGCCCTGGCGCGCGCGGACATCGGGATCGCCATCGGCGCCGGCACGGACGTGGCCATGGACAGCGCGGACATGGTCCTCATGCGCAGTGACCTCATGGACGTGCCCGCCGCCATACAGCTTTCACGCGCCACGCTGCGCACCATCAAGCAGAACCTCTTCTGGGCGCTGATCTACAACGTGGTGTGCATCCCCGTGGCCGCCGGCGTGCTGGCGCCTTGGGGCATAGGCCTGGACCCGATGATCGCCGCGGCGGCCATGAGTTGCTCGAGCATCTGCGTGGTTACGAATGCCCTGCGCCTGAGAACCTGGAAGCCCAGCTAGGCTCTTGGCCGCCGTCCGCGTTTGCTCGCGTAGGGTGTTATATTTGCCAATACATAATCGAACCGCAGAGAAAGAGGGTTCTCACATGGCACTGTTCAACACGCAGCCCCAGACCACGCTCGAGGTCACCGGCATGCACTGCCCCAAGTGCGTTGCCAAGGTCAAGGACGCGCTCGAGGCCGTTGACGGCGTGGTCAAGGCCGAGGTCGTGCTCGAGCCCGGCAGCGCCGTGGTCACAGGCGCCGGAGAGCCCGCCGCCCTCGTCGCAGCCGTCGAAGGAGCCGGGTTCTCCGCCGTCGTGGCCTAAGCGGGAGGGCTTGAACCTGCGGGGGGGCGAGAGGCCTGGTGCGTGCGATGCTCCGGGCGCTCTGGCTGCTCGAGCCTAACGGCGCTCGTGCGCCTCCACCGCTCTAATTGGGCCGCCTTCGGCGGCATTTCAAGTTTGTGGCTTAGCCGCTACGCATCGCACGCACCAGGCCCCTCGCAGCCTGAACCTGTGGTGAGCCGGCGGAGGGGTGGGGCGCGCTCTGCTACAGGCGCTCCGGCTGCTCGCGCCTAACGGCGCTCGTGCGGCGGAGAGGGGATTGCGTGCCAGGAGTTCCTGGCGGCCCGCAACTTGAGGGCTCGCCAGGGTTTAGGGCGTTGTTGGCAGGAAACGGCCTTGGTGTACTCTTTCAGTCGTTTCGATGAACGATGCATCGGGCCTGCGAGCGGGTTCGAGGCTCCCAAGGGCGTACACAAGGGCCGATTTCTGCCATTTCGTGGCACCGCAAAGACCCGAGTGCGCATCACAGCACCCGTTGAAAGAGCGCCCGCAGTACACCAAGGCCGTTTTCTGCCACAGATCCCCAAAAGCCTGGCGAGGCGCTGCGCCCTTACGCGGACACGGGGCCCCGTACTCCCGCAGCATGGCGTCCTTCGTCACGATCCACTGCTTGCCGTACTTGCGCGCGTCACACTGCGCTTTGGGCAGGAGCCCCACCACCGCTCCGGCTAGGCTGATCAAAGCCGTCGCTAGGCCCAGTATCTGGATGGCCAGCTCCATAGGCCTTCTTTGCCTCTTGCAGCAGCCACCTGCGCAGGAGCAGAGCATGCTTTTCCAGCTCGGCCTCTGCGCGTCTCTACTCCTAGTACAGATACACGCCTCGCAAGACATCGACCACGTCTTGAGCTTGAACGCCGCGGATGCCCAGCGCCTTAGGGTCTGCCGGGTCGGCCGCATAAGCCTCCATGAAGCGGCGCATGTCATCGCGGACCCCGTCGCTTACCGCAGGGCGCTCGGCCCCTGTCAGAAGCGTGGCGAGCCGGCACACGTCGTTTCGGTGCTTCTTGACGTCCTTCTCGTCGACGCGCTGCCCTTCTGCCCGGCGCGCGCTCAGGTCCAGCCACGCCTTCGCCTTGAATGGGATCAGCCCCTCCACAGACAGCACGGAGACCCCCTCGACTTTGACGCTGCAGCTGACCAGCAGCCGGTAGTACTCCTCGTCGAGGAGTATGGCTGAGAGGCTGGAGACCTCGTCGCCGATGTGGATCGGCGTCAGGTTCGACTCCCTGTCCTCAAGCGTCGCCCCAGAGCGGCTGAACAGCTCCAACATCGCCGGAAAAGCCCTGGCCGAAGGCTTGGAGAAGCGGTAGAACTGCGGATCGCCCGTGCTCTTCTGCCGGTGCTCGTAGCCTCCCTCCCTCACAAAGCGCCAGAACGCCTGGCCGAACTCCGGCGTCAGCGCCTCGACCAAAAGCACCAGGTCCAGGTCCTTGGTCGCCCTGAAGCCCTGGCCCGCCTCTTCGAACAACAGGTTACAGGCAGCGCCGCCGATGAGGACGTACTGGTCCTCACAGCCCTCGAAGAAGGCTTTGAACGTCTCAATCCCTCTCATGCTCATCGTCAAACACCCTCTCCATGATTATTTCTATCTCACCTGCCACGCGGGGGTCCTCCCTCTCCTCGGCCGTCAGCGACAAGACGGCGGAGAGGGGGTCTATGGCCTCCTCTCCCATGGCCAGGGAGTCAAGCTCGTAGCGCATCACCTGCACGACGCATGCCGGCTGCTCCCAGCTGTCCCATCCCGCGAGATGCTCGCCGTCTCTCAGGCCCAGCTCCTGCTCCTGGGCCCGGGTGATGGCGAAAGTCGGCCACGGGTTGTCCGCCAGCATGCTGTGGTGGCAGACGGCGGACATGCCGCCGAGCGCGAGCCTGGCCTCGGGTATGCTCTCGAGCCGGTGCTCCCGCACGACCGGGCTGGGGAGGTGCGGCTCCACCTGGCGCCAGAACCCCCGCATGCCCCCCTCAAGGCAGAGCCGGCGCTGGCGCCCCTCGCTCGCTACCCACGACGGGTTGACGGCCTCCAGCTCGCTGAAGGCGCGCGAGGCGGTCATCTTGGCCACGCCGAGAAGCTCTGCCGCCTGCGTGACCGTGAGACAGCCGATCTTTCCGTAGACGACCTTCAAGGCGAGGCGCTGGGCCTGTGGGGAGAGCTTCTCCGCGGCTGCGCTGGGGCGCTTGGTGCCCGTGCGCCCTGCCTTGCTCAGAGCCACCCCCAGGAAGGGCAGGTAGACCTGCCGCCCGTCGGCGACGAAGGGTAGCCCCGCCTCCACCATGCGGTCGAGGCGGTAGCCGGTGGCCGCGGCGTCCAGGGCGAAGGCGACGGGTATGCCGAGGGCATCTTCCAGCGTGCTCCGGTGCTTGGCCAGGGTCTTGACAGCGAGGTTCTCGAGCGGCCTGGCCATGGCGAACTCGACGCCGAAGACGCCCCAGCGCTCGAGCTCGAACAGCCCCCGCAGGTACAGCGGGAGCTCGCCGAAGCGCTCCATCGGCTGAGTTTCCACATCTGTGTGGAGCATGTCCTCCACGTAGCTCTTCATAGTCATCACCCTCAGTAACATATCTATTTTCAATTGTAACATCACCAAGGTTACAAATCAAAACTATTGGTTACACAAGCCAAGGCAAAGGCTATAAGAAGGCGCTTTCACACAGCGCGCAAACCTTACAGGAGGTTATTCACATGAAGAGAGACGAAATAAACCGGCTTGCGGGCCAGCGAGAGGAGGACAGCGTCTACGGCGGTCTCCAAGCTGCCAGGGGTTAAGGTCTGCAGGAACTTGTACGTGCCCAGCGGGCCGGGAGGGAAGACGGCAGAGCTTGGCCTTGTGCCCCTCTGCAGCAAAGGCGTCGCTTATCAAGGTCGGATGGCGGTTGAGGAGATGCAGCGGGCCACGGATTGTCTCTCAAAAACGACACCCAAAAACCACGCATGAAGGGCACTCCCAAAAACGACCGTTTCG
>JBJEHM010000043.1:0-3977 GCA_051876075.1 Coriobacteriales bacterium
CTTTGGGGCTAACACAGCCAACGATGACGAGCGCGAGCCCGCCGTCCAGAGGCCGCAGCGCGGCGCACGTGGCCTACGTCAAAGCGTCTCACTCGTCGTCTCCGGCAAGGCACGAGCAGGGCTTCGAGAACGTTGCGCGCTCAGCTGGATGCGGATGTCTTCGCAAGTGTACGCGCCGCGGTCACGCTGATCTATCTGTCAAGGCTGGCGGGGTCGAGCAAGAAGTCGAACAACCCCATCGTGACGATCCCGGATTCGTCGCAGGTGGTGTTCACCACGTCTTTCACAACGATGATCTTCTTGAAGCTGTCGTCTATGCGGCGCAGCGATGCGGACTCCTGCTCCCTCTTGGCGGCATCTGGCAGTGCGAAGGCAGACTGGATGTAGTAGCGCCTGGAGCCTCGGTTGGCCACGAAGTCAACCTCGAGAGTGCTCGTGACCTTCCTACCCTCGCTGTCGAGGCGCCGTCTGGTGACGATTCCAACGTCGACGGACAAGCCGCGTGCGCGCAGCTCGTTGTATACGATGTTCTCCATGAGGTGGGTTTCCTCGACCTGCCTGAAATTGAGGCGGGCGTTCCTCAGCCCCACATCCTCGAAGTAGTACTTCGCAGGCGCGCCGATGTACTTCCTTCCCTTGATGTCGTAGCGCTTTGCCTCGCTCAGCACAAAGGCGTCCTCCAGACAGTCGATATAGGCCCTGACGGTGGCGGTGCTGATGCTCGAGTGCAGGGCGCTCTTGAACGTGGCCTGTATCTTCGACGCGTTGGTGAGCGACCCGACCGCCGACGCCAGGACGTCCACGAGGTCCTCCAGCTCCTGGGTCTTGCGCAGGCCGTTTCTCTCCACGATGTCCTTGATATACGTCTCCTCAAAGAGCTTGGTCAGATAGGCTGCCTTCTGTTCCTCGGAGGACATGGTCGCCACCAAGGGCAGGCCGCCGTACTCTACGTAGTCAGCCCAGGCGTGCAGAGCGTCGTCGGTCCTTGCCTGCATGAACTCGGCAAAGGTGAGCGGGAAGATGTGCACCTCGTCGCCGCGGCCGCGGAACTCGGTGATGATGTCCTTCGAGAGGAACCTGGAGTTCGAGCCTGTCACATAGGTATCCACAGATGGATTGGACAGCAGCTCGTTGAGGACCTCGACGAAGTCCGGGAGCAGTTGCACCTCGTCCAGGAGGACGTAGTGCATGTTCGCGTCCTTGATCCTTCCATGCACAAACTCCAGCAGCGCGTCAGGGTCTCTCAGGCTCCGCGCGCTGCGCATGTCGAGCTGCACGGCTATGACATGATCGTCTGGCACCCCTGATTCGCGGAGGTGATCTCGGAAGAGATTAAATAGGAGAAACGACTTTCCGCATCTGCGGATTCCCGTCACAACCTTGACGAGGCCGTTGTGTTTACGCTCAATGAGAGCGTCGAGGTATCGGTCGCGCGGAATCCTCATGGCCACTTCGCACTCCTAATTTCCAAAACATGTCCAAGGACATAATTAGATAAATAGAGTATAGCAGCGGCACCTTGCACGTCAGCGGGAATCCCGCCAGATTCTGGTTACTTGGCCTTAAGCCTGATTTTCCAGACATTTTGCAACTAAACGGGCTGGGTTGCCGCCCCAACCCCCGAATCTGAATGATTCGTAGCCCTCGTTTTCGTGTCCGATTTCGGCTACTTTTGAAGCTGAGCACAGCTTAGACTCCATCTCGTCGAATCACCGTAGCTTCACGCATTGTGGGAGTACATGAGCAACCGCAGAGAGAGAAGGGAGCAGACACATGGGCAGGGCTGCTTTAGACACAATCGGCCCAGAGGAGCTGAACCAGCCAGAAGTGCGCAAGCGCGCTGTGTACGCGGCGTTCGCCTCCGGCGATGCCCGTTTTGACGGACAGGTATTTGTTGGCGTCTCGTCCACGGGGATATACTGCCGCACGGTTTGCACAGCAAAGATCCCCAAGTACGAGAACTGCACATTCTTTCGCAGCGCCGCTGAGGCAGAGGCGGCGGGGTACCGCCCGTGTTTGACGTGCCGCCCTGAGATTGCTCCTGGCATGGCGCCTGTCGATGCGTACCCAAACCTTGCCCGGCGCGCAGCCGCGATGATCCGCGAGGGATGTGCCGACAAATGCAGTGTAGAGGCTACGGCAGCAAAGCTTGGCTACACTGGCCGCCATCTGCGGCGCGTGTTTGTTGAGGAGTACGGCGTCACACCCTCTCAGTACGCGACCACGTGCCGTCTTCTGCTTGCGAAAGCGCTGCTCTCCGACTCAGACCTCTCCGTCAAACGCGTGGCAGAAGCCGCGGGTTTTGGGAGCGTGCGGCGTTTCAACGACGCATTCAAGGAGCATTACCGCCTGACGCCAACGGATTTGCGCAAGCGCGCTAAGACAGCTCGCGTGCCTTCGGGCGTTGCGACCATGCATCTGGCCTATCGATCTCCGTTTCGCTTTGACGAGCTGCTCGCCTTCTTCCGCGAGCGCGCGCTCGCAGGGGTCGAGCTCGTCGGCGAGGAAAGCTACGCGAGGGCTGTGAGGCTCAAGGGCCCGAGCGGCGATGTCTCCGGCTGGATTCGCATCGAGGACGACGCTGGCCGCAGCAGGCTCGTGGTCACGATGTCGGAGGCGCTCGCGCCGTGCATGTCGCAGGTAGTTGCCCGCGTGCGCCGCATGTTCGATGTCGACTGCGACCCGCAGGCGGTTGTTGATGGGCTCCATGAGCTAGAGCGCGCTATACCGGGCACAGTGAGCAAAGGGGTGCGCCTGCCCGGCTGCTTCGACCCCTTCGAGACGGCATGCCGCGCCGTGCTCGGCCAGCAGGTCTCCGTGGCCGCCGCCAACAAGCTCGCCGCGCGCGTCGTGGAGCGCTACGGCATCCCCGTTGAAACGGGGGTCTCGGGCCTGACGCACGTGTTCCCCGCACCGGCTGGTATCCTGGCGCTTGGCTCAGTCGAAGACGCGTTCGGCCCGCTCGGCGTCATAAAAACGCGGTCGCGGGTCATTGCCGAGCTCGCGTCAAAGATGGAATCGGGCGCGCTCGACTTCGGGCCCGGGGCGCTGGCCGACGAGCAGGTTGAGAAGCTGCTCTCCGTCAAGGGCGTGGGACCCTGGACTGCGAACTACATCGCGATGCGGGCGCTCTCGCACCCAGACGCGTTCCTGGAGTCAGACGCGGGGGTGGCCAAGGCACTACCAGGCATGGAACCCAGACAGAGGGCGCAGCTCGCAGAGGCATGGCGCCCCTGGAGGAGCTACGCGGTCATCAGCCTGTGGAACAGCCTGGGGGCAAAAGAGGCCGCACCGAACAAGAGCCATGGGGAGGAAACGCGATGACGTACTACACGCGATATGAAAGCGAGCTCATCGGCACGCTCACGCTGGCGAGCGACGGCGAGTCGATCGTGGGCTGCTGGTTCGACAACGACCGCTACTTCGGGTGCGGAGTGGACGGCGCGATGGAGCCCGGGCACGGCCTGGCCGTGTTCGAGCAGGCGCGCGAGTGGCTCGACCGCTACTTCGCAGGCCAGGCACCCAACCCGCGCGAGCTGCCCCTGGGCGCGTCCGGCACGGAGTTCCAGCTGCGCGTGCGCGAGGCGATGCTCGACATACCCTTTGGCAGCACGACCACTTACGGGGCGATCGCCGAGCGCATCGCCCAGGAGACGGGGCGCAGGCAGTCGGCCCGCGCGGTGGGCGGAGCAGTGGGGCACAACCCCCTGTGCCTCATCGTGCCGTGCCACCGCGTCGTCGGAGCAAGCGGCAGCCTCACAGGCTTTGGGGGCGGCATCGACATGAAGGTCAAGCTCCTCACCCACGAAAAGGCCATGCGCGAGGATTTCACCCTGCCCAAGCGGGGCACGGCGCTGGCAGGCGTCCCGGACGCAGCCAGCGCGTACTTCGGCCGCCAGAGGGGCCCGAGGGGCTAGCTGCGCAACGTGGGAAGCTCGAACAGGATGAGCTCCCCCCAAGAGCGGGATGAAAATGGT
>JBJEHM010000044.1:0-3974 GCA_051876075.1 Coriobacteriales bacterium
GCACAACAACACGAGACAGCCCACCTGTCTAGCAGAGGTGGAGATAGGGGAGGGCTCTCAATCGGCTGAATGCACTGACGCAATGAAGAATCGCCACTTCGGTGATTTACGCGCTAAACACGTTTAAGGAGAACTGGCATTCACATGAGCGATTAGCTACGCAATGTAGGGGAGGGAAGGGGAAGAGCTGGATGCAAAGATTGCATTCAGTGGAAAAGCCACAGTTAAGGGGCTTTGAAAACCGGATGGGGCTGTTGAAGTAGCTGCCAGAATATCATTCAAATCAGCGGACGATTATCGTAGAACCGGAGCAGCAAGATAGTGTCTTGAGTCAGCTCTCTTTGCTCAACCCAAGATCTCTCCACGCGCTCGGTTGCGCTCACTTGGCCGGGATGACCTACAAGGAGGTTGAGCTCAATTCTGGTCTAAGAGCTCCTAATCAAACAGAGGGACAGAACACCCAATATGAGTGTCGATAGCTACATGACAAGAGATACCAATAGAATTCTACCCTCAATTACCCTGCAAATAAAATTGAATTTGACTTAGAAATAACAGAACGCAGTTCGGTTTCAAATAGAACTATGTTAGAATCACACGTAGAATTGAACTGAAGTGGCGGCATATCAAGCCAGGTTTCAAAGTTTGAGGAGAATAGAGCATGGCCGCAAAAGTTGCAAAACGAGGCACCAGCGCCTACATGTCAGAAGAATCCATCGAGAAGCTTAACAAGATCAAGCAGGCAACCGGCCAAAGCACAGGCGAGCTCTTCGAATCCCTCCTCGAGGAGAAGGCCGCCAAAGACGGGGAAGACGCAAAGCGCCCCACCATTTACGTCGTAACCTCATACAAGGGCGGCGTGGGCAAGTCCACCACCGCAGCCTGCATGGCTGTGTGCTTTGGCCAGGCGGGTGACCGCGTCCTCGTCATAGACATGGACGGCCAGGGCAACCTCAGCGAATACATGGGCTGCATAGACGCAGACGGACTTGAGGACTGCATCGCAAACGTCATGCTCCCAGACCGCCGCGGCCAGTTCCTCGGTCTCAACGACATAATCAAGAGCACAACATACGAAAACGTGGACATCGCGCCCAGCTCCATCGCCTTTGCAAGCGGCGCCACAGAGCTCGAAAAGGACAACCGCTCGTTCCGCGAGTTCCGCCTGGCAGACGCAATCCGCGACCTCGATGCCGTCAAGCACTATGACAAGATCATCATCGACTGCCCGCCGGCCATCAACCTCATCGCAATGAACGCCGTTAACGCCATAAGCAGCGGCAATGCGGACTCAATGGTGATCATTCCCGTCAAGACAGAGATGTTCTCCATCAAGGGCGTCAAGGAAACCCTGGATCTCATCGACCAAGCAGAGAAGGTCGCCGCCAGGATCAAGCCGGTCAAGTACCAGCGCAAGGTGCTCTTCACCATCGTCGAGAAGAACACCACGGTCTACAAGTCCTGCAAGGAAATCGTGGCGGAAGAGCTGCCCGGCCTCAAGTCGTTCAAGACAGAGATCCCCAAGACCACAGTCGTGCCGGAAAGCACGGTGGCCTACCAAGTGCTGATCACATACGACCCCGGCAACGCCGCCAGCCGTGCCTACGCCAAACTCTGCGAGGAGATCGACAATGCCTAGGAAAAGCGCAAAAGACCTGGCAAAAGCTGCAAAAGCGGGTATGAACACCGCCACCGCAAGCGCTGCCGAGCACAGGGCAGAGCCCAAGACAGAAAGCCTGCGCGAAAGCGGCATGCAGCACATGGACCGCCAGCTCGACTACGCCTACCAGCGCGACAGCGGCACCAACGCCGTGGCCGCCAACAAGAGCAAGCTCAAGCTGGTCGACGACATGGGCATCGACTTCTTGGACGCACGCAAGCTGGTTCGGAACCCCAAGAACACCTACAGCATCGACGACGCGAGCATCGAGTCTCTGGCGGACATGATCTACACCTCGTCCTACACCGCGCCCATCGCCGTGCGAGAGATCGTGGAAGAAGACGAGGAGACCGGTACCAAGGAGCTCAAGTACCAGATCGTCGACGGCGAACGCCGCTGGATGGCGCATTGCTGGCTGGGCAAGAAGATCAGCGAAGAGAAAGGCGCAGAAGAAGGGGAGAAGTGGTACATGATCCCCGCCCGCGTCTTTCGCAACGGCCAGCTGGCGGACGAGGATGCGGACTTCATCATGCACTCCGCCAACGTGGGCCAGCGCGAGCTGACAGACCGCGAGCGCAGCGAAGGCATCGCCGCCGTAAGCGAGAAGCTCCTCAAGCTGCGCGACCTAGGCGAAGGCGTGGGGAAGGAGACGGTCAACGAGGTCGTGGGCAAGATGTTTGGCATCTCAACCAGGACCGCCGCTATGGAGCGCAACATCGGGCTCAACCTGAGCGATGAAGGCAAGGACCTGCTGGATGCAGGCAAGATCGGCAAGGTGAGCGCAGACGCCATCGCCAGTCTGAAGGGCGAGGACCAAGCCGAGCTCATCGCCGCGGTGAACGCCGGCACCATCAAGAACACCGAAGACATCAAGCAGGCTGTCAAGCGGAAGAAGAGCGGGGCCAGCATAGCGAAGAGCGAGAAGCTCGCCTCTGATCACGCGCGCTCCGCTCTCAAAGCACTCAAGAAGGCGCTTGCCGCAGACGGAATCGTGGAGCTCGGCACCATCATGGAGATACGCTCACTGGCAAACCAGCTACGCGAAAAAGCAATCGAGGAGACCGAAAGCGAGTAAACGCTCAGCTCAGAGGCTGTCTGGCACCCCGCATGTAATCTAGTGCTGCGGGGTGCCATTGCGTCATCAAGCTACAACGCAAACCTCAGCTGAACAGGCGGAGACAGAGGAGGGCCGAGGCTCGCTCTGGGAAGAGGTTCGCAAAACTGGAGAAGACCAAGACGTACGAGCGAAGAAGTCTTAGCTGGCACGGGTGCAAAAAGAACAGCAGAGCAAAAGGGTGGATCACTGGGAGCAGGGCGGGACACTGCCCTCAGACACGGTTGCCAAAGAATTGCCGATTGGCTTGTTGCTGCTGTAGCCGGGAAGGCCCGCGCAGTTTGTGTTTTGTGAGTTGCGGGTGCTGTGTAATGCAGAGTCTTGTTCGAGAGGGTTTCATTGCCATTTTGAGGTAGGGGAGAGGCTGCTGCGAGCGCTTTGCCGGTCTCTACGGCTGTCTGGCTAGTTGTTCGCCCGGCAAGCCCCTTGCTCTTGAGGATGGTGTACACGGTGCGCACGGAGCAGCCCACTGCGGCAGCGACTTCCTGCTGCGTCATAGTGCCCCTTGCATACAGCTCACACACCCGCTGGTTGCGGGATTCGCGCTTCTCCTTTGTCTGGCGCTTTGCCTCTACGCGCTCGGTCAGGCGCTTTGAGGCGAAGAACTGCAGGTCAGCTATCTCCTTATCTGTGAGCGCCAGCAGCCGCACCAAGGTGTCTGCTTTCAAGATGTAGTGACCTTTCTGGCCTTTGACGTTGACGACGCTGTCCACCGCGTTGAAGATGCCGTCCAGCTCCCGCTGGGGGAGGGGAGTGTTGAAGCGCGCGTTGAACGAGCGCAAACGCTCCTTGGCGCTACTGCGGTCGTAGATCTGCACGGCTGTGTTGTAGTACACGAAGGCCATGAGCTCGCGGTTGCCCTCGCAGGCAAAGCCGCGGTACTCCTGGAGTTCCGCCACCTTCTTGAGGCGCGTCATCATCAGGCGGTTGAAGTTGATGACCTGCGCGTTTGCACTGCGGGTGGGCGTGCTGGGCGTGGCTGCCGTGCACGGGCGGAACGCGGCGAGCTGGTTGAGCTGCCAGCAGCGGTAGCTGCCGCCGGCGAGCTGCGCGTAGCGGCCTGCCTTGCGGTTGTAGGTGCCGGGGATGCGCGCCACGCGGGTGCGGTCGAAGACCGCGCGGTCCACCGTAAGGCCGTCAAGCCCAGTGAGGACCTCATCGAGCACGCTGGCCAGACGCGCTTGTACGTCTGTGAAGAAG
>JBJEHM010000045.1:0-16920 GCA_051876075.1 Coriobacteriales bacterium
AAATTATTTGGAGAGAACTGCCCAGCGACCATTCCCCTGTGACCGTGGCTTTGTCACAGGCGCGCGGTATCATGGGCGGCACTGTACGCACTGCCGCAAGGGAGGCTGATGTGATCGAGACCGTGCGCTTGTTCGACGACTCCGCAACCCACCTGCTCAAGCAGCTGATCGGGCGAGCCCGGCTCCATGCCTTTGAAGCCTACATCATGGCAGAGAACCCAGACCGCATCTACAAGACCCTGCGCCTGGAGTTCGAAGGCGGCCCCAACCTGCTCCTGAGCAACGCCCACCAGCGCATTCCGCTGGGCTCCGCCTGCGAAGAAGAGGAGGTCGCGGTCCTTGCCCTTGAGGAAGACGATGGCCGCACCCTCTGGCACCCGCGCGGCAAGCACACCACCCGCAAGGTCGGCATAGACCTCGTCCCAGACGACATCTACCTCGTGGTAGACACCGCCCAGCTCTGCAAGGGCAGCATACCCGTCAACAAGCTCAAGCTGGTGCAGTCCGTGGTCTTTCGCGAGGGCAGCCGTCTGCTGGCAGTGGACAGGGACGTCTGGTTTGACGAGTACCTCACCCTGCAGGAAGGCGCTGCGCTCGACGCCCTGGTGCGCGACGCAAGCGGGGACTGGCATGAGGAGCCGCCCTTTGGCTACCGCTTTACCAGAGACATCCTGAGTCTTGCCATGGGCGGCGTGCGCGTGTAACCCTAGTCCTCCCCAAGCATATGGGCCGCCGGTTCCGGCTCGGGTTCTGGCCCTGGCTCAGGCTCCGGCTCGGGTTCTGGCTCCGGCTCGGGCTCGGGTTCTGGCTCCTGTTCCTCGGGGTCCTCAGCCGGCTTGGGCTTCTCCTCGGGCTTCTCCTCTTCTGCGGGCTCGCCCTCGTCGGTCCCATACTCCTCGGCAAAGTCCCACTCATAGGTGTAGACAGGCTCTTCGTCTGTTGTGGGGAACTCCTCGTAGAACGCGTTCTCTAGCACGGCATCCGTGTAGGCGCGCCAGATGGGGGCACAGGTGCTGCCGCCGTAAAGGCCCGTGGGTTGCTCCTCTCGGTATCCCGCCCAAACGGCGGTCGCCAGCTGGGGCGTGTACCCGCAGAACCACAGGTCACGGCCGTTTTCCGAGGTGCCGGTCTTGCCGGCAGCGGTCTGGCCGCACCACAGCGAGGCCGCGGTGCCGGTGCCGCTCTCCACAACCGTCTTGAGGATGTTGGTAGCCTCTTGCGCGATGGCAGGAGAGATGACCTGCTCGCCAAAGCTTTGCGGGGCGGTGTAGACCGTCTCCCCCCTCACGTTGACGATCTCCAGGATGGCACGCGGCTCGTGGTAGACGCCCCCTGCCGCCAGCGTGGCGTAGGCGCTTGCCATCTCGAGCGTGTTGACGCCCTGGGCACCCAGGCAGATCGACTCGTAGGGCAGCAGCTCGCTCTTGATGCCCAGACGATGGGCGGTATCGACGATGCAGTCGGCCCCGATGCCGTGGGCCAGGCGAGCATAGACGGTGTTGACAGAGTAGGTAGTGGCAGAGCGCAGGGACATGTTGCCCTTGCCCTCGCCTTCCGAGTTGCTCACCGTCCAGGTGGGGGTGATCTGCGCCGGGCTCGAGGAGTCGATGTAGGTGTCGGGGTCCACGCCCTGCTCCATGGCGGCAATCAGCGTAAAGGGCTTGAACGAGGAACCCGCCTGGCGGCTCATCTGGGTGGCGAGGTTGAACTGGCTCTCTGAGTAGTCCTTGCCGCCCACCATGGCGATGATGTTGCCGTTGTCTGGGTCGATGCTGCTGAGCGAGCAGTCAAAGCCGTCGCCGTAGCCGTCGATGCCGTTCCTGACGGCCTCGTTCGCAGCTGCCTGGGCGTTGGCATCGAGGGTGGTGTAGATGTTGAGGCCGCCCTGCGCCAGCTCCGAGATATTGAACTCGTCTGTCTGCAGGAGCTGCTTGACGTAGTCGACGAAGTACGGGGCGAGGTCGGCGTTGTAGTCCTTGACCTTCTTGTTCTTCTTGGCGAGCTTAGGGCGCTCTGCCATGGCGGCGTCGTATTCCTCCTGGCTGATGTCACCATGCGTGAGCATGCGGTTGAGCACCAAGTGCGCGCGCTCGAGGTTGCGCTCGTAGTCGTTGCGGGGGTTGTTGGCCGTGGGCGACTGTGGGATGGCCACGAGCATGGCCGACTGCGCCAAGCTGAGCTCCACGGCAGAGCAGCCGAAGTAGTCCTGGGCGGCGGTCTCGATGCCGTAGTTGCCGTTGCCATAGTTGATGACGTTGATGTACATCATCAGAATCTGGTCCTTGGTGTACTTCTGCTCCACCTTCAAGGCGATGTACATCTCCCTCACCTTGCGCTCGACGGTGATGGAGTTCATCTCGTCGAGCAGCACGGTGTTGCGGACCAGCTGCTGGGTGATCGTGGAAGCGCCTTCTCGCGAGCCGCCGGTAAGGTTGTTCACCAAGGCGCGGGCGATACCCACGAAGTCAACGCCGTTGTGCTTGTAGAAGCGCTCGTCCTCTGTGTCCACCGTGCCCATGATGACGTATTCCGAGACCTCGTTGCGAGCTACCTCGATGCGGTTCTCCAAGGTGATCTTGCCCAAGACGGTGCTGCGGTCAGACGCGTAGATGGTGGAGTAGCCGGACTTGGCATAGAGGTCGATGTTGCTGTAGTCCGGGAGATCCCTCAGCCACGAGGCACACAGGAGGCCGACTCCGAGCACGCAGATGGCGAACAAGGCGAGGACAACGCCGCCAACAACGCTTAGCACGCTGCGACGCTTGCGGGGCTTGCCAGCTTGGGCGCTCTTTTTTGAGTTGACAGACACAAGGGCCTCCTCAATTCGGGCGTATCAGCTTATTGTACTCGTCTTTTGCGTGTCATCGCTCTGGGGGGCACGCAGCCTTGGCTTGCGCCGCAGCTAGATGAGGCCGGCCTCGTTTACGAGGAGGAGCACCGCCGCCACCGCCAAGAAGCCCGCAAAGGCAAAGCGCAGCTGCCGCTCTGGTATGCGCGTGACGTAGCGCGCTCCCACCATGGCGCCGGGGATGGAGCCCGCAGCGATGAAGATGCCCGCCATCACGTCGACGTTGCCCAAGAGGAACTGGGTGACCACGCCGGGGATGGCCAGAATCATGATGGCGAGCAAGCTGGTGCCGCTTGCCATGAACATGGGCACACCCAGCAGACCGACCATCATCGGCACCATGATGAAGCCGCCGCCAACGCCCACATAGCCGCTGGCAAGCCCGGCAACCAAGCCTATGGCAAAGCCGCCCAGGCCCTTCTTCCAGTTGAACTCAAAGCTCCCTGAAGGGGGCAGCACCGTGACCTTGGGAGCAGGGCCGTCCTCGTGTTCTGCAGTCTTCTCCCCAGCGCTGCCCGCGCGCCTGCGTGGGGTTGAGGAGAGCTTGAGCGCCTTGCGCAGCATGGAAAAGCCGCTGTAGAAGATGATGAGCGCCGCAACCAGCATCACGGCCCAGCTGGGGCTGACAGAGCCCAGCAGCGCTCCCAGCGAGCTGGTGATTGCCCCGCCCAGGCCCAGGCAGATGCTGAGCTGCGGGATCGCGGTCTTCTTGCGCAGGTGCGTCACCGTGCCGCCGATGCTCGTGAAGATGATGGTGAAGAGGCTCGTTGCCGTAGCGCACACCGCCTCGAACCCAAAGCCCAGACGCAGCACGGGCACCACCACGGTGCCGCCGCCCACGCCCAGCAAGCCGCTGAATATGCCGATGGCAAAGCCCGCCACAGCCAGCAGCACAGCCTCTATGAACAGCTCCATATCCTTCCCTTTACCCCAACGGGGTCCCAAAAGCGAACGCCTTCAGCAAACAGCTCATCGCAGGCTTCCAGCATGTCACAAACCCCGGCCTGCGCCCTCATCAGATGGCTCGGCGGCAGCAGCGATCTGGGCGGCAAGCTGGGGGAGCTGCTGCGCGCTGTACGAGTAGCAGAGCTCTTGCATCCCCGCCTCTGGGCGGACGAAGGCAAGCTCAACCTGCTCCAACCCGCCGCTGAGCAGGGCAAACGCATAGACAGCTGCCTGCAGGGCATAGCGCTGCCTCAGCTCCTCGCCGCCGCCAGAGACACCCGTCTTGTAGTCGATGACCAAGGCGCTGCCGCTGCCCGGCGTGCAGCACAGCAGGTCGAAGAATCCCTCGAGCGGGCCGTTGGGCCCCTGCACGCAGAAGGGATGCTCTGGGAGCAGGCGCTGCCAGCCCGCCAGCGACGCAAAGCGATCCGAGGCCATCCACGCCGCAACGGCCTGTTCCAGACGCTGGCGCAGCCCATCGTCCAGCGCGTAGCGCCTGGCTGCGGCGTCGATGCGCGCTGACAGCTGGCTGCCGCTCACGGCACGGGGGCAGGGCTGCAAGGCGAGCCACTGCGCCACCAGATGGAAGGCGGAGCCAAGGGAGGTCGCATCCTCCTGGCTGCCACCAGGCGCCTGCGCATCCCCATGCTCTGCCAGCTCCCCCTTGTACAGAGAGGCCAGCGCGCTGTAGGAGCCAATGGCCCGCGGAGACGCGGCCACGCTGCGGCGCAGGGGCACGTGGGCGCGGGGCTCCACCAGCGCATGGCTGCGCACAGGCAGCGGCAAGGGCTCTTCCAGCGCGTCTTCCTCGTCTTCACCGGGGAGGGGCTCGCGATAGGGCACCACGCGGCAGCGCCAGCCCACCAAGCAGCCGTTGCCCAGGCGATAGGCCCCGTCAGCGGCGGGCAGCTCGTCAAAGAGAGACCCCATCACGCGCTCGAAGAGGCTGCCCTGGGCAAGCACGCCCGTGCTGCCGCAGCTCTTGTCGCAGGCAGAGAGAATCAGGAGGTCGCGGGCGCGCGTGAGCGCAACGTAGAGCAGGCGCTCCTGCTCCTGCTGCTCTTCCAAGGCTGCCTTGGTCATGCCATAACCGCTGAAGCCCACAGCAGTGCGGGCATCGTCAAAGCTCTCCAGCTCCTGCCCCTCTGCCGCGCAGAACTCGCGCACGCGCTCCTCCCCCTTGCCCTGCGTCTTGAGAGGCAGCAGCAGGTAGCGCTTGTCGTGTTCTGTGAGGGGCACCGCCTGGGAGGCATCCTGACGCTTCTGGCTGCGCTCGAACTGCGCCACCGCCACGATGGGGAACTCGAGTCCCTTGCTGGCGTGGATGGTCATCACCTGCACGGCATCTTGCCCCTTGCACACCATGCGGCCGGGCTTGCCCTTGGCACCGCTGCCCTCGCTGGCCGCCTGGCACATCGAGGCAAAGTGCTCCGCAGCCGCAACGGCGCTGGAGCCGTGACTGCCCTCAAAGCGCGCCAGCAGGTCGCAGAAGCGCAGGAGGTTGGCAGCGACCGCCTGGCCCTGGGCACCGCCCTCCCGCAGCTCCTCCAGCCAGCCGCTGTCTTCGAGCAGCTCCTGCAGCAGCTGGTGCAGGGGAAGCATGCCAAGCTGCCCCAGCGCACGCTGCAGGAGGCCGTGTGCGCGCAGGAGCGGGTCGTCGCTGCGCTCTGGCAAGCGCTGGGCTTGCACGCAGAGGGCGTCCCACAGGCTCACGCGGGGGCGTATGTCATCTGGGGCAGGGTTGCGCAGCTCGCGGCGGGCGATGAGCCGCAACGAGAGCAGGTCTCCGTCTGGGAGGTCGAAGAGCGGTGAGGCCAAGACCTCGAGCAGGGCCTTGTCGTCATCAGGCAGTTCCAGCACGCGCAGCAGCGAGCTCATGAGCACGACCTCTGGCTGTATGAAGAAGTCGCTGCCGCCGCTGACGGCGCAGGGAATGCCCCGGCGGCGCATGGCGGCAAGGTAGGGCGCCGCGCTCTTGGTCGAGAACATGAGCAGCGCCATGCTCCCATACGGGGCGCCCGCGCGGGCCAGCTCCTCAAAGCGCGCAGCGATGAGCTCTGCCTCTGCTTCTCGCAGGCTGGCGATGGAGCTGCTGCCCCTGCCGTCAGGGTTCTTGCTGCCAGCACAGAGCTGCAGCTCCACACGCGGGGCACCCTCCCCTATCCAGGGGTAGCTGCGGGCGTTGGCTGAACCTGCCTTGATGAAGAGGAACTCGCTCCCCCAGAACTCGCGGTTGGAGAAGAGCGCCTCTACAAACGAGAGTATGCCCGGGTGGCTGCGGAAGTTCGTGTCCAAGGCGACGTCTTGGCCCCCGGCTGCGAGCATGCGGGCCTTGACGCTGTCATAGACCGCTGGGTCTGCCCCACGGAAGCGGTAGATGCTCTGCTGCTTGTCTCCCACCGTGGTGAGCGTGGTGAGGCCCTCGTCGCAGAAGTGCCCGATGATGCCCACCTGCAGGGAGTCTGTGTCTTGGAACTCATCGACCATGACGCTGTCAAAGCGCTCGCGGTACTCGCGAGCTATGGCGGGGTGCTCCTCCAGCAGGCGGTAGGTCTTGATGAGGAGGTCGTTTGTATCCTGAACGCCACGGGCCTCCTTGAGCCGGCAATGCACATGCGAGGCTTGCTCACCCAGCTCCAGGGCGCGTTCCAAGCGCTGGCGGGTAAGGGCGGCATCTGCCAGCGCCAAAACGCTGCTCAGGGAATCGCAGGCGACGGCAAAGTCCTCGCGGAAGGCCTTCTTGAGGTTGCCCCCCTTGGGCAGGGGCGTCGACCCCAGAGCCTCGACGAGCTCCTGCCACTCACAGGCAGAGGCAGCGCAGAGCTCGCGAGCAGCCTGGATATGCAGCTCGAGCCGCTCGGTTGCCGTGGCACAGCCCTTGCTGGGGGCTTCTCGCACCCCCAGCGCCTCGAGGCTCTCCAGCGAGGCCTCGAGCTGCTCCAGCAGGCCGCGCGCACAGGCGAGCGGGTTGCCGGACACCTGCGGGCCCAGGCTGAACTCCGCCGCCCCGGCTGGCGCGAGGGCCACCAGGTGGGCGAGCTGAGTCACAAGCGCGCACGCATCCTTGGGTCCAAAGCACTGCACCAGCTCCTGCATGGGCTGTGTGGGCAGCAGCTGATCGACCGCCTGCTGCAGGAGCGCGTCCGACTCCTCTTCAGAGAGCAACTCCATGCCCGGGTCTATTCCTGCCTCCAGGGCATGGGAGGAGAGCAGCGAGCTGCACATGCTGTGGATGGTACTGATCCAGGCGGCGTCGATACCCAGGGCGGCCTGCGCAAGACCCTGGGCGCGCAGCTCTGCGCGCACGCGCCCCAGCAGCTCTGCGGCCGCCTTGTTGGTGAAGGTGATGGTGAGGACGCTGTCCACGCCCGGCAGGGCAGGCCCGCTTTCCTCTGAGAGGCCGTAGGCCAGGCGCTTGGTGAGGGTGAAGGTCTTGCCGGTGCCGGCGCCCGCCTGGATGAAGAGCGGCCTTCCCGCACAGCGCACCGCTGTCTTCTGGCTTGTTGTGAGATCTGCCATGCTCTAGCTCCTCCGCTGCGGGCAGAAGGACTCTGCCAAGCAGTACTCGCATGCGTCGCTGCACAGGGGGCGCGGCTCGAGGTCCCCCTGCGCCATGCGCGCCATGAGCTCCTCAACCTTGCACTCCACAGCCTCGAGGTACTCTGTGTAGCTCTGCATCAGGCAACCCCCTGGCACGGCGTCTTTGTCCTGGCGCAGCTGTTCCTGCGGGCCCCAGTCGATGCCCTCCTGGTACACGCCGCGCAGCATGTTCTTGGCATAGCTGCGGTACACGCTGCCCACCACCTGGACCTGCACGCCCTGGGCCTGCAGGCAGCGCTGCACCAAGCTGGCGTAGATGTCTGTCTGGATGCGGGTGGGTAGGCCCTCCCCGCTCAAGCCGTAGCCGCTGTCCAAGCCGCTGAGCTTGTAGTCGATGATGACGGCGCGACCCTGCCCGTCTACGTCGATGCGGTCGACCTTGCCCCTCACCGGCACCCCCGCATAGCGCAGGGGCGAGCCGTCTTCGTTTTCGAGCTTGAGCTCCAGGTACGTGGGTTTGAAGCCCGGCAGGAAGCTGGCATCGCGCTCGACGAGGGCCTTGACCTGGCGCCGCACGAGCTCGCTTTCCTCCCAGTCGCGCTGGGTCATGAGGTTGAGGCGGTGGCGGTCTATCTCGTGTTGGCGCTGGTAGTCAAAGGCCTCGTCTGCAATCTGGAGGCAGAGCTCGAGCGTCTCTGGCGTGACGCGGGGCAGGCCGCGCTCCTGCATGATCAGGTAGACGCGCTCCAAGACGGCATGTGCCAGGTTGCCCATGGCGATCTGGTCGAAGGGTTTGTCCGGAGAGCCCGCGCCGATGCGCCTGCAGATGAGCCAGCGGTACGGGCAGCGGTAGTAGTCCTCTATGGCGGTGGGGCTGAAGGTCTCTGAGAAGTTCAGCTCGTCCGGGAACACCAGCTCGAGGGCCTCGGGGTTTAGCTCGCCGCGCCGCACAGCGCGCCGCGAGAACACAGGGGCGGCCTCCCGAGCAAAGAGCTCGCCTTCGCAGATGCTCAGGCCGCACCCTTGGGCAACGAGCGACGGGGAGAGCTCGTGCGGCGCAAGCTCCTCTTGGCCGCTCAGACGGTAGGCGCTCATGAGCTCGTCCCACAGGGCACTCTGGCAGCTTGGGTCGCCCTCTTCCGTGGTGGCCAGCCGATAGCAGGCAAAGCCGCCGTCCGCGGCCTCCAAGGCGTCGAGCAAGAGCGCCCTGTTGCAAAGCGCAGTGGCTTGCTCAACAGGGGCCCCCATGTGCTCCAGGTAACCGTCGAAGGGCCCCGGTGCGCTGGCCATGGGGTAGCTGTCCTTGTCCAAGCGGGCAAAGACCAGGTACTGCGCGCCTTTGACGCTGCCGAGCTGACCCGCACCCGCGATGCGCAGCGCAGGGCCCTCCCCCGCCGCACAGACCAGGTTCACGGAGAGCTCTGCGAGGTCTGCCAGGCACGGGGTCTGCCCCAGTTGCTCGCAGAGCTCCAGATACGAGAGCAGGCTGCTTGCCGCTGCCGCGTCGTCTTCCAGGCGGGCGGCTTCAGCACAGGTCTCGCACGCATTCTGGTACATGAGGCGCACGCGCTCTGCAGGGCCGGGGGCAGCCAGCAGGGCGCGAAGGCGATCGAGCTTTGCGCTCCAGACCTTTGAGCCCACGCGCCCCTTGAGCCCACAGCTGAGGTCGTCCAGGCGGCGGCCATGTGTGGATCCCGCCTGGCTCCTCCACACCGCGGCAAAACCACGGGCATCCGCGGCGGAAAGCCCGCTGTAGGGGCTCGCAATGAAGGCGGCGCTGTTCTCGAAGCCGTCATCCTCTGCGCCGAGCAGGCGCTCCAGCTGCAAGAAGGCGGCGCCAAAGCCCGTCTGCCCAAGCGGCAGCTGATAGCGGCACTCCACGGGGATGCCAGCATCTGCCAGGCACTGCACGATGCCCGGATACGCCTGGGAAGCCCGCGGCATGAGCACAGCGATCTGCTCTGGGCGCACGCCTGCGCCAAGCCAGCGCTGCACCAGCTGCAGCACGGCAGCGGGCTCTGCGTGGATGCCCTGCACCTCTGCCGCCGCAAAGGCGCCCGCAGGCGTGAGGCCGCCCTTCCCCGTGAAGAGGCGCTGGCGCAGCAGGCCCAGCTCTCCCCCGCCGCACCACTGCGCCGCGCGCTCAGCCCCGGCGTTGCAGGGCAGCTGGCGCTGCAGAACCCCCACCTGCGCATGCGCGCCCAAGCGCTCTATGAGCAGGCGCGTGCAGGCATGGGATTCCTGAGGCTCCACGAAGATGAGCGCCCTGCCGGCAAGCGCCTGCGCAAGCTGCTGCTGTATGAGGGCGGCTTCTTGCAGGCCGCGCTCAGTGAGCAGGAGGCGGTAGCCGTCAAGCGCCTGCGACAAAAGCTCTTCAGAGGGGGCGGCGCCAACTGCCAGGGCGTCTTGCACAAAGGAGCAGAAGGCGTCCACATAGGCGCTGGAGGGCTCCATGCCGGCCGCCTGGCGCAGCAGGGGGCGCAGCAGCACGTGGCGCTGGCGCGGGCTCACCAGCTGCGTGCCGTCCCCCCACAGGTCCCACTGCTCCCGCAGCCAGTGCTGCAGAGCGACCACGCGCACGCCCAAGGGGGCCGCCCCCATGAGGGCGAGCTTGAGCTCGTCTGCCTTGGCGGGGCTGCCCACCAGCACATCGACCGCCCCGCAGCGCTCCACAGCCTGGGCAGCGAGCTGGCCCAACGCGCTGCGCAGCTGGGCGGTGGAGATGCAGTCTGTGCGGCTGATGCTCAAGGGTGGTCCTCCTCTTACGGGCCGGATTGTCATGCGCACGATTCTACCGTGAGGGTGTGACAGAAAAACAGCGCACAAAAACGCGGCAGCGGGCGTTTCCGCTGCCGCGTTGCGGTGTGCTTGGGCCCCGCACCGCCTAGCCGCGGCGCATGAAGGAGCTGAGGGCTTTGGCGCTGCGCGCAAGTTCCCTGGCGACCGTACCGACCGCCTTGCCCACTGCGCGGCCCGTGGAAGCCACTTGGTCGCGCGGGATCTTCTCTGCTGCTTCGCGGGCACGCTTCTGCAGCACCGCCGCCTGCTCGCGCCCCAGCTCGGCAGCCTCCCGGCCCCTCTCCGCCGCCTCGCGCGCAGCGGCTGCAACGCGCCGGCGCGCCTCCTCGCGGCGCTGGTCCTCAAAGCGCTGCCCTTCCTTGGCGCGCGTGCTATGCGGGGTCGCCTCGGCCTCCGCCGCAGCCGCTCGCTGGGCGCCGGCAACCGCATCCTCGACCACATCGCCGCAGGCGGGGCGCGCCTTCTGCGCACCATGCGGGGCGCCCGCCTCCTGCGCCGCCTCGTCATCGCGGGCACGCAGGTTCTCGAGCTCTGCCTGGCGCGACTCCTGGGCGATCACAGCGCGGTGGCGCGCTGCAGCGCGGTTCTGAGCCTCTGCCTCCGCTGCGGTGATGCGGGCCTCGAGCGCCTGGCGGATCAGGAGCTCGTGGGCATCGCGACGCGGCTCGCCCGGCTGTGCCAGCTCCCCCAGGCCCGTGTAGCGGGTGTCTGCCTTGAGCTCGCGCAGCTTGGCGTTGTCAGAGAAGCACACGTGCAGGTAGTCGAGCACCTTGGCCTTGCAGTGCTCGTCGAGCACAGGCCAGGCGATCTCTATGCGCTTGTCCATGTTGCGCGTCATGAGGTCTGCGCTGGAAAGGAAGAGGCGCATGTCGTCGCGCGGGCCAAAGCCGTAGATGCGGCTGTGCTCCAGCAGCCTGCCCACGATGCTCACCACGCGCACGTTGTCTGTGTAGCCCGGCACACCCGGCACCAGACAGCAGATGCCGCGCACGAACAGCGTCACGGGGACGCCCGCCTGCCCGGCCTCGACGATCTTCTCGATGATGTCGATGTCTGTGACGGAGTTGGTCTTGAAGAAGAGGCCGCAGGGTTGCCCGGCGTGGGCCTTCTCGATCTCCTTGTCTGCCAGCATCAAGATCATGGGCTTGATCTGCAGCGGGGCCACGCGGAGGATGTCGTAGTCGTTGGAGGTGTTCTCCAGCGCCATGTTGTGGAAGAACCTCACCGCGTCGCGGCCAAAGCCTTGGTCGCAGGTGATGTACGAGAAGTCCGTGTAGAGCTTGGCCGTCTTCTCGTTGTAGTTGCCCGTGCCCAGCTGGGTGATGTACTCGAGCCCCTGCGGCGTCTGGCGGGTGATGCAGCAGATCTTGCTGTGAACCTTGTAGTCGCGGAAGCCGTAGATGACCTTGCAGCCGGCCTCCTCAAAGCGCTGCGACCACTGGATGTTGTTGCTCTCGTCAAAGCGGGCGCGCAGCTCGAAGAGCGCAGTGACCTCCTTGCCGTTCTCCGCGGCGGCGATGAGGGCCTCTGCCAGGTGCGACTGGCTGGCCAGGCGGTAGAGCGTGATCTTGATGGAGACCACGGCGGGGTCCACGGCGGCCTCCCTCAGCAGCTGCACGAACGGGTCCATGCTCTCGTAGGGATAGCTGAGCATGATGTCGCGCTTGCGGAGCTGGGGGATGATCGGCTTGGAAGAGTCCAGGCAGGCGGGCCATTGGGGGGAGAACGGCTCGCACACCAAGCCTGCCGAAAGCTTGTCCGGCACGCGTGAGGCCAGGCCCCAGGTGAAGCTCAGGTCGAGCGGCACGCGGGTGAAGAAGACCTGCCCCCTCTTGAGCTCCAGGCGCTTGAGCAGCAGCTTTTCCATGGTCTTTGACTGGAAGGGGTGCTCCGCCTCCAAGCGCACCGGGGCCAGGCGCGCCCTCTTCTTGAGGATGCGCTTCATGTACTCGCGGTAATCGGCGTCCTCAGACTCGTCCACGCCCTCGTTGACGTCGATGTCTGCGTTGCGGGTGATGCAGATGATGTTGCTGTGGCGCACGGTGTACATGGAGAAGACCTGCGGCAGGATCATCTCGACCACATGCTCCAGCAGGATGTAGGAGAAGCCCTCTCCCGGCAGCTGCACCACGCGCTGACACTGGCTCGGCAGGGGCACCAGGCCCAGGGTCACGCCGCTGGCGCCCAGATTGCGGGTCTGCTCCTCTGCCTTGGCACCCTTGGAGCGCTTGGCAGCCTTGACGGCCTTTGCGGGCTTTTCCTCGTCATCGCCGTCGTCCAGCCGAACGGTCACGTACAGGGCGCCGTTTTCCAAGTGCGGGAAGGGGTGGCGCGCGTTGATGATCTGGGCGGAGAGGAAGGGCACCACGTTGGCTTGGGCGTACTCCTCCACAAAGGCGCGCTGCTCTTGCGTGAGGTCCTCTGGGCGCAGGTGGCGGATGCCCTTCTGGGCGAGCTCCGAGCGCAGCTGCTCGTAGGTCTTCTCGTAGAGCGGGTAGAGCTCATGGCAGCGCTGGTAGATGGCATCGAGCTGCTGGGCGGGGCTCCAACCGGTCTTTGTGTCGCGTATGGTCTTCTTGAGCAGGGAGAGGTCTGTGAGCGAGCCCACGCGGACCATGAAGAACTCCTTGAGATTGCTCCAGAAGATGCTCACGAAGTTCAGGCGCTCCAGCAGCGGGACGCTGGGGTCGCTGCCCTGGTCGAGCACCCTCTCGTCAAAGTCCAGCCAGGAAAGCTCCCTGTTCTGCAGGTAGGGTTTGGGGAAAGCGCTGTTCAGATCTGTCATGGCGTGCTCCTCACGGCTCACTTGACACTCTTCAACTCGAGTATAAACCCCCAGTGCACCCTGCTGTGAAAAGCCCTTGAAAAGTCTGGACAGCTGTGAAGTGCCCCAAGAGAGCGACCCCCTCCCCTCCCGCTTGGCGTATCCTTGGGGAATAATCCAAAGGAGGACCCTATGCTTGAGAACGCAGACCTCAAAGCCACGGCACCCAAGAAGGCAGAGTACAAGCAGCAGCGCGACGAGCTCATGGAGCAGCTCGTGCTCCTGCAGCAGCAAGCCCGTCAGGAGCAGCTGGGGCTGGTGGTGCTCTTCGAAGGCTGGAACGGGGCCGGCAAGGGCAGCCGCATCAGCGACCTGCTCTACCTCATGGATGCCCGCTCCACCAACGTGGTGCACACCCTCTTCCCCCCGCAGGAGGAAACCGAGCTCTTCAGCACCCTCGACAACGGGGTGAGCGGCTACAAGCCCTTTATGGGGCCCTTCTGGCAGGGCCTGGGGGAGCGCGGCACCATCACCTTCTTCGAGCAGGGCTGGTACAGCAGCGCTGCCGCGCTCATGCTCGACACAGAGCGCGCAAAGTGGAAGTCCAAGGCGCGCCACCGCCACCACCACCCCCGCATCCCCCTGGGAGCGCTTGCAGAAAAGGCGCTCTCCCCACAGGAGGAGCTGGGCGGGACCTCTCTGGCAGACCGCTACTTCGACTCCATCGCCAGCTGGGAGAAGGGCCTGGTTGACAACGGCTACGTGGTCCTCAAGTTCTTCGTCCACATCTCGAAGACCGAGCAGCGCCACCGCCTGGAGAAACTCTACGAGGACCCCACCACCCGCTGGCGCGTCTCTGACGAGGAGATTCTCCGCTGCGCCGAATACAACGAGCTCTACAAGCTCTACGACAAGCTCTTGGAGCGCAGCGACTACTCCTTTGCACCCTGGCACCTGATCAACGGCGAGAACAAGCGCGTCGCCAACCTGCAGATCGCCCAGGCCATGGTCCGTGCGCTCGAAGACGGCCTGGCCGCCAAGCACGCCGCAGAGCAAGAGCAGGCGGAGCAGAGCGGACCGGGCACGGCTCCTGCGCTGAGTGTCTTCCCCATCTGCACCGACCACCCGAACCTGGACGCAGCCGACCACAGCCTCAAGCTGGCGCGCGAGGACTACGAGGTCCAGCTCAAGCACGAGCAGAAGCGCCTTGCCAAGCTGGAGCTGGAGATGTACCAGCAACGCGTCCCCCTCATGGTCATGTACGAGGGCTGGGACGCAGCTGGCAAGGGCGGCGCCATCAAGCGCGTTGCCCAGGCCCTCGATGCGCGCGCCTACCACATCTTCCCCAGCCCGGCGCCCACCCCGCAGGAGCTTGCACACCCGCACCTGTGGCGCTACTGGACGCGCTTGCCCAAGGCCGGGCACGTGGGCATCTACGACCGCTCCTGGTACGGTCGCGTGCTCGTGGAGCGCGTGGAGGGCTTTGCCACGCCCCAGGAGTGGGAGCGCGCCTACGACGAGATCAACGCCTTCGAGCGCGACCTGGTGGACTGGGGCGCCATACTCGTCAAGTTCTGGGTCGAGCTGCACCCAGACGAGCAGCTCAAGCGCTTTGAGGAGCGCCAGGAAAACCCCGCCAAGCAGTGGAAGATCACGCCGGACGACTGGCGCAACCGCGAGAAGAACCCCCAGTACTACCAGGCCGTGCAGGACATGTTCCGCCTGACCAGCACCACCTACGCACCCTGGACCTTGCTCGAAAGCGACGACAAGCTCTATGCGCGCATCAAGAGCCTGCGCACCATCAACGAGGCACTCGAGCAGCGCCTCAAGCTGTAAGAAGACACAGGAGGATCCAGACCGATGGATTTGATACTCGCAAGCGGCTCCCCGCGCCGCCGGGAGCTGCTGCAGCGCGCCGGCTTTGAGTTCCGCGTGCTCACCAGCAGCGCAGACGAAAGCTACGAGCCCGGCACGCCACCCGCCCAGGTGGCTCCCCTGCTGGCCAGCGTCAAAGCGCGTGCCGTGGCGCAGACCCTGCGGCCGGAAGAGCTAGACAACAGCGTGCTGGTGGGGGCAGACACCATCGTCGCCTTGGACGGGGTCATCTACGGCAAGCCCGCGGATGAGGAAGACGCCCGCCGCATGCTCGCCGAGCTCTCTGGGCGCACGCACCAGGTGATCACCGGCGTCTGCGTCATCGCGCCAAGCGGCGAGCACTGCTTTGCAGAACAGACAGACGTGACCTTCCGCTCGCTGAACGCGGCAGAGATCGACGAGTACGTGGCCAGCGGCGAGCCGCTCGACAAGGCCGGCGCATACGGCATACAGGGCCTGGGCGGTGCGCTGGTAGCGGGCACCAAAGGCGACTTCGACAACGTGGTGGGCCTCCCGGTAACCCGCCTCGCCCCCCTGCTCCACGAGCTGCTCGGCTAGCCGGCGCGACAGCAAAATGGCCGCGGTAACCTGAGACGAGTTAACGCAGCCATTTTGACGAATCAATTGTGCCTCTAACACCTACGACAGACTCCGTGCATCGTCATCGTCGACAAACTCTAAAATGTCACCAGGTTGACAACCGAGGCACCGACAGACCGCAGCTAGAGTTGAGAATCGAACGGCCTTTATTTGTCCTGTCTTAAAATGCGACATGTTCACACGGCTAATCCCCGCTTCCTGAGCAAGCCTTGTAACCGTTATTCCTTGTTCAGCCATGATCTCATCAAGGTGAACAACGATTCCCATTGCAGCCCCAACTCAGTCCTGTACAGCTTGCTACACAAGCAATCTTCCTCTCAGAGATACCACTAAACCCAAGAAATAGGAAACAGTCAACAGAGAAAACAGCAGCCCAAAATCATAAAACAGGTCATTTCCCAAGCGCAGAGCAAAGAATACGCAGAGTGCAAACCCAACTGACAGCGCAGCCGTATCGTACTTTTTCGAACCAACAGCACGTGATGCGACCCAAAAAACACAGGCTCCCATGAGCACGACAACAACAAAGTTCCAGATGTCTAGTTGAATTATCGACAGCTCCGCCCGATGATACAAGCGATAAACGACCTCGCTCGCAAATATCAACAATCTCGCGACAACAGGCACTAAAACAGCCGAGCCCAACAATCTGAAGCAATCAGCAGTTTTCTGCATAGTATTCACCATCGCAACTAAGACCCGTATGTAAAGTTGCAGACAATCTCCCTGCTTCCCCCCATTCCAGAGGCAGAAGCCGTCCCATATATTTCAACGTAATGGAATGTCTCCTTCTTTAGGTCATGAAAATCCTGGTAGCCCCAATTCAGCGAATATGAAAAGTCGAGAGGGACATTTGAGGCCAGCTTTCGTTTCGTCTCATTGACGATGATGATATTACGATTTGTAACGGTGCCCATCTTTTGCACGAAGGAACCGGAGACCTTTGTAAGATTAATCTGATTTCCAGATACAGTCCATGTCGCCTTAGCGTTTATCGTCGCAACAGGATCAGAAACCTCGGCGGTATTGCTTGACCAAGTGCTACTCCCATCGGGGCGCTGGCCATCAAAGATGTCATACACTTCTACTTGATATTCAGTTGTCATTTCTCCAGCGTCACCGTAACGCCGCGTTCCGACTTTCCTTACTTTGACGCAGCTTGGATCCAGTGTCTGAACCAATCCGCCTTTTCTGTCGTAAACCGTGACACTAAGCTCCGGACAATCGGGATCAACGTAATGGAGAGCCACGGCCCCGTTCTTTTGAAGGCGACTGAATCGGTCACCAGAGGTGCGATCAGTTGATGCCTGCGCAACCGACGGTGCCGACAGCAATGAGCTTACGGCGCATAGCGCGGAAACTGACAGAAAGCTGCGACGAGAAATGCTGGTATTCATACGCTCTCCTTTCAACTCTCGACTATCGAATACGAGCTAAGAGTGATGCTATCATTTTTTGTTATGTTATTCAATACACTAAAGGTCTTTTATTCGCTTCCTTAAACACTTCAATGGCAACATCTCTAATCTTTGAGTGAAATAAGTCC
>JBJEHM010000046.1:0-3935 GCA_051876075.1 Coriobacteriales bacterium
GTTATCTATTGAGTAGATAACCGCACATCAGGTCGTGTGGCGTAAGAAAAGCTCATTTCAGGTCTTTGGGCGCGCGGTGCTCGCTCTCCGAGCCGCTCCCCCTGCCGAAACGGACCGCTCGCTGCCGTTTTGCGAGCTACCGTTCACAAATAACTCCACAAAAAAGTCATGACTGCGGAAACTTTTTTGTAATATCTCGCAAGTTGCACGGCAAACGAAAGGTATGTGATGCCGCTGGAGAACCAACTCGCGGAACCCACCCTGCAGCAGCCCGCCCACAACGGCGAGCTTGCTGAAGCGGCAAGCGCTAGCGGGACTGTCGCCACAAGCGACGACTCCGCCCTGCACCTCGATGAACAGCACCTGGTGCTAGAGCGCTTGCTTGCAGCTCACGAGGCATGGTTCGACGTAACTCGGGACTACGAGTACGCCGGTCGTGGCTTTGAGGGCTATGCAGAGTTTCACTCGTATGGAGAGAAGTACGTGCTCTCCAAGAAGAGGAAGCTCTGGGAGGTTGAAGCCCACGAGTACCTGTTCTTCAAGCTGGTCGAACGGCTGGACGAGGAGACCTTCCTCGACTACCTCGAGTTCATGAAGACCGAGGCCGTCAAGAAGGCCAACCCCGGGCCAAACCACATGACCAGCTACATCTCACTGGTGCTCATCGCCCAGGAGGTGGAGCGTGGCGCAGGCAGGACCCTGCGCAAGACCTCGTATCACAAGACCTTCAAGATGGGCTTCCACGGGTATGCGGAGCTCCGCCTCTGCGTTGTGGACCTCGCCGGGCATCAGGTACTGACAAACGCCATGGGCAAGAGCATGAAGAAGGCGTTGGAGGAGAACGCCGGCTTCACCGCCCCTGGCACCGGAAAGACATCAAGGAGGTAAACCGCATGAACGCGCTTATCCTGCTGCTCATCGCAGTTGTGGTCCTCGTCTGCGGCTACGTCTTCTACGGTGGCTGGCTGGCCAAGCAGTGGGGAGTCGACGACTCCAACATCACCCCGGCCCACACCATGGAAGACGGCGTCGACTACGTTCCCGCCAAGCCCTACGTGGTCATCGGCCACCACTTCTCTTCCATCGCCGGCGCAGGCCCCATCAACGGCCCCATCCAGGCTGCCATCTTCGGCTGGGTGCCCGTTGCCCTGTGGGTCCTCATCGGCGGCATCTTCATCGGCGCCATGCATGACTTCGGTGCCCTGTTCGCATCCCTGCGCAACAAGGGTCAGACGCTTGCAGCCGTCGTCGAGAAGAACATCGACCCCGTCGCCAAGAAGCTCTTCTGCGTCTTCGCGTTTCTGACCCTGGTGCTGGTCGTGGCTGCCTTCGCCTCCATCGTGGCGGGCACCTTCAACGCCTTCACCGTCAACGCCACCACCGGCGAGGTTGTCGAGAATCTGGCCAACGAGCGCACCGCGATGATCTCTGTCCTGTTCATCATCGCCGCCATCATCTGGGGCCTCGTCACCCGCGGTCGTCAGATTCCCGCGTACGTCAACGTGCCCTGCGCCATCATCGTCATCGTCGTGATCGTGGCCATCGGCTACAACTTCCCGCTGATCAAGCTGGGCACCAACACCTGGATGTACATCATCGGCCTCTACATCCTGGTCGCCTCCGTGGCACCGGTGTGGATCCTGCTCCAGCCCCGCGACTACCTGTCCAGCTACCTGCTGTACGGCATGATCCTGCTGGCTGTCATCGGCATCGTGGGCGCCACCATCTTCGGCAACACCTCATTCGCCGACATGCCGGCCTTCACCGCCTTCGACACCACGGCGCTGTACCCGGACGCCAAGGTGCTCTCCGGCCGCGGCCTGCTCTTCCCCATGCTCTTCGTGACCATCGCGTGCGGCGCCATCTCCGGCTTCCACTCCCTGGTCTCTTCCGGCACCACCTCCAAGCAGCTTGACAAGGAATCCCAGGCCAAGCCCATCGCTTACGGCGGCATGCTGCTGGAGTGCCTGCTGGCCATCATCTCCCTGTGCGCTGTGGCCTATGTCTGGAACGGCGTCACCGCTGGCCAGTTCGCCACCCCGACCCAGATCTTTGCCGGCGGCCTCTCTTCCATGCTCGGCGTCATCCCCGGCCTCGGCTCCATCGCCGGCGAGGCAGGCTCCATCGCCTACTCCCTGCTGATCCTGGCCGTGTCCGCCTTCTGCCTGACCTCCCTGGACACCGCGACCCGTATCGGCCGCATGATGTTCCAGGAGCTCTTCATGGGCGCAGACGAGACCCCCGCAACCGTCAGCGGCTGGAAGAAGGTTGTCTGCAACCCCTACGTGGCCACCGTCATCACCGTGTTCCTGGGCGTTGCCCTGGGCATGACCGGCTACTCCTACATCTGGCCGCTGTTCGGCGCCGCCAACCAGCTGCTCGCCGCGCTGGCGCTGCTGGCCGTCTGCTCCTTCCTGGGCAACATCGGCCGCAACAACAAGATGTTCTACGTGCCGATGATCTTCATGCTCATCGTCACCCTGACCTCCCTGGTTCTCACCATGAAGGCCAAGCTCACCCTCATCACCACCCCGGGCGCCCTCGCTGCGCTCACCACCCCTGTCTGGGCGACCTACGTCCAGCTGCTGCTTGCCGCCGTGCTCTTCGTGCTGGCCATCGTGCTGGCCGTCCGCGCCTGCAAGCACATCTTCGGCAAGAAGCCCCAGGCTGCTGCCTAAGCGCGGCCTGAGCTGAGCGGCCGCTTGCGCGCCCGCCTGCCGACGAGCCCCCATGGACTCACCTGCGCGCCCCTTCTCCCTGCGGAGGAGGGGCGCGCTGCTGTATGGGGGCGCACGATGCCGCGCGTGGCAACGGGGCGCTGCTGCATGGGGGCGCATGATGCCGCGCATCGCAGGGCGCGCTGCTGTCTGCGCTACAATCCCACGCATGCACGAGAACACCCGACATCCAGACGCCCCCACCCACCAGGGAATTCCTGGCGATGCGAACACGGCGGAAAACGGCCAAACCACAAGGCAGGGAATTCCTGGCCTCGACGAATCCTCTTCTCCTGGCCAAACCGTGACCCAGGGAATTCCCCGCGTGACGGAATCGGGCAGGGAAGAGGGGCCGGGTAAGCAGGGAACGCCTGGCGATGAAGCGGCGGCGAAGGCGGGCGTGAACGTGAGGCATGGAATTCCTGGCGATGCGACTGCGATGGAAAGCGGCGAAAGCACGACGCATGGAATGCCTGGCGCTGCGAATGCGAATGCGGATGCCGCGGACCCGCTTAGGACGCCGCCGGCGGCATCGAGCGCGGCGGTGCGCAAGAGCATGCAGGGCAACAAGCGCGCTAACACCAAGCCGGAGCTCGCGGTGCGTCGCCTCCTGCGCAAGATGGGGTACGTGGGCTACCGCCTGCAGTGGAAGAAATGCCCCGGTCGGCCGGACATCGCCTTCCCCGGGCGCAAGATCGCCATCAACGTCAACGGCTGCTTTTGGCATCGCTGCCCTCACTGTCAGCTGGGCAAGCCGCGCGAGCACGCCGAGTACTGGGAGGCAAAGTTCGCCAGCAACATGGCGCGCGATGAGCGCAACCAGCGCCTGGCTGCGGCCCAGGGCTGGCACGTGATCACGGTGTGGGAGTGCCAGCTGAAGAAGAAGCGTCTGCCTCAGACCGAGGCCTACCTCTACCATACGCTGCGGTTGTATGATGAGGGTCCGGCAACCGATGCCGCCATCCAGCGCATCAACCGCAAGAGAAGGGCCCGCCGCTGCGGGCGCTAGACACCAGGAGGTGCCCATGAAGATCAGACTCAACGAAGACGCCGCGTTTGTGGCAAAGATCCGCAAGGGCCTGCTGGCCCGCGAGCTGCACTGCCCCTGCAAGCTGCCGCTCACAGAAGAGAACGTCTGCATGTGCGAGGAGTTCCGCGAGCAAGTCGCCGACCCGGAGTTCGAGGGCTACTGCCATTGCCGCCTGTACTTCAAGGAGA
>JBJEHM010000047.1:0-1956 GCA_051876075.1 Coriobacteriales bacterium
CACAACCTTAGGTCACCCCGCTCCGGGCACTTAGCACCGCAATCGAGTGGAGGACATTGAATCACAAATCTCTTCGGTGAAACACCGCAAATCTCTTCGGTGAAACACCGCAAATCTCTTCGGTAGCTTATAATCAAAGAATGAGCGGAAGAGAGAGGAGACCCGATGGCATACATGTCGCGAGTGGCTGACGAGCTCTTGAGATTCAAGCTCGAAGCGTTTGGCGCGACCCTTATTGTCGGGCCCAAGGGCTGCGGCAAGACCACCACTGCAAAGCAGCAGGCGCGCAGCATCATCGAGCTGCAAGACGAGGACAAGCGCGAAGGCTATCTAGCGGTTGCCTCGTCGCAGCCCTCAAGGCTGCTCGCAGGCGAGAACCCGCGTCTGATAGACGAGTGGCAAGACGCCCCCAAGCTGTGGGGAGCGGTGAGGAAGTCGGTGGACGATCGCCAGGAAACGGGGCTCTACATCCTTACGGGTTCGAGCTCGCAGATGCCGAGCACGCCGCACACCGGCACGATGCGCATATCCCGCATGGAGATGCTCCCGATGAGCCTCTTCGAGAGCGGAGAGTCAAGCGGTCAGGTCTCCCTCAAGGCGCTCTTCGACGATCCAGGCGCATATGATGGTTGTGAGTCGCCCCTCTCCGTCGACGCGCTGATCTTCGCGATATGCCGCGGCGGGTGGCCCCGCGCGATACGCAACAAGTCGGCGCGCGCCCAGCTCGCCTTGGCAAGGGACCTGTTCGTCCAGACCTGCGAGGTTGATATCAGCAACGTCGACGGCGTTGTGCGCAACCCGCGGTGGGCGGAGGCGATTCTGCGCTCGTATGCGAGGAACATCTGCACCCTCGCAGAGACCAAGACAGTGAAGGCGGACGTGCAAGTGGCAACCAGCATGGGTGATACGAGCTTCTACGACTATGTCGCAGCGCTGGAAAAGCTCTTTATTGTGAGCGACGTGGAGGCCTGGTGTCCTGCAATCCGGTCGAAGGCCGCTATCAGGGCGTCGAGGAAGAGGAACCTCATCGACCCATCGATCGCGGTTGCTGCCCTGGGGCTTTCCCCAGAGTACTTCAACACGGATTTCAAGACGCTGGGGTTCCTGTTCGAGTCTCTGTGCTTCCGCGATCTCAAGGCGTACTCGGCAGCGTGGGGCGGCAGGGCGTCCTACTACCGCGATCGCTACGGCCTCGAGGCGGACTGCGTCTTGCACCTGGAAGACGGCAGGTACGCGCTCATCGAGATCAAGCTGGACGAAGGCGAGGTGGAGGAAGCCTCGCGGCACCTCTGCGAGATCGAGCGCCTTGTTGAGAAGGCGAACGAGAAGGAGCGTCAGTGCCCGATTCCTCTGCCGACCTTCAAGATGGTGCTGACCGCAACGCAGTACGGCTATCGCCGCGATGATGGCGTGCTCATCGTGCCGATCGGTTGCTTGCGCGATTGAGCGACCAGATTGTCGAATAGCATAATCAGTACAGCGAGCCTGAGTCTCTCCATCATTGTGCTCCTTGCATTGCCACCCTTACTCGTAGGCACCGTACATGGCCGATGTCCAGTCGAAGCCACCTGCCACAGTAGGCGGTGCCGCCGATGCTCCCGCCCAGGTTGGCGTCTGTGACGCGGACGTCCTTACCGGTGGTGGGATCCGTGTAGGTGTAGCCGCCCTTGGCATGGGGGATGAGCGCAAGCAGCGTGCCGTTCTCCTGCTGGACGAGCAGGGCGCCCACGGCGTCGCGGTACCACTTGGGAGGCAGCTTGACCTGGCGGTAGGCGATGCCCGTGGGGTCCAGGTGGTGGCGCAGCAGGGCCTCTATGTCGTACTCGCCCTTGAGGGCGGGAGCGGGCTTGGCGCCGTAGTAGGCGAGCACCTTGGCGATGGCGCCTTGCGCCTGCTCCACGGCGTTGAGGGTGCGAAAGCCCGCGTCCCCTGTGACGCCCATGTAGAGGCTCTCCA
>JBJEHM010000047.1:2056-5359 GCA_051876075.1 Coriobacteriales bacterium
GCGTTGAGGGTGCGAAAGCCCGCGTCCCCTGTGACGCCCATGTAGAGGCTCTCCATCGCATGCTGGAAGCCGGCCACGGTCACGCCGCTGAGCTTGGCCTTGTCGCGCATGGCAACGCGCACGAAGTTGGTGCGCTTGTCTGCGATGAGCTTGGCGGCGACCACCTTGGCCGCACTCGCCACCAGGCCCACGGCCGCCAGCGGCGCGGAGTAGTTCGCCATGATGCCCAGGCACACCAGCGCCGTGGCGCAGTTGATGAAGATGGGCGCGAGCTGGGCGAGCGCGGATGTAGTCGTCGAGCTGCTCTGGGTCTTGGAGCTTTTCCATGCTCTTTGCTCTGAAGAAACTCATACGTGCACCTTCTTGTTACGTGCTCAGGACTGGGAGGTGGGGAGGGAGTCGATGCGGTACTCGGGGATGGCGAGCTCGATGCCGTGCTTCTCCATCTCCTCCATCACCACGCGCTGTGCGTCTCTCATGCGCTGCCAGCGCTCCTTGGGCGGGCACCAGAAGCGCAGGCGGTGGTCTACCCAGCAGTCCCTGTAGGCCTGCACGCCTACGTACAGGACCTTGGTGATGCTGGGGTACTCCTCCATCAGGCGTGCGCAGACGCTCTCGAAGAGCTCGTCGACCTGCTGCAGCGGCACCGTGGAGTAGATGGGGACGTCGATGTCATTCAGCTTGGAGAGCAAGATGACGTGGTCGAGCTTGCGGTTGGAGATGGTGAGGACCGTGTCGTCCTTGGTGCTGTTGATCTTGGTGGACTGCGGGCTGAAGGCAACGACCTCGCCCTCGAAGTCGTCTATGCGGATGGTGTCGCCTATGGAGAAGTAGTTGTCCGTCACGATGCGCACGCCCATGGCGAGGTCTGCCAGCGCGTCTTGCAGGGCAAAGGCCACGATAATGCCCACCACGCCAAGGCCGGCGGCCAGCGCAGAGATGTTCACACCGTTGACCTGCATGATCGCGATGATCGCCACCACGATCACGCCGTAGCGCACCGTCACCTGGATGGTGCGGAAGATGCGGTCGCGGCGGGTGCCGTTGAGGTCCGAGTGGCGCATGTGCTCGCGGTAGCGCTTGCTGGCGTGGCGCATGCCAAAGAGCGCGATGAGCGCGATGATGATGATCGCGATGCTCGCCAGGACGTTGGGCGACACGATGGCGTTGTCGAGCATGGTAGGCAGGTTAGTCAGGTCCACAACAGCTTCCTCCACGCGCCTTGGGCGCTCCTAGATCTCCATGCCAACGGGCAGGGAGAGGTTGATCACGTACATGAACACCACCAGGACGAAGAACACGATGACCACGACGGTGATGATGTTCATGATGTCCTTGGGAATCTTGGCGAAGAGCTTTTCAAGGTTGGGGTAGACCAGCCAAGTCATGAGCGTTGCCATGAAGCCGAAGAACGTGGTGTTGAGCAGGCAGATCTGCCCCATGAAGTTGAAGGCCATGTCCGAATAGTCCCACAGCGGGTAGACACCGTCCACCGGCACGTTGCAGGTGAAGCCCAAGATGAGCTCGATGGCCGCGCACACGGCGGTGTTCACCAAGAAGCTCGCGATGAGCGCCCACGGGCCCTTGGGCAGCTTGGCCTGCAGCAGGTTCTTGATGGGGAAGAGCAGCAGGCCGATCACCACGAAGGCTGCGCCGTAGACGAAGAAGGGGTTGAGCATGTCGTGCCAGATGCCGGAGTTGGGGTCGTAGGTGCCGGGCACCAGCCCCAGGCGGATGAGCCAGCACACGCAGTACTCCATCCAGTGGCCCACCACAGAGAAGATGCAGAAGTACAGCACCAGGTTGCGCCAGAACAGCGGGCTCTTGAGGTTCCAGAGCTTCTCGTCTTCCTTGAGCGTTGACTGGCGGCTCTCTGCGTGGAAGGGCTGCACCAGCAGCTCCTTTGCGCGCTTGGAGAAGCCAAAGTACAGCAGGAGCAGCAGGTTGGGGATGACGCTGCTGATGTAGGTGTTGAGGCTGAAGTGGCCGGTGGCAACCTGGATGACAGCGTCGATGATCATGTAGACGACCACCATGGCGAGGATGATCTCTCTGCCATGCTGCTTGCGGGTGATGATGAGCCAGAGGGTGACAGCCATCATGAGCATCTGGATGAAGCTCACCCAGTAGGCGGCGTCGTAGTAGCTGGAGCGCGTGACAAAGAGCAGCACGCAGGCGTTGGCCACGATGTTGACCGCGCAGAAGAACTCGATGAAGCGCATGAAGCCCAGGTGGTGGCGGTCGTAGTAGCCAAAGGCCTGCGGGTCAGAGGAGGTGGAGAAGGCGCGGTGCATGAGGAGGGCAGACGCGATGAAGAGCAGGCCAGAGACGATTCTCAGCGTGAGGAGGGCCACAACGCCGCAGAGCAGCGCGATGATGACGGTGCGGTAGCCCTTGGTGGGATGCTTGCGCACGCGGACCAGGCCCACAGCACCCAGGATGGAGCCCAGGGCCAGGATGGCGCCCAAGACGAGGAAGGTGCCGAGGGAGAGGGCCGCGGCTGCCAGTGCACCGATGTTGTCCACCTGTGGCAGCCCCAGGCTGTTCATCAGCTCGACGATCTCGTCTACTTGGCTGCCCAGCGCGCTGATGCTGGCCGCCCCGCCTTGGTTGGCGAGCTCTATGAGCGCGGAGGCCAGGTTGACAGTGGGCAGTGCAAAGTAGATCAGCACGCCGGCGTCGACCACGCCCACCACCAGCGCCAGCACGCCCAACACGAACACCGGCGTGAGCTTGGCCTCGATCTCGTTCACACTGCTCTGGGAAGCTTCCATTCGCTTCTCCTCTCTATTGAGCGGCTTCCAGTGCCGCGTCCTTGCCGATGTCAGTCACACCTTCGCCCATGTTGGGGTGGCCGGAGCTGTAGGCCACGTCTGCCGCAAAGCTGCCAACCAGCAGCACGCACAGCGCGATCAGCGCCGGGCGCGGGATCTTGGCAGCAAGGTTGTCCAGTGCGGGTGCCAGGCCATAGACGATGAGCAGTCCGCCCGTGCCAAAGGAGAGGTTGCCCACTACGGTGCCCAAGATGCCGCGGCGGAAGGCGATCTGCACCCCGCGGCCTGGATGTCTGTTCCTCCTGCTGTTCGGGCGTGCTGGTTTGGGTCATCGGCGGGTACTCCTCGTGCTGTGTCCTTATGTGTCCTTTAGGCCCCTGACCTGCAGAAACACACCACGCACCTTACCACGGATGAGACGCAACTAAGGTTTGTGTCCTTTCTGAGGTAGCTGATTCGACCTCTGTGACTGCTGGTGCCCTTCGCTGCACATCGCCCACAAGCACCCAAAGAGCAGGAATTCCTGGCG
>JBJEHM010000047.1:5459-14379 GCA_051876075.1 Coriobacteriales bacterium
GCGCTGCGCAGCTCCAGGCGGTTGCCCGCCATCTCAAGGCGGCTGCGAACGTTTTCGATACCCACGTGCCGGCGCTGGCTTTCCGCCGCGCTGTCGATGTTGCCGGCGGGGTCGCGGTCCAGCGCGCTGTTCACGTCTACCTGCGGGTCAAAGCCAACGCCATCGTCTTCAACGCGCACATGCGCGCCCTCTTCGTCGTACCAGCTGCTGATGGTGAGCGTGCCACCCTCCTCCTTGGGGAAGATCCCGTACTTGACCGCGTTTTCAACCAGCGGCTGCACAGAGAGCGGTGGCAGCTCGAAGCCACGGTACTCCAGTTTGTAGACCACGTTCAGCCGCTCGCCAAAGCGCAGCTTCTCTAGGTTGAGGTAAGCCTGGATGTGCCGCAGCTCTTGGGTGAAGGGGATGTTGCCCGCCTTGCCCATGGAGTCCAGGTTGCAGCGCAGGTAGCGCGAGAAGTCGTCCAGCGCCACGCGCGCTTGCTCAGGGTCGTGGCGGCAGAGGTCGCGGATGACGGCCAGGGAGTTGAAGAGGAAGTGCGGGCGCATCTGGCTCATGGCGAGCGTAGCCTTCATCTCTGACAGCTGGCGTTCCTGCTCGATGCGCATATCCACGCTGTCTGCGATGATCACCACCAGCAGCACCATGGAGCCAACCACCATGGAGAAGAGGATGATGTAGATGCCGTAGAACGGGATCTGAACCGCCGTGGCGATGAAGGGCAGGGTGACGAAGAACCAAAAGCCCCTGCGCATGCGCGGGTGAAGGTCCTCGCCGTGGCGCACCAGCAGCACCACGCAGACGAGCAGCGTAACCAGGCCGATGGCGAGCGAGACCCAGTGCCAGGGCCCGCGGTGGTAGATGTTGTCTGCATCGATGAAGTAGATCCAGCCTGTTTTCTGGCTGAGGACCAAGAGCAGGATGTAGAACGCGTAAAAGCAGGCGAGGGCGGTCTTCACCGTGCGGAAGTGCGGCTGCGGCTTGAGCTTTTCGAGCAGCAGGACCGCCACCAGCAGGCAGTCCGTGTAGCTGAAGCAGAACTCCAGGAAGTTGGAGACATGTACCACCCACCACGCAAAGGCACCCGGGTGCCCCTTGGCGAGCAGGCCACAGATATTGGCGCACAGGGCCACCGCCAGGCAGCAGAAGAGCGCGGTGAGGATGCGGGTCTCCCTGCGGTTGGGCATGCGGCTGACGAGCACGATCACCACGCCGATGACGCTCAGAACCACGCCACAGACCTCGACGATGACGTTCACGAGCTTGACGGGCTCTATGAGAATGAGCGCCTCTTGAGTCACGCTGCGTTGCCTCCAGTATTTGCTGCCCGGGTTGGCGGCCCCTGCGTTTGTGCAGGTCAAGGGCCTGATCACTGGCTCATTCTCACACACTTAGACTACTATGGGCATGTCTATTCGCAGATTGAGCAACAGATTGGGGTCCGCGATGTCCCTTGAGAACAGTGCCGGCGCCACGCAGCTTGCCTACAGGATCCTCGCCATGGAAGACGAGGCCCCCTTGCTGCGCTCCCTTGAGGAAGAGCTCGACGAAGTCTTCCCCCATGCGCGAAAGAGCCTGTTCTCAACCTGCGCAGACGCCGTGGCATTTGTGGAGCAGCAGGCAGCCGCAGGCGAGCCCCTCGACTTCGCCTTCCTGGATATTCGCCTTCCAGACGGCCTGGGTACAGAGGTCGCTCGCAGCATCAAGGCGCTCTACCCAAAGGCCAACATCCTCTTCTGCACCGCTTACAACGAGTACGCGCTGGAGGCCTTTGGCATACATGTGCTGGGCTACCTCATGAAGCCAGTCACCGCTCGCGATATATGCGAGGTGCTCGACGACATGCTCCCTAGCTGGCGCACAGAGAAGACGATTTCGCTGCCGGCGTGCCTTGCGGGCAGGGAGCCGCGCGTGCGAGTGGTCTTTGGCGTTCAGCCGCAGGTCTTCATCGACGGCGAGCTGGTCCTCTTCCCCCGTCGCAAGAGCCTCGTGCTCTTTGGGTACCTGGTGGAAAAGCGGGGAGAGCCCGTGAGCACAGAGCAGCTGGCAGAGGTGCTGTGGCCAGAGGAACCGTACAGCCGCAAGACAAAGAACAAGGTGACCGCGGCAATATCCAGCCTGCGCAAGATCCTGCGCGACCACGGCTGCGAGGAACTGCTCGTGAAGGACTGGAACAGCCTCTCTGTGGACATGACCCAAGTCACCACCGGCTAGCGCATCTGCGCGAAGGCGCCTGCGGTGCGCTAGTGCTCGCGCAGGAAGCGGAGGAAGTCCTCTTCGGGCAGCGGGCGCGAGAAGTAGTAGCCCTGGATGTAGTCGCAGCCCATCGCGCTGAAGAGCTCCACGGCATCGCGCGTTTCCAGGCCCTCGACCACGACCTCCAGGCCGATCTCCTTGAGCATCAGCACCAGCTGCAGCAAGAAGCTGCGCTCGCTTTGGGAGCCCACGCGGTCTGCTAGGCTCTTGTCGAGCTTGACGATGCGGAATGGCAGCTCGAAGATCCGGCTGACGTTGGAATAGCCCGTGCCAAAGTCGTCGAGAGAGAAGTAGACGCCTTGCTGCGCCAGAGCGTTCATGTTCGTCTCGACGATGTCTTGCGCGGTGTTGGCAGAGGTCTCTGTTATCTCCAGGTTGAGCTGCTCCGGCCGCAGGCCGTGACGCTCGATGCAGGCCATGATGCTCTGAGCCAGGTCCTGCTGCATGCACTGCACCATGGAGAGGTTGAGCTCAACGTAGCTCAGAGGTACACCTTCGCTGTTGCAGCGCTCCAAGAAGCGGCAGACGTCCTCGATGACGAACTCGCCGATCTGCAATATGGTGCCGTTCTTTTCCGCAGCGGGTATGAAGAGCGCCGGCGAGATGAACCCGTAGTCTTCGTCGTTCAAGCGGATGAGCGCCTCTGCGCTGGCAAAGCGGCCAGTGCGCACGTCGAAGATGGGCTGGTAGTACATCTCAAAGCGCTGCTCGCGCACGGCGCGGTGGAGGATAGCGTCCAGATCGAGCTGCAGCTGCAGCATGCTCGGGTCCTCCATGCGGCCCACGACGGTTGGGCAGGTGCCGGACGGCAGGTAGGTGTAGAAGGTATCGCCAAACGAGAGCAGCGTCTCGCAGCTGTCGATATCGCCGGGGCAGCGCACGTAGCAGACGCAGGGCTTGAAGTCGAGCGCTAGCTGGTCGATGTTGAGCCTGCGTGCAACGCGGCGTGATATCTCCTGCGCCGCCTGCTCTACACGCTGCTCGTCACCGCATTCGCTCATGGCGGCAAACGCGCCCTCTTCCAGGTAGTAGACACTCGCGCCCAGCTTGTGGTGCGCGCAGCTTTGCGTGAGCTCTGCCCCAATGCGCCGCATGAGATCGTTGTTGCTGGTATGGCCCAGAACCGTTGCTACAGAGCGGGCGTTGGTCAGCTTGACGAAGATCACGCTCATCGGCTTCTTGACCATGAATGCCTTGCCCATGTCTGTCTCGTAGGCGATGCGGCTGCGCACACCGACGACGGGGTTGATCATCTCCTCGGGGCGCTGGACGACGATGGTGACCAGCATGATGGTCATGGTGGTCATGAAGATCTCCACCAGCATCTCTGGGATGAAGAGCTGAATGAGCACAGCAATGATATTGAGCGGGAACATCATCAGCAAAGCGACGAACTTGTCAGCTGTCAAAACCTTGCGGTAGTGGATCAAGTACACGAATCCAAAGATCATGTAGATGGCAGACATCACATGGTTGACGTATACCGCTGGCCCGCGGTGGTAGATGTAGGAGCTGTCCACGTAGTAGACCAGACCGTTGAAGTGGTTGAGAACGATGGAGGCGAGGACCACCAGGTAGGGCAGCACCACCAGCACGAGCATGCCCTTGTGCTGGCGCAGGTTGTGCCAGGTGTCTGTGGCGGCGATGATGTAGAGGATGTAGAGCGGTGTGTTGATCAGGCGGAAGGCGTAGTAGGCGTCGTAGAGGAACCAGCGCTGCTCGATGGGGAGTGCGTCTGCGGGCAACCAGATACCGTAGCACTCGGCCCAGATGTCGAAGATGCCAGCCGCGACCACGGCTGCCAAGAGGAGCAGCAAGCAGGTGTTGGAGCGGCCGCTCGTCATCCTGCGGAAGAACTGCGCGGCGATGATGATGGCGGCAACTGTCAGCGCAGCGATGTCGAAGTAAAGGACTTTTGGCATCGGGCCTTCCCCTCGATGTGCGGTACCTCGACAGTGTAAATGAAGTTGCGTTCAAGAATGAGAAGGCGGGGTTAATTCCCGGTGCGTGCTAGACTCTCAGCTCAGCAAAACGGAGGTTTGGATGACTGAGGAAGAACGCAAGGGCGCGCTTGTCGGCGCGCCCTGCTACATCCTGTGGGGCTTGTCCCCGCTGTACTGGAAGCTGCTTGACGAGGTCTCCAGCGTGGAGATCATCGCGCAGCGCATCATCTCGTGCCCCGGCGCCGCTAGCCGCGCTTGACGATGGGCAGCCAGACCTCGCTGCGGCAGCTGGGGGAGCTCATGTCCTCGTCGAAGTAGAGCTCGACGTCTGCGCGCTCGGCCCACTCGTAGCCGCTGGAGGGCAGCCACTCCTGGACGATGCGGTGCTGCAGCTCCTGCATGGCCTGCGGCAGGGCGCCCACGCAGGGGAACACAGCGTAGGTGGCCTCTGGCACGATGCGCTCTGCCAGGTGCTCCGGGCAGGGCGCGTTGGTCTGCACACCAACCAGGTAGCCCTTGAACTGGCCGTCATCGCAGAACGAGACGCCCATCAGGGCCTCGGGTCCAGAGCCGTCCTTGCAGGCCAGGATCTGCGGGTACATGCCGCTGGCACCCAGCTGGCCCCAGAACTCGGCAGCCTTCTGGCCGGCTTCCTCCATGGTCCAGTCATCCCCGGCCAGCGCGCCGACGACCCTGAATGCGGGGATGGTCTTGATCGTGTACTCCATCGCTTCATCTCCTTTGACAGAAAGGGTGAACACGAGGCGCGGATAGGCTTTGACCTGGACCTTTCCCGTGGCGACCCTGCTGGGCGCAACGCCGTGCAGGGCTTTGAACGCGCGGGTGAACGCGGTGGGGGAGTCGTAGCCGTAGTCAAAGGCCACGTCTGTCACGCGGCGGCCGTCCGCGAGCTCCATCGCCGCCAGGCTCAGCCGGCGGCGGCGGAGGTAGTCTGCCAGGGTGAGCCCCGTAAGGTAGGGGAACATGCGCTGCAGGTGGAATGCCGAGCACCCCGCTGCGCGCGCCAGCTCCTCTAAGGGCACCTCTCCAGGCAGGCGCTCCTCGATAAGGTCCATCGCGTTGTTCAGGTCGTTCAGCCAGTTCATAACGCACCTCCTTACGATGCGTATTCTGCCCGCCTGGCCGGGGGTACACCTCTCACTTGGCGTGCAAGCGCGGCGCGCTTTGGGGCGCTAGTTCTCGCCCTGCGCGGGGACGAAGACGCTGTTGGCCACGGCGAGCATCTCGTGGGGCTGCGGCGAGCAGTACCGATGCGATCTTTCTCATGGGTGCCCCCAAGTGGTTGTGAGCATACGAGCCCGATACTCGCAAAGCGCTCAGCTCAAGGCGAGTATAGGGCATCTACCTGCGTAAACGCCTGCCGCTGGCGGGCTGGGCATGCTTGTGTTGACCTGGGAGCTGACCTGGGCGCGCTACTTGTAGATGTCCGTTGTGTAGGCGCGCTTGGTGACCACGCTAAAGTGGAAGATGGGGCGGTCCACCTGGAGTATGCGCATGGGGTTGTGCGAGGTGCCCGCCGGCACGAAGATGATGCTCGACTTGGTGAGCAGGTGGGGTTCGCCGCCGATGGTGAACTCGATCTGCCCGCCCAGGTCGCTGGGGTTGTGCGGGTCGCTGCCGAAGAAGCCGATGAGCTCGTCGCAGTCGTCGTGGGTGTGCTCGCCAAAGATCGGGTCGCGGCCGGGGACCTCGCGGTACCAGGCGGTGTTCATCTGGAACGCGCCCGGGCACACGTTGCCGTCGATCCAGGCCACACGCTGGGCGAATGCGTCGTAGATGGGTTTGAAGTCCGGCGCCATGGCTGGGCCGCCGCTTGCGTCCTGGACGATGTTGGCCGCGTACTGCCCGCCTTCGTTGTTGAGGATCTGCATGCTCGTCCTTCCCTCGAGGCCTGCGAATCGAGCAGAGCATACCTGCTTCAAGCGCCGCGCGGCGCGAGAATGCAGCCCTTATGTGCAATTTGCATCGTTGGAGTCCGAACTATGCAATCGAGCATGTGATGTCGGTGCCTGCGCTGCTTGCGGATCCAGAATCCCCTCTGCTGTGCGCACTTTTCTTCTGGTGCCCACTTCATTCATCGTAGCTCGCCAGGGGTTTGGGGATTCTTGGCAGAAAAGGGCCCTTGTGTACTCCTGACCTTCACGAAGAGAGGTGGCCGGGGGCAGACGCACGGCCCCTCGTGGCAGGAATCGGCTCTTGTGCACTCCCCTGGTGTCCCCATCGGCCCCGACGGGGCTCCCAGGCCCTCCGCTGCGACACCCCCTGCGGTACACCAAGGCCGTTTTCTGCCAAGAATCCCCAAAACCCTGGCGAGCCCTCTGGCGCCGAGCAGGGCCGAGCACTTGCGCTTCCGGGAACAGGCGTCGGACCTCGCACGAAGGCCGGGGGCGAACTCACGCAGCTCACCGCACAACCAAACGCCCTCGCGGCGCGGCACCCCGGCGCCCGCGGCGCGCTCGAACACGCTTGTGCGGAGGTGCCCCTGCGCGCCCAGCATCGCAGGTTGCGCTTTGGGGACAAGACTCCTGCGAGGCCCTGCGCCGCCGCTACGCGTGAGAGAATGACAAGCAGGACATAAAGGCGATTCTGCCGCGGGTGCGCCGCAGCCTCCCAGCGACTGCAACAGCTGCAGCAGCGCAGTGCCAGCACGGCATCATGGCCACCCCATTTCTAAGGAGGAACCACCATGGGCATCTTCAGCAAGCTGATGGGCAAGGACATCAACAAGGGCGTCGAGGAGTTCAACGCCCTCACAGAGGGCTGGCTGCTCGACGTGCGCGCCAAGCACGAGTTTGTCACCGGCCACATCCCCGGCGCCAAGAACGTGCCGCTGCCGGTGATCGAGCGCGCGAACACGCTGATCAAGGACAAGAGCCAGCCCGTCTACGTGTACTGCCAGAGCGGCAGCCGCAGCCGCCAGGCTGCGAACGCCCTCAAGGTGCTGGGCTTCACCAACGTGCACGACATCGGCGGCATCGCCTCCTACACCGGCAAGCTGGTGAAGTAGCCATGGGCGCCTCAAGCAACAGCGCTGCTCCGGGTGGCAGCCCCAACAGCACCAAGGTCGTCATCGTCGGCGGCGTTGCGGGTGGAGCGACGGCAGCTGCGCGCATCCGCAGGCTCGACGAGCAGGCGCGCGTCGTCGTCTTCGAGCGCAGCGGCTACATCAGCTACGCCAACTGCGGCCTGCCCTACTACATCGGCGGCGTGATCGAGGACCGCAGCAAGCTCACCCTGCAGAGGCCCGAGAGCTTCTGGAAGCGCTTCCGCGTGGAAATGCGCGTGCACCACGAGGTCACCGCCATCCACCCAGACCGCAAGACCGTGAGCGTGCGTGCGCTTGAAACGGGAGAGGAGTTCGAGGAACCCTACGACAAGCTCGTGCTCTGCCCCGGCGCCAAGCCCAGCCTGCCGCCCGTGCCCGGGACGGACATCGAGCACCTCTTCACGCTGCGCACCGTTGAGGACACCTTCGCCATCAAGGACTTCATCGAGCGCGAGCGCCCGCGCAGCGCCGTGCTGGCTGGCGGCGGCTTCATCGGGCTCGAGCTGGCAGAGAACCTGCGCGAGCTGGGCCTGGAGGTCACCATCGTGCAGCGCCCCAAGCAGCTGATGAAGCCCTTCGACCCGGACATGGCCGCCCTCATCCACACCGAGTGCCGCAGGCACGGCATCCGTCTGGAGCTGGGCCGCAGCGTGCAGGCCTTCGAGCAGACCGAAGACGGCGGCGTGCGCGTGCTGGTGAAAGACGCGGCTCCCCTCGAGGCAGACATGGCCGTGCTCGCGATCGGCGTCACGCCAGACACGCAGCTTGCGCGCGACGCGGGCCTTGAGCTGGGCATCAAGGGCAGCATCGTGGTCAACGCAGCGATGGAGACCTCCGTGCCCGACATCTATGCAGCAGGCGACGCCGTCCAGGTCAAGCATGCCGTGACGGGCGAGAACGCACTCATCAGCCTGGCCGGACCCGCCAACAAGCAGGGGCGCATCATCGCCGACAACATCTGCGGGCTTCACAGCGAGTACCGCGGCTCCCAGGGCAGCTGCGTGCTCAAGGTCTTCGACCTGACTGCCGCGGCCACCGGCCTCAACGAAGGCGCGGCGCTGGCCGCCGGGTACGACGTGGACACGATCATCCTGTCTCCCATGAGCCACGCCGGCTACTACCCTGGCGGCAAGGTGATGACGCTCAAGCTCGTCTTCGAGGAGGGGAGCATGCGCATCCTGGGTGCCCAGGCCGTGGGCTACGACGGCGTCGACAAGCGCATCGACGTGCTGGCAACGGCCATCCACGCCGGCATGACCGCGCCGCAGCTCAAGGACCTCGACCTCGCCTATGCGCCGCCGTACTCCAGCGCCAAGGACCCGGTGAACATGGCCGGCTACATGGCGGACAACATCGCGCAGGGCATACTCAGGCAGTGGCATCTCGAGGACCTGTCCTGCCTGCTGCACGACGGCTCTGTGACTCTGCTGGACACGCGCACGCCTGCCGAGTACGAGCGCGGCCACATCGAGGGCTTTGTGAACATCCCGGTCGACGAGCTGCGCGAGCGCCTGCACGAGCTGCCCGCCGGCAAGCCGGTCTTCGTCATCTGCCAAAGCGGCCTGCGCAGCTACATCGCCTGCCGCATCCTGGCGGGCAACGGCTTTGACGCCGCCAACTTCTGCGGCGGCTACCGCTATTACCAGGCAGTGAC
>JBJEHM010000047.1:14479-16539 GCA_051876075.1 Coriobacteriales bacterium
CCAGGAAGCGAGCCTCGTCGATGAGCTGCTGCAGCCAGGCGTCGAGGTAGTCGAGGCCCTGGAGTTCCTCGCTTACGGGCACCGCCAGCGGGTAGTCGATGCTCGCGGGGACTTCGTGCGCGGCAAAGAAGGTGTCGTACACACTCGGCAGCTGCCCGATGCTGGCCAGGGTGTCGCGCAGGGCGATGTTGTTGAGCGGCGGCATGCTTGTGAGCGCTGTCTGCCAGAGCTCCATGGTGTGCTCCATGCGTGCGCTCAGCTCCTGACGGCGTTGCGTCCACAGCTCCACCACGTCCTCGCGTGCCAGGGCGCGGAGGAGGGCCTTGTCGCCGCCAGCCTGCCCGCTGCCGAGCACATAGAGCACGGAGCTCGCCAGCTGGGAGGCCTCCGCGCCAGAGACGCTGCTCGAGTCCCCGCAGGTGTAGAGGCGGCACACATGCTGCATGAGCTGGGCGAATCCGCGCTGCGAGGCTTCGAGCAGTTCCTCGTTGCTAGCGGCGAGCCTGGCGTCTGAGCCGCCACAATCGGCAGCGCGCGGCGCGAGCTGCGCGGCGTTGGGCCCGCTCTCGCCCGTTGCCCCTAATCCGCCGCCAGCGCCAACGGGGACGGTAGCGGAGCTGTGCTGCTCATTCATAGTCTTCCTCCCAACGCTCGCCCAGCCAGCCGTCTGCCGTGATGTCGTCGTGCCATTCTTGCGGGTCCCAGCGGTAGACGTTTCCCTCGTCGTCAATCAACTCGTAGGCTGCGAGCTCGTCGGCGGCCATGGCCTCGTGCAGCGTGCGCTCTGCGATTGCCGCAGCAAGCTCTGTGCTCCCTGCTGCCTCGCCGTCAAATGCGCCGCTCAGCTCGCGAACAATCTCCTGGTCGCTGACCTGCGCGGGGAAGTCCTCCCGCAGCTCGTAGAAGGCCCCCAGCAGCTCATGCATCAGCGGCTCTATGCTGTCTTGCTGCACATAGGGCGAGCCTGCAAACGCGGCCACGATGGAATCCAGCGCCCCTGGACCAAAGCTCACGCGCTCCTGTGCGGCCAGGGCGTCGCGTTCAACGCACGCAAGCGCTTCGACCTGGGCACCCGTCAGCACAAGCCCCGCTTGGTCAAGCGCTCCCTGCGCCACGCTGCTCAGCGCCGCCTTGCCAGACCCAAGGCTCTCCAACAACTGCAATACACCCACATCAGCCATGCTCCCACCTTCCCCGAGAAATGCGGACAAGGCTTAATACAGGGAAATCCGCAGCAATTCAAGTCTGCAATTCCAAAAGCAGCTGAGCGTGCAGGCAAACGCTGCTCCTTCAAGCAATTCGACAGGCGGCTTCAGTGCAAGATCACTCAAGCGTAGCTCCTCGGGTGCGGCGAAGAACCGGGGCAGCGCCGCAAGGGTGTCTAACTGTGGAATGATCTGAGTGACCGTACCACGGGGGCGTTTGGTTGTGCGGCGGCCTTCTCGGCCAGGGGACATTCAGGCGGGGCCCGACGTTTGTCCTTGCGTTGCAAATGCGTACGTATGCACAGCACCAACGAACTCGCCAGGGTTTGGGGGATTCTTGGCAGAAAACGGCCTTGGTGTACCGCAGGGGGTGTCGCAGCGGAGGGCCTGGGAGCTCCGTCGGGGCCGATGGGGCCACCAGGGGAGTGCACAAGGGCTGATTTCTGCCACGAAGGGGCGTGCGTCTGCCCCGGCCACCTCTCTTCGTGAAGGTCAGGAGTACACAAGGGCCCTTCTCTGCCAAGAATCCTCGAAACCCTGGCGAGCCTTGCACCTGAGTGCTTGTCTACGACGTGTTCAGCTTGTGTTTGAGCTGCGCACCGCTGTGGAGTAGCGCACATAGGATGAAGACGAGTGGACTCACGCCTGTCCCCCCATGTTGTGTAGTTTCGATGGAGTTCTTTCTCAAGACGCATTATCGCCCAAAAGATAGCTCCGTTCTGACCTGCGCATTTCGGATTGCGGCGGTCGTGCATCCAAATCGGAGCGGACGAAAAGGCAAATTCTGGTCGTATCCAGGTGGGTAATTCGGATAGATGCTTCTGCTACTCTGCCCCCTTCAAAAGGCCATGCCCA
>JBJEHM010000048.1:0-3817 GCA_051876075.1 Coriobacteriales bacterium
AGCCTTCCTGGCCGTGCTGTGCATCGTCTGCCCGCTCGCGGTTCCTGGTTGGAAGTCCAACCCCCTGGCTATGCCTCTCGACCTCATCGCGCTGCTGCTCCCCTTCGTGCACTTCTTCATCTTCGCTGGCCCCCAGGCCGCCAAGAAGAACTAAGGCGCACAGTATCTGGCAGCTGCTTGCGTGCTCTGTAAACGTGCAGTAGCTAGAGCTAGAGTCACTGAGCCCCCTGGCCCTCAACATGCGGCCAGGGGGCTCTTCTCTGTGCTTTCAACCCAAAAGAAAAGGCTCTGTTAGACCAGGATGGAGCTCAACCTCTCTGCACGTCATCTCGACCAAGCGAGCGAAAGCGAGCGCGTGGAGAGATCTCGGGGGGAGCCAGGAGACCGAAGCTCGAGAGAGGCGGTCTTGCGGCTCAACCCGAGATTTCTCCACTGCGGCGCTTTCAGCGCCTCCGGTCGAAATGACGTACAGAGAGCGCCATTGTGGGTTAACAGAGTCAAAAGAAAAGGCCTCAGGAGAGGCCTTTTTCAGCTGTCTGTTTGCAGGGGGAGGGGAGTCTAGTCCTCGTCTTTCTCTTCTTGCTTTGAGCCTTGGAGGCGCTGGGCGTTCTCGTTGGCGAGGTCTGCGTACTCGCGCGGGACGATGTCTCCGCGGGCCACAAGCTGGTCGTAGGTGTAGCCTGTGTCGTTGATGAGGCGCCAGAGCTTCTTGATGGGGTTCATCTTCTCGTCGCCTTCGCCCTCGCTCAGGCCCTTGTAGTACTCCTTAACCATCATTGCCACCGTGACGGCGGCAGCGGGGCGCAGCTTGTGGATTTCTTTGACGCGGACCTCGTAGCAGGGTCCGTGCCCCTTGAAGTCTCTCAGGCGCACGATGTGCACGTCGTTTTTCGAGGTGTCCTCGTTGCGGAAGTTGGCGCGGCCGTTGCTGATGGAGCCGAACATCTGCCACAGCATGCCTTCGAAGAAGTAGTGCTTGAAGATCACGTACGTGCGCAGGCGGTAGGTCCACTTGTCTACGCGGATGTCCATTGTGAGGGCCTTGTGGTCTGGCTTGATACGAGCGATCTCTCCGCCGGTGCGGCCAAGCAGATGCACCTTGTCTGTCTCTGCCTTGAAGTCGCCCGTGACGGTGCAGAACAGGCTGCCGTCCTCATACCAGCACTCGAAGTCCTCATGGCGTTGAATGCCGTCTACAGGTATGTAGATCTTCCTCGGCTTGACTTGCTGCTGTGTTGCCATTGCGTGCTTCCCCCTTTAATAAGCATAACTTCTAAAGTATATAGCAGTTCGCCTGCCTGGAGGCATGGAGGCGGAGGCAGCGGAGCAACTCCTGCGCTGTATGCTGCGGCACATGCCTGCAAGACCTTGTTCCTCCACGCCGATGTTGCAGCATCCAGGCCACGTCCCCTGTATTCAGACGTGCACTGTGGCACGCACAGCTCCCCATCTAGGTCGAGGGCAAGCGTTTCACCATGGCTACGGGTGGAAACAAGACGTTGAAATTAACCCTTCCTACCTGTACCGTAGTCTGGCATGTGAAAGTTTCAGCGTTTTCTAAAGGGGGACATAACGCTATGCAGATCGGATCCACCGTTACCCTTACGTACAAGGGCACTCTCGAAGACGGCAGCGTCTTCGGCTATGCAGACGCCGACAAGCCCATGGTCTTCCAGACCGGCATGGATCAGGCCATCGACGGCTTTGAGCAGGCTATCCTCGAGATGAACGAGGAAGGGGAGAAGCGCACCTTCACTGTTGGGATGTACGACGCCTACGGGGAATACCGCGATGACTTCACGGACAAGATCCCCGTCGAGGCGCTGGCCATGGGCGTCAAGCCCGGTAAGCGCATCTGGATCTGGGGAGAGAACGGAGAGAAGCTCCCTTGCACCGTCATCGCTGTGGACGACAACTTCGTCACCATCGACCAGAACCATCCGCTGGCAGGCCATGACCTCACCTTCGAGGTCGAGATCCTCAAAATCGAGGACGCCCCTGAGGGCTTTGTCTCCGAGGCAGAGCGCCGCAAGGAGCGCGAGCGCCTCACCGGCATGCTCAGCAACGGCTTCTAAAGGTTGATAACAGTTTCTGTGTGCACAGGGGGAGGGACGCGAGGTTCCTCCCCCTGTGTCTGTTTGTGCGCTGTATTTGGGGTGCCCTGCAGGGCTGCGGCAACTGACAAAAACAGAGCCCGCACTGCTGCGGGCTCTGCTCTGTAGCGAGTTTGGGCTGTTTGACAGCTTACAGGCCGAAGGCCTCGGGGTACTCGGCTGCAGCGGATTGGACGACAGAGCTGACATCTCCGTAGCGGACGTACTCGACGCTCGGGTCATCGACGCGCTTGACCATGGCGTTGTCCATGACGTAGTTGAGGGCCTTGGTCTTGAGGGCGTAGTCCTCCATGCCGGCAAGGCGGCCGTCTGCCTCGATCTGGCGGCGCTTGTAGGCCTTCTCCTCGATGGAGTCGCCGGGGATGATGGCGTAGAAGTCCTCGGGCTCGAGCGTGAAGTTCATGTGGTCTGCCATGGCGGCGAGGGCGGAGTCCTCCTTGAGGCTCTGGATGGCCTTTGCATCCACGTTGGCGATGAGCTCTGCCTCTGTGATGCCGTTGTTCTCGCAGTAGTCTGCAGCGGTGATGCCGCCGCGGCGGAAGGCGTCGTCGATGCGCATGCGGGCAGCGTAGATGCACTCGTCCACAAGCTGCTGGGGGAGCTCTTCGACAAGGCGCTCGGCGAGCTTGGCGATGATGACGTCCTGGTCTGCCAGCTGCTGGGCCTCGCGGTTGTCCTTGTACATGTTGTAGCGGATGAAGATCAAGAGCTCGTCGACGCTCTTGAGCTCCTCGACGTGAGAGCGGACGAACTGGTCGGTGAGCTTGGCCTTCTCGCCCTCCTTGCAGCAGTTGAGCTCAAGCCAGCGCAGGGCCTGTGCGCGCACCTCGGACTCTGCGATCTTAACCTCGGGGGCCACGGCGTAGACCGGGTCATATGAGGTGAGGGTGAATTTCAGATTAGCCATGTGTCTTCCTTTTCCTCAAAAAACGCAACTCGGCTAATTATACAAGAGTTAGAGAAACCGAACCCCAGGCTTAGATAACCGCTGGCAGACAGTTTGAAGGAGCGCGGAGAATTCCTAGCAACTATGGGGTATATACAAAACAGCGCTTGCGGGTGTTCTGCCAGGTGAGCGCCACATCTGCCGGCCCACCTCCATCTCAGATGCCGGCCACAAACAACACGCATCGAGCATGCCCATAGCGCGTCTGCCTCCTGTGACTGTCTGGAGCTTGAAAGGTTTACAGGACAAAGCGGGACGATTTGTTACGAAACCCAAGGGGCTTGATTCTCTATTCTCTAGATAGATTAAGATGCAAGCTACTCTCTCAAAATCAGGGGCAATTTTAGGTCTACACTATCCCTGTCCGGTTCGGTGCGCGGTCGTTGCCCCAGACACCTTCGACAAGCAATCCGGATCAGATGCGTCAATTTCGTAAGGGGAAAGGTAGAGGCTCCAATAGGAGCGGAACTTAACCACTTAGACGATCGCAAGGCTCTGCAAGGCCCTGCAAATCAAGCGGTTAGACGTCACAGACAAAGCAACAGTGTATAGGGCGCTGTTGTTTTCGAGTGTGGCGGAAGGTTCCAAACCCAGAGGTGCTTCAAAAGGCCTTCTCCAAAGAATTGAGAGGAAAGGAAGTACAACATGGCTTATGGAAAGCAGTGGCGTACCGAGCTTGAGGACGGTACCGTCGTCACTCGCAGCAACACCTGGTCTCCTCCGGGATCCCACCCCGTTGGATACGGCGTCAAGGTCG
>JBJEHM010000049.1:0-3801 GCA_051876075.1 Coriobacteriales bacterium
TGCGTTCGACCTTGAGAATCGCGCTGCCGGGCGTGGGATACGGCCCCTCTTCGACTCCCATTCTACCGCCCGCCGCATGGCTCTCGCCACTATTCGCAAGGTGCAACGCAGCTATCAGCCCCTCTCCTGGCTGCCGCTGTGGATACAATCCACCGTGTCTCAGGTGACCGCGCAGGCAGGAGGGCAGCCATGCTCGTCAAGGACCTCATCCAAGAGCTCGAGGAGTTCGACCAGGACGAAGACTTCGCCGTGGAGGTCTACTTCCCACAGATCGGCTGGCACGTGACGGACTTCCCCAGGATGGTCGAGTACAGCGAGGAGGGCCAGCCTGCCTTCAAGGTCGACGTGTTCGAGTGCGACTTCGACTTCCCCGACGTGCTGCAGCGCATCAAGGCGCAGGTCGACGCCATCCCCGAGTGGGCCGTCCACCCCGAGGCCCGGCGCGGCCTCGGGTGACGGGGGGTGTGCTCTTGGACAAGCGGGAGCTGCTCGATTACCTGGACGCCTACAACGCAGAGCAAGGCCACTCCCCGGGAGCCAGGAAAGCCTACTCGAGCGCGTTGGGAAGCTTCATAAGAGCGTGTGGCGGAGTCGACGAGGCGCTCTGTGTCGACGTTGCCGGGGTTGACGAGTGGATCAGGTCCGCAGGGCTCTCGGACAGCTCCAAGGCCACCTACTTCTGCATGCTCAGGCTCTTCTTCAGCTTCCTCGTGAGGGAGGACATCATCGAGAGCAACCCCTTCGAGGGAATCGCCACCCCAGGGGCTGGGCATACCGGGCCTCAGAGTCGCGAGCAGCGCGCTGCAGAGTCTGACCGCAAGGCAGCCGAGGATGCCGCCGAGTTCTCAGCATTCGGCCTGCTCGACGATTTCGGCGACCTCAAAGGGCACTCCAGGAAGACGAGGCTCAACTACCGCAGCGACCTCTGGAAGCTCGCCGACTGGGTCGGCGGCCCCGACGAGGTGCTCTTCGCCACGGCAGAGGACGTCGGGCCCTGGCTGGAGCAGCTTCCCAGCTTGGAGAACCGCCGGATTGCCTTCAATCGTCTGAGGGCGTTCTTCGATTACGCAGTCGCACAGGAAATGGCGCCCGGGAACCCGTTCAGAAGCCTGCCGACCCCCAAGTCCAGTCCCGACAGGGAGTGGGAGGACAGGCTCGAGGCAACCGACCTCATAAGGATGATCGAGTGCGCGCGCTCTGAGGCGACCACCATGTCCGGCCAGATGACCTACGCACTCGTGTGCCTCGCCATCTACAACGGCGTCGGACAGCAGTCGCTGCAACCCGCAAACGTGGGCGACTACCGCAAGACAGCCCGCGACGGCGCGGTCTTGATGGTAGGCGGCCGCCCCTCGCTGCTGAACGCGGAGACGGAGAGGGCGCTGGACGGCTACCTGTCGTACAGGTGGGGTCTCGAGCCGAGCGACCCCCTGTTCGTCTGCACGAAGGGACCGAACAAGGGAAAGCGCTTTACCTCGCCAGGTTCTCTTGGGAACCGCATAAAGGATGCCGCGCATGCAGCTGGCGTCGACCGCAAGGGCAAGTCCCTCTTGGGCTCCCTGGTGGTCGAGGCGCTCCACGGAGGGCTCACGCCCGATCAGGCAGCCGAGTTCTACAGGCTGTCCCCGGACAACCGCCACGTGCGCGCCATGGCGCCCGAGGCGGAGCTCGCCGCAGCGCTCTCCCCGCAGTCGCGAGTCGAGCTGGGGCTGGTGACGCGCGCCGACGTCACGAGGGGCATCGCCACGCGCGCCGACCTGGCCGCCGCGCTCGAGTCGGACTCGGAGGCCGAGCTGTTCGACGTGGTGGTCTCCTACGACGGCACCGTGCGCTTCGAGCCCAAGGAGGCCTTCTGGAGGAAGAGGGGCACTACTCCCCAGATGCTGAGGGGCCGGAGCTGACGGTGAACTCGGGGCGGTCGTCTGCCTTGGGCACCACCTTGAGCTCGTAGCCCAGCGCGTCGAGCATCCGCGCGTAGTCGCCCACGGCCAAATCCTTGCTCGAGTGGAGCCTGTTGTTGAGGGTCTGCGGGGGGATGTCGAGCTGGAGTGCGAGCGATCGCTGGCTGCGCATCTGGCGCTTTAGTATGGTGCCGACTATCTCCTTCGAGTCCACCTCGCACCTCCCGGCCGGTCGCGCCCATCAGATGGCATGAGTTTAGCGTGGCGTCCTGCGGGAGCGCTCCTCCTTTTCTGCGCTGCACCTCGAAGTGGTTGATTGCATCCTAAAATCTGGGATGTTCTGTCCCAATCATTTAGGAGGATGCACATGGGCAAGAAGAACCGCGTCAAGATGGCGCTGAGGGACCGCAGGGACATCCAGGGAGGGCTCGACCAGGGCGAGAGGGTGGCCAAGATAGCCGACGACATCGGCCGCAGCCAGTCGACCGTGCGCGAGGAGATCATGCGCCACGCCACCGAGGAGCACCCCGGCTACAAGGTGCTCGAGGACCGCAACCTCTGCATCCACAGGGGCAAGTGCAAGCACAACAACATCTGCAAGAAGCCCGGCCCGTGCCGGACGCTGTGCAAGAAGTGCGCCCTCGTGCGCTGCAACCTGGTGTGCCCGGACTTCGAGACCGCCGTGTGCCCGCGCCACCAGCGCACCCCCTTCGTGTGCAACGGCTGCGAGGACCTCAAGTCCCGTCGCGACTGCGGCTACCCCTACAGGTTCTACATCGCAGAGATCGCCGACAAGATGGCCGAGGAGACCCGCAGCGCGGCCCGCAAGGGCCTGTGCGTGGAGGGCGAGGACATGGTGCGCGTGCTGGAGGCCCTGCGCTACGGCCTGAGCCGCAGGCAGTCCCTGGACGCCATCTACAGCGCCAACCCCTGGATGGGAGAGCTCTTCAGCGTCAGCACGCTGTACCGCTGGAACAGCGAGGAGCTGCTCGAGGGCATCACCAAGCTGGACAGCGTGGAGATCGTGAGCCGCCGCACGCGCGACAAGCCCCGCAAGGGCGAGTACGCCAAGTCGTGCATCGCCAAGGAGGACCTGGAGGGCCGCCGCTACGAGGACTTCATCGCCCTGCCGCTCGAGAAGCGCGCCAACGCCGTCCAGATGGACACGGTATTGGGTCGCAAAGAAATAGACACCCAGTGCATACTGTCGTTCCAGTGGAAGGACTTCCGCTTCCAGCTCTACATCCTGCTGCCCGACAGGACCAAGAAGAGCGTGGTCGCGGCCCTGGACATGCTCCAGGAGGTGTTCGGCGACAAGTACGAGGCCTGGTTCGGCGTCATACTCACCGACCAGGGCGCTGAGAACGCCGACGTCGAGGGCATCGAGGTCAACCGCAAGACGGGCGAGCACCGCAGCTCCGTGTACTTCTGTGATCCCTACTGCAGCTACCAGAAACCCAACGCTGAGCGCCAGCACGAGGAGCTCCGCGATATCCTCCCCAAGACGATCACCAACTTCGACGCGCTCAAGCCCGAGGATGCGATCCTGGTCACCAGCCACGTGAACAGCTACCCCCTGCGCTCGCTGGAAAGGGGCTCGGCGATCGACCGCGTGTGGCCCTGCATCGGGCCGGAGCTTGAGAAGCTCGGCGTGCAGAGGATCGAGCCCAAGGAGGTCATCAAGAGCCGCTGGCTCGTGCCGCACGCCATGGTCCCGGGGACCGAGCCGGGCAAGAAGCCCATCGAGCGCTCAGAAGGCTAGCCGGCAGGAAAGGCAGCGCTCAGTTCCCAAGGTCGAACGTAGCAGCAGCATGAACCTATTCGCAAGGTGGAACGTAATTGCCCCTAACGCTGCGTCTAATGAACTACCCAAAACTACGTTCGACTTTGGGAATCCACC
>JBJEHM010000050.1:0-3735 GCA_051876075.1 Coriobacteriales bacterium
GGCAGCTGCGCCGGGATCGGCACCTCCTGGGCGCCCTGCACCACGCCGTCTGCAAAGGCCGCCGCGGGCACAAAGCCGCACAGGCTCACCGCCACCGCAGCGCTGGTCAGCGCTGCCACCACCTTGCTCTTGAGCTTCATCGCACTCCTTTCCCCGCAGCCGGTGCTCACCCGGCCGCGCAACGCGGGCCCGCAGGCCCTGGCCACAACGCAGCGCCCGGCGGGCACCGCATTCAGAAGAAAGGACGGCAAACACAAAAGCCGCGCTGAGCGAGCGCGGCCTGGCAGTTGCTACGCAAAGCCCCCAGCAGCTGGGAGGGTGCGCCGGCGGTAACTCGCCGCCTGCGCAGGCACGCTTCCCGGGGAGCATTCTGGCTGACGGGGTCACGCTCAAGCGTTCCCCGATCACAGCGGCGGTACCGTGCGGGAATCCCACCCGCTTTCCTCCACAACGGGACGTCTTCTTCTGTTCGCCCCATTGTAGCCGCTGCAAACGCGAAGGGGGCACCCAACGGGCACCCCCTTCGCTTGCGTTCGTGCTCAGCGGCGGCTTACAGCGCGCTGTACATCTCCTTGAGCTTGAGCAGGTGGTCGTAGCGCTCCATGGCGGCGCGCTCGTTGCCGGCGAACAGCTCCTCTGCGCGCTCCGGGAACTCGCGGGTCAGGCGGCTGTAGCGGGCCTCGTTCATCAGGAACTCGCGGTACCCGCCCTGCGGCTCCTTGCTGTCCAGGATGAACTTGTTGCCATCGCCAGCGTTGGGGTTGAAGCGGAAGAGGTTCCAGTAGCCGCAGTCGACGGCCTTCTTCATCTCCTCCTGGCAGTGCAGCATACCGCCCTTGATGGAGTGCATCTCGCAGGGGCTGTAGCCGATGATGATGGACGGGCCGGGGTAGGCCTCTGCCTCCTGGATGGCCTTGAGGGTCTGGGCCGGCTTGGCACCCATCGCAACCTGGGCGACGTACACGTAACCGTAGGAGATTGCGATCTCTGCCAGGGACTTCTTCTTGATGTCCTTGCCGGCAGCGGCGAACTGGGCAACCTGGCCGATGTTGGACGCCTTGGAGGCCTGGCCGCCGGTGTTGGAGTAGACCTCGGTGTCGAAGACGAAGATGTTGACGTCCTTGCCAGATGCCAGCACGTGGTCCAGGCCGCCAAAGCCGATGTCGTAGGCCCAGCCGTCGCCGCCAAAGATCCAGAAGCTCTTCTTGGTGAGGTGGTCCTTGTGCTCGAGCATGGTGGCTGCGGCCTCGTTGCCGTCCTCTGCCAGCTGCTCCAGGAAGGGCAGCAGCTCGGCGGTGACGCGCTTGGACTCGTTGGCGTCGTCCTTGTTGGCCAGCCAGTCTTCGAGCGTGTCGCGCACGACCAGGTCGGGGTCGTGGGAGAGGATCTCGTTGGCGGCGTTGACCAGGATCTCGCGGGTTGCCTCGTAGCCGATGTACATGCCCAGGCCGAACTCGGCGTTGTCCTCGAACAGGGAGTTGGACCAAGCGGGGCCGTGGCCGTTGTGGTCGACGGTGTAGGGGCTGGTTGCAGCCGGGCCACCCCAAATGGACGAGCAGCCGGTGGCGTTGGCCACGTACATGCGGTCGCCGAACATCTGGCTCACGATGCGCGCATAAGAGGTCTCGGCGCAGCCAGCGCAGGCGCCGGAGTACTCCAGCAGCGGGTGCTTGAACTGCATGCCCTTGAGGGTGAGGTCGACGGTCTCGGGCTTGACAGAGACGTTGAGGGCGCAGTAGTCAAAGCTCTCCTGCTGCTCGAACTCCTGCTCCGCGGGAGCCATCTCGATCGCGCCCACCTTGCACATGCCGATGCACACGCCGCAGCCCATGCAGTCCATGGGGCTCACAGCCAGGCTGTACTCGTAGAGGCCCTTGGCCTTGCCGGCCTTGACCGGGGCGTGCTTGGTCTGCGCGGGCGCAGCTGCCATCTCTTCCGCGTTGAGCGCGTAGGGGCGGATGCAGGCATGGGGGCAGACGAAGGTGCACTGGTTGCACTGGATGCACTTCTCCGGGTCCCAGGTGGGGGCGGTGACCGCCACAAAGCGCTTCTCGTAGTTGGCGGCGCCGGTCTCGAACTGGCCGTCCACGTGGTCCATGAAGACGGAGACGGGCAGGCGGTCGCCGTCCATGTTGCCCACGGGCTTCATGATCTGGGTGACCTGCTTGATGACCTCCGGGCGGCCCACGAGCTCAGGTGCGGCCTTGGCGTCAACAGCGTCTGCCCAGGCAGCAGGCACCTCGACGCGGTGGAAGGCGGTGGCGCCGGCGTCGATTGCCTTGTGGTTGCAGTCGACGACGTCTTGGCCCTTCTTCATGTAGGACTTGGTCGCGGCGTCCTTCATGTACTTGAGGGCCTCGTCCTGGGGCAGCACGCCAGAAAGCGCGAAGAAGGCGGACTGCAGGATGGTGTTGGTGCGCTTGCCCATGCCCACCTGGATGGCGAGCTCGGTTGCATCGATGGTGTAGAGCTTGATGTTGTTGGCAGCGATGTAGCGCTTGGACTCGGCGCTGAGGTGCTCCTCCAGGCCCTCCATATCCCACTGGCAGTTGATCAGGAAGGTGCCACCGGGCTTGACGTCTTGGACGATGCGCATGCCCTTGGTGATGTAGGAGGGGTTGTGGCAGGCGACAAAGTCAGCCTTGTTGACGTAGTACGGGCTCTTGATGGGGTTGTCGCCAAAGCGCAGATGACTGATGGTGATGCCGCCGGTCTTCTTGGAGTCGTACTGGAAGTAGGCCTGGACGTACTTGTCCGTGTGGTCGCCGATGATCTTGATGGAGTTCTTGTTGGCGCCCACCGTGCCGTCGCCGCCAAGGCCCCAGAACTTGCACTCGATGGTGCCCTCAGCTGCGGTGTTGGGGCAGTTGGGGTCCTCGGGCAGGGAGAGCATGGTGACGTCGTCCACGATGCCGATGGTGAATTCGCGCTTGGGCTCGTCCTTGGCCAGCTCCGTGAAGATGGCAAAGACGCTGGAGGGCGGCGTGTCCTTGGAGCCCAGGCCATAGCGGCCGCGGGTGACGGTGCCGATGGTGCGGCCCTCCTGGGCAAGGGCGGTGATGACGTCCTGGAACAGGGGCTCGCCTGCGGAGCCGGGCTCCTTGGTGCGGTCGAGCACGGCCAGCTTGGTGCAGCTTGCGGGGATGGCCTCGCAGAACTTGGCGGAGACCCAGGGGCGGTACAGGCGCGGCTTGACGAGGCCGACCTTCTCTCCGTGGGCGTTGAGGTAGTCGACGACCTCCTCGATGACGTCGCAGATGGAGCCCATGGCGACGATCACGCGGTCTGCGTCCGGGGCACCGTAGTAGTTGAAGAGCTTGTAGTCGGTGCCCAGCTTGGCGTTGACCTTGTCCATGTACTCCTCGACCACGGCGGGGAAGGCGTCGTAGTGGGAATTGCAGGCCTCGCGGTGCTGGAAGAAGATGTCGCCGTTTTCGTGGGAACCGCGCATCGCGGGGTGCTCGGGGTTGAGTGCGTGGTCGCGGAAGGCCTTGACGGCGTCGAAGTCGCACATCTCGGCCAGGTCCTCGTAGTCCCAGACCTGGATCTTCTGAACCTCGTGAGAGGTGCGGAAGCCGTCGAAGAAGTTGAGGACGGGCAGGCCGCCCTTGATGGCGGCGAGGTGGGCGACGGCGGAGAGGTCCATGACCTCCTGGACGTTGGTCTCTGCCATCATGGCAAAGCCGGTCTGGCGGCAGGCCATGACGTCGGAGTGGTCGCCGAAGATGTTGAGCG
>JBJEHM010000051.1:0-3678 GCA_051876075.1 Coriobacteriales bacterium
ATGCGGTCGACCACAGAGGCCACGCCCAGGCGGTGGGATACCAGGATGGCGCTGCGGTCCTCCACCAGCTCCGCGAAGTTGCGGTAGAGCAGCGCCTCTGCATCCGGGTCGAGCGCGGACGTGGGCTCGTCCAGCAGCATGATGCGCGCCTGGTCGCGCCACAGCGCCCGCAAGATGGCCACGCGCTGCCACTGGCCTCCGGAGAGGTTGTTGCCCTGCTCGCTGTACGAGCCGACCACGTCGTCGAGCCCACTGCTGCGCGCAGTGATGAACCCGGCGGCACCCACGCGCTCTGCCAGCTTCATGAGCTCTGCGTCGTCTGCGTGGCGCCCGGGGTTTGAGACGGTGATGTTGGCGCGGATCGTGTCCTCGTAGCGGGCAAAGTCCTGGAACACGGCAGAAAGTTGGGGCCTCACTTTGGAAGGGTGCCGGTAGGGGTCGAGCCCGCAGACGCGCACGCTGCCGCTGTCTGGCGCATAGAGCCCGCAGAGCAGGTTGACGAAGGTGGACTTGCCGCTGCCGTTGCGGCCGACCACGGCCACGTGCTCGCCTGCGCGGATGCGCACGCTCACCCCCTTGAGGGCCTCTGCCGCGGCGTCTGGGTAGCTGAAGCGCACGTCTTCGAAGACCACGTCCGCGCCCTGCAGCCGCTCTCCGGGCTCCAGGGGCTCGTCTGCCTCCTGCTCGAAGGAGTCCAGCTCGAAGAAGTCCTGCATGTAGGGGGCGCTGGCAACGAACTGGGTCACCCCGAAGAAGAGCTGCCCGGCAAGCTGCTGCATCTGGCCAGCGGCGCTCAGGGCCAGCGTGAAGGCGCCGAGGCCCAGGGCCGGGCCGCAGAAGATCTGCCAGGCCACCAAGCACAGGATAACCAGGTAGACGCTGCCGCTTACGAGGTCCGCCGCAGCGTTCTGCAACACGTGGCGGCGCTTCATGGCGGTGTCTGCGGCAACGTACTCCCCCACCGCAGGCCCCCACTTGCGCTCCTTGATATAGGGGAAGATGCGGTTGAAGCGGGTCTCCTGCAGGGTCTGGAAGCGCGTGGCGTCCTGGTAGTACATGGAGGCGAAGGCTTGGGTGCGCGCCATGCCGGCGCCCAGGAGGTACTTCTCGCGCTCCTGGCGGTAGGCGATCGCGATGCCGGGGGCAGCGGTTGCCACCACCACGAGCACCAGCCAGGGGTTGACGCCGGCCAGCACCAGGGCCAGCGCCGTGAACGAGACGAGGTTTTGCAGCCACTGGGCTACCAGCTGCATGGAGCTCGCCACCTGGGGCCCGGCGGCGGTGTCTGCAAAGGCGACCTTCTCTGCAAAACCCTGGGAGTTGTCTATGAAGCGCATGCGCACACGGCAGCTGAGCTCCAAGGTGCGCTGGCTGATGAAGCGGACGATGCGCTCTGTGTCTGCCTGCTCGTAGTAGCTGCGCACGCAGCTGTAGAGCAGCTGCAGCAGGTAGAGGCCCACCAGCACCGCCAAGCCCGCACATGCCGCCTCCAGGCTGCCGCTGCCCTGGAAGAGCCCCTGGACCTGGTTGGTGAAGACCCCCAGCGCGGCTGCTATGAGGGAGGGGAGCAGCGCGAGCGCAAAGCCCAGGGCGCTCACCGCACACGACGCGGCACCGCGCGCCCTGAAGCTCACGGCAAGCGCGCGGCCGGCCAGGCGGAAGAACTCCCCGGGGCCGATGTGTACGTCCGGGCGCTCGGGGGGCGCCACGCTCGAGAGCGGCCGCTGGCTGCCCGCGCTCATCGCCGCACCCCCTCGTCCTCGTACCACATAGCCTGCTCGTTGAAGAAGCGGGCGTAGAGGCCGCCGGCGGCGAGCAGCTCCTCGTGGGTGCCCTGTTCTGCCACGCGACCGCCCTCCATGACGATGACGCGGTCTGCCAGGCGGGCAAAGCCCACGCGGTGGCTGATGAGTATGCCGGTCTTGCCGCCGATGCGCTGGCGGATGCGGGCGAACTGGTCGAGCTCTGCCAGGGGGTCGAGCATGCTGGCCGGCTCGTCGAAGACCATGACCTCCTTGTCGCCCATGTAGGCGCGCGCACAGGCAAGGAGCTGCTTTTCACCGCCAGAGAACTCGACGCCGTTGCGGTCGATGCGCTTGCGCACCATGGTCTGCAGGCCACGGGGCAGGCGCTGCAGCAGGTGGGACGCCCCGCCTAGCTCGAGCGCGCGGAGCACGGCCTGTTCGTCTCCCATCTGCTCGACGTTGCCGTAGGCGATGTTCTCGCCCAGGGTATGGTGGTAGAGGTAGAAGTCCTGGAAGAAGGCGCCGATGCTCTTGGAGAGCTCGTCGGGCGGCAGCTGGCTGTAGGGCACGCCCTTGAAGCGCAGCTCTCCCTCCTGCGGCGGCAGCACGCCCATGAGGAGCTTTACGAGCGTGGACTTGCCCGAGCCGTTCTCCCCCACCAGGGCCACGACTTCCCCGGGGTAGATGTCGAGGTCGAGGCCCTGCAGCTCGCAGCGCTTGCCGGTGTAGGAGAATCCCAGGCCGCGGGCGCTGAAGACCGGCGTCACCGCAGCGTGCAGATCCTGTCCGCCGCCCGGCGCGGACGGGCCGGGTTCCCGCTGGGGAGCGGGCGGCTCCTTGACGATGGCGAGCAGGGCGTTTTGCTGCTCGATGCTGAAGAGGGCCTCGTCAAAGGCGATCAGGTTGCGCAGCAGGGGGCTCACGGCCCCGAAGAGCTTGGTGCACAGGGTGAAGGCGGTGAGCACCACGGCGGGCGTTGTGAGACCTTGGGCCATCTGCCACAGCATCACGCCCATGCATGCGGCCAGGAAGATGTAGAAGATGGCGCCCGAGGCAAAGCTGCGCAGCTCGGACGAGCGCACGCGGTCCAAGGCGAGTCCCAAACGCACGTCGTAGGCGTTGCGCCATCCCTGGACCACCTGGTCTGCGCAGCCGAAGACGCGCAGCTCCTTGGCGACGTTTGGCTCAGACGCCATGCTCTTGAGGAACTGGGCCTTGACCTCCGCCTTGCGAAACCTTGGCCACGAGAAGCGCGTCCCCTTGGAGAAGCGGCTGGACACGATGACGATCAGCACGACGTAGACGGCTGTGATGAGCAGCACCGCAGGGGCCAGCGAGTAGGCGGCGACGCACAGCGAGCCGATGGAGAACGCGCTTGCGGCCATGGCGCAGATGCAGCTCACCAGCTGGTTGAGGGCCATGGAGCGGCGCATGATGTAGTTGAAGTCCTCGTTGACGTTGCGGCGCATGAGGGTGAGCAGGTCGCTGCCGTTGACGACGTCCATGAGGTGGGCCTGCATACCGTAGGTGTAGGTGTTTTGCAGCAGGGCGCCGATGAACTCCGCGTTGACGCGGTTCGAGACGGCGATGACGGCCAGCAACGCGCCGTATGAGACGAGCACCGGCAGCAGCTGCTCGAAGCTGCCCTGGCCAGTGGCGATGAAAGTGGAGAGCTGGTCGATGGCTTCCCGGTTGAAGACCAGGGCAACGGCCGGCAGAACGGCGAGCAGCGCCACAGCCGCCAGCGTGCCCACCAGCAGCCTGGCGTCTATGGACCAGGCGAGCTTGAGGGCCCAGAGCACCGTGGAGAGCTTGCTGCGCGCGCTGGGGCGCGCGGTGCTGCTGCTGCCCTCCTCCCCCATCTGCGCCCCCTCTCGCATCAGAATCATTCTTTAGGAAGGATGATAGCCCAGAACAGCCGAGCCGGACAGGG
>JBJEHM010000052.1:0-15292 GCA_051876075.1 Coriobacteriales bacterium
CAGAGAGCGCCATTGTGGGTTAACAGAGCCATTAGTTATCAATAGTAGGGAGAGTTCTCACACCAACGGCTTCTTCGATGCAAAGCCAGGGTGACGGGGAAGCTTGAGCTGTGGTTTGCCGATTTTTTGAAACACACAAAGCGAGCGGTGATAATCCCGCTGAGGCCCAATAGTAAACTCAACACGCTCTACCAACTTCAAACCAAGCAGCTTTGCTGCTGCCTTTGCCTGTTCAATGTCTTCCGCAGTATCTGGTCCGCGCATGGCGATGAGATGTCCATTGGGTTTGAGTAAGGGAGTGGCAAGCTCTTCAACAGCAGGAAGGGAAGAGACTGCACGAGCAGTAACAACACCAAAGAATTCAGGCTTTTGCACTGCAAGCTCTTCGCTCCGCATACCAACAGCACTAAGACGGTCCTGCAAGCCCAGCTCTCCAATGAACTCTCCAACAGCAACTGCCTTCTTCTTCACAGAATCAAGCAGTACACCGCTGCGCTCTGTGGTGATACCCAAAGGGATGCCGGGAAAGCCACCGCCAGTACCGATATCTAGAAAGTCCCCTGAGGTGTGACGGAAGGTCTCAAGTATCGATAGAGAGTCTTCAAGATGGAGAACCACCGCATCGTCAAAAGACGTGATGCGCGTCAGGTTGAGCACCTTGTTCTTCTCAACAACCAGGTCGAGGAAGTTGAGGAGCTGGTCTTGAACTACCTGATCAAGATCCAATTCCAAGCGACCAAGGGCCGCAGCAAGTGCAGCCCTCCGTTCTTCGGTCTGTTTCACGTGAAACCCTATCTATTTCGTATTACAAAAATCTCAGTTCAAGGTGTTAGAGCGGGCGAACGACAACACAGCGGTTGGGGTCGACACCTTCAGAGACCGTCTCCACACGCTCGTCGTCGCGCAAGGCCATATGGACAAGACGGCGCTCATAGGGATTCATGGGGCGCAGCTTGATCTCTCGGTCCTGGCGATACGCGCGGTTGGCAGCAGAAAGGGCCATGGATTCGATCTTCTGGCGCTGTCGATGCTTGTAGCTCTCAACATCCACAGTGACGGGATAGCGGAAGCCCAGCTTGCGGAAGCTGATGGTTGAGACAAGCAGCTGCAGGGCATCGAGCGTGCGTCCACGGCGGCCGATGAGAATGGCAAGCTCGTCGCCTCCGACGATGTCGAGGATAATCTCACCCTCGTCACCTTCGTACTCATTGATCTCAGCTGTGGTGATATCGAAGTACTCGAGGATTTCCTTCAGAGTGTCGATGGCGGTGTCTGCAACAAGGTCAAGCTCCTCATCGGTGAACTCGCGTTCTTCATCCTCTTCCAACTCGACGACCTCTTCGAGCTCCTCTTCTTCAAAGCTCTCGAATTCTTCAGGCATAACAGCTCTCCTTGATTAGGGGGCGCTGCCGGTCTCTGCGGGAAGGTGATAGACGCGTGCAGCAAACGACGTGAACGATAATGAACGAAGCCATCAAAAAAACAAGCATAAAAAACAGACACCCAGGTGGGTGCCTGTTGCAGCGGTGTGCGCTGAACGATGAAGCTTAATGCTTCTTGTGGGGGCGCTTCTTCTTGACCTTGCGCTCCACATCGACCTCGATCTTCTCGGGGAGGTTGAGCTCTGCGATCTCCTCGTCGCGCTTCTTTTTGAGAACGCGATTGGTGATAATCTGCTGGACAAAACCGAAGCCAGAGGACAGGGCCCAGTAGAGGATGACGCCGGCGGGGGAGATCCACGCCATGTAGATGAACATCAGGCCGAAGAAGATGAGCATCATCCAAGTCATAGACTCGTTCTGTTTGTTGGTGTTCTGCTTGATGAGCTGATAGCCCATGGGACCAACAGAGAGAACGATGAACAGGATGCCGAACACGCAGTACCAGATGCCAAAGCCTGCGTCTGGGATGGTGAGCGTGAGGTCCGGCAGGATGTTGTAGAAGCTCACTGCCAGCTGGCCTTCGACCTGGTAGTCGGCGAGCTTGAAGCGCAGGGTCTGGAACAGGATGATGAAGATGGGCATCTGGATCAACATGGGCAGGCAGCCTGCGAGGGGGTTGAAGCCCACCTCCTGATACAGCTTCATCATCTCTTCAGACAGACGCTGCTGGTCGTCTGCGTACTTCTCCTGCAGTGCCTGCATCTTGGGTTGGAGCTCCTGCATGCCAAAGCTGGACTTGAGCTGCTTTTGCTGCACAGGGAAGAGCAGCAGGCGGATGATGATGGTGACGATACAGATCGCAAGACCCCAGTCACCAACAACGGTTGCCAGCTGATACAACAGCCAAGCACAGCCGTTCAGTATCGAATCCCACATATATGTTCCTCTCGGGTTGGGGGACAACCCCAGCCAACACTTGCATTACACATCAGATGGTGCACAGGCTCAGCCTTCAGGGAACTGGGTCGTAGCCACCTGGATGCCAGGGTCCGCATTTGAGGAGCCGTTTGATGGCAAGCAACCCCCCTTTAGCGAGCCCATAGCGCTGAACAGCAATAATAGCGTATTGCGAACAGCTGGGTACAAACCTGCAGGTTCTGGGGAAAAGCGGTGAGACAGCCTTCTGGTAGAACCTGATGAAACCGATCGCAGCCTTCTTGGGGATGCGCACAAGGGTGTTGAAGAAGCCGTTGGCTTGAGCTTGCGGGTCTTCCACCTCTGCACCGTAGAGGTCCTCTGGCTTCCAAGCCGGCTGCGCATCTCCCCGATCACCTAGGGGTGGGGGAGTGCTGCCCTCTTGGCAACCGTGCTCGTCACAGCTCATCTTGGACACCAAGCTTGCGCAGGCACTTCTGCATCTCGCGCAAGACAGCCTGATGGTCTGCATAAGCAGTCTTGTGGCGAGCGATGAAGACAACGTCAAGCTGGGGCCAGGGACCGCCGAGCTCTGCTGCTGCAGCGCGCATCACGCGTTTGCAGCGGTTGCGCAGGGGAGCACAGCCGAGCTTCTTTCCCGCGATGAAGGCCCATCTCCCTTGGGGATCGGCCTCGCCAGAAGGCCCAACGATGACGTTCATCAAATACGAAGAAGAGCGCCTCCCCTCACGGAAGAGGCGCTCCATGTCATCCTTGGATTTGACGGTGCCCCTCAAGGGCTCCTCCAACCAAGCCCTGCCGCTGTTAGACGGTCAGGCGCTTGCGGCCCTTAGCGCGGCGGGCCTTCAAAACAGCACGGCCACCACGGGTAGCCATGCGGGCACGGAAGCCATGGGTCTTGGCGCGACGACGCTTGTTAGGCTGGTAAGTACGTTTCATTGCGGCATTCCTCCTAGGGTAGACGAACCCCTTAATTGATTACATAAGCCCCGAAATTATATGTGTCTCTTTGATGACCGTCAAGAACGGTTTGCACAAGGAATCGATGTGGAGTTGTTCGTATCTGTTCCCCTGCACGGCTGTTTTCCCAATGCAAGGGCATGGGTAAAAAAACTCTCCAAATTGTGGAAAACGAGGAAAACCCTGTTGTTAAACACGAGGTTGTTGGGGAAAACTTTGTGTACTCTTTCAACAGACATATAGATTTGTTGAAGTATCTCTGGGGATAACTAAGAAAAGATATTTCTAGACCTGTTTTTCAGCAGCTTATGAAACACGATCGACTCAAACATGGTCGATTTCAGTGGATTTCACGGTTTGGAATACTTTGAAATGTGGACAAGTTCTCAAATACACTGCTCAACCACATATCAAAGCAGTGAAACCTTGTTAATTTTCAGCTTTCAACCACAGTTTCCACATGTAATTTCACTTTTCTCCATGGTTTTCAACATAAGTGGAAAGCGTTGTGGAAAACAATGAAAACAGCAGGTAGATATAGTTGTCTGTAAACTGAATAAATGAAATCAACTGGAAGACGTGCAGGAGTGTAGAGTTTTTTCAGGAAAGTGATTGTGAATTTCTCTGTGGAAAACTACACTTTTTCACACTTCAAGCGTGCGAGAGGAGGATCTATGTCTCAACAAGAGCCTGTGGCAGCGCGGCACGTGGCGCGCATCGCCGTCTATGACGACCTTCTCTCTGCCCCGCGCATCATAGAGATCCAGCCAGCGGAGGTTTCGCGCTATATAGAAAACATCGCCTCCACCACCTACGAGCTTGCCTCGCAACAGGGCGGTGTGATCCCCTACACCGTGATCCGCGAGGTTTCTGAGAACTTCATACATGCTCAGTTCAAGGAGATCACCGTCAGCATCCTCGACCACGGCTGCACGATCCGTTTTGCAGACCAAGGTCCCGGCATAGAGAACAAGGACCGCGCCCAGCTCCCCGGCTTCTCAAGCGCAACAGCAGAGATGAAGGACTACATACGCGGCGTTGGCAGCGGCTTGCCGATTGTGAAGGAGTACCTCAAGTTCTCCAACGGGCGGCTCGTCATCGAGGACAACATCCGCGACGGTGCGGTGGTGACGATCGCCGTCGACCGCAACGCGGGCATTCAGCAGCAGCCTGTCGTCTACCAGGAAAGCCCAGTTGTGCAGATGCCCAGCCAAGCCGCCCAGTACGGGCAGGCGTACTCCCAGCAGGCCGCTGCATGGCAGCAGCCGCAAACCGCAGCTTGGCAGCAACCTGCTCAGCCTCAGTGGCAGCAACCCGCATACGCCGCCGCGCAGGCAAGCGCAGCCACCATGCCGGCAGCCCTCACCCCTGCAGGCGGTGCAGCTCAGCTCGACCAGCGCGAGCTCGACATCTTGGCGCTGGCTACGGAGATGAGCGTGGGCCCCACAGACATCACCAACAGGATGGGCATCCCCTCTGCAACGGCATACCGCATTCTCGACAAGCTCCAGAAGGCGGGGTTGCTGATGAGCGACGAGAACCACAAAGGCAAGCGCATGCTGACCCAACTGGGTCTGGCTGCATTGAGAGAGCAGGTGTAAGCCATGGACAAAGACGAGCTCTGGGCAAAGACGCTGGGCATCATGCTCGACGGAGTAGGGGAGGACAACCCAAAGCACTTCTTCCTCGGGCAACTGCACCCCTTGGGTGTGTTTGGAGACCAGTTCATCCTCCTCACCAACAACGAGCAGGTGGAGAGCTGGGTGCGCCGCAACTACCTCGAGGAGATCTCTGCCGCAGCTCTGGCAGCAAGCGGGATGGCCTACACCGTGCAGATCGCCGGCAACCCCGCAACACAGAGCTCTCAGAGCCCGCAGCCGGCAGCCGGCCAGGGCGTTGTAGCGGCCTCAGCGGTTCCTGTGGCAACCCAGACCCCCGCCCTTGAGCAGAACCCCGTGTTCGCCATGCCAGTGATGGAGCCGCAGGCAGCTGCCGTGGACAACGGCTCGGTGCCGGAATGGATGAACACCTATGTCCAGATGAGCGACCTGCCGGGAGCCGGCGGCCAAGCCAAGGTCCAGCAAGCACAAGCTGCACAGCAGGCCACACCGCAGCCTGCCCAGCAGCCGCGCCGCGCCGGCAACGAGGCGCTGTTCTCCAAGTGCACCTTCGAGACCTTTGTGGTGGGCAAGAGCAACGAGTTCGCACGCGGCGCTGCGCTGGCCGTGGCCGAGCAACCCGGCATCGTCTACAACCCGCTGTTCATCTACGGTTCCAGCGGCCTGGGAAAAACCCATCTGCTGGTGTCCATCGCAAACTACATCAGCCAGAACTACCCCAACATGGCAACCTGTTACGTGAGCGCCAACGAGTTCCTCAACGACTACGTCGAGGCAACCCAGCGCAACAGCTGGAGCAGCTTCAACACCAAGTACCACCATGCAGACGTCTTGCTGGTTGACGACGTCCAGTACCTGGAGGGCAAGGACGAGACTATCAACCAGCTCTTCAACATCTTCAACGAGATGACCAGCCAGGCAAAGCAGGTGGTGCTCAGCGCAGACCGCGCGCCCAAGGACATCGACATGGACGACCGCATGCGCAGCCGTTTTGTGAGCGGCCTGCTGGCAGACATCAAGCCGCCCGACTACGAGACCCGCCTTGCCATCATCAAGAACAGCTACCTGCGCGTGCAGCAGGCGACCACCTTCTGCGGCGTGATCCCAGACACCGTGCTCAGCTGGCTGGCAGAGAGCGCCTCCACCAACATCCGCGAGATGGAGGGGGCGATCACGCGCCTCATCGGAAACATGAACCTCACGCGCAAGCCAGAGATCACGGTCGACGAGGCGCAGGAGATCCTGCAGGACTTCTTCCCCGCGCTGAGAGACACCAAGGTCAGCATCGCAACCATCCAAGCGGAGGTCGAGCGCTTCTTCCAGGTGAGCCACGAGGACATCATCGGCAGCAAGCGCAGCAAGGGCATCACCATGCCGCGCCACATCGCCATCTACCTGTGCCGCTACCTCACAGACGAAAGCCTTGAGAGCATCGGCAAGAAGTTCGGCAACCGCGACCACACCACGGTCATGCACAGCGTGAACAAGATCGAGGGCGAGCAGCGGGACAACCGCCTCATGTACGATCAGATCGCCGAGCTGACCGAGCGCATCCGCGCGCGCTCCTAGCGGCTGGCGGTGTCACAGCCTGGGGATAAGCTGGTGGAGAACATGTTGGCCGTCTGTGAGAAGGTGAAAACTGTGGAAAAGAGGCTGTGGAGGGGACTCGGGGCTTATCAACATCGTTGTTGACGGAAATACTCGGGTTGACGTGCGGTGATGCGCTCAACTCCACATTTCCACCTGCTTTATTACTATTACTAAATGTATTTATATAAGAAGACCTTATATATAACAGGAGCCGGGAAACCGAGAACGGGGCGAGCACAATGAGGTTCAACATAGCTAAAGACGAGCTCATCGAAGTCCTGAACATTGTCTCAAAGGGCATGTCCTCGAGGAGCACCCTGCCCATACTCAGCGGCATACTCGTGAGTGCACAGGACAGCTCGGTCACCTTCCAGACCACAGACCTCGAGATATCCATCCGCCACTCGGTCGTGGCAGATGTCGAGGAGCCGGGTAGCACGGTGGTGCCCGGCAAGCTCTTCACGGACATCTCGAAAGCCCTGCCGGATGCGGCGGTGCGCGTTGCCACAGACGCGGACCAGGTGGTCATCAGCTGTATGGACAGCGCCTTCACGCTCTCGACCCTCAACCCGGTTGACTTCCCCGCCTTCCCGCAGGTAGAGACGAGCACCAAGGTGGTGCTGCCCTCAAAGCGCCTGTCAGAAGCGGTGCGCAAGGTGGGCAAGGCGGTTTCTCGCGACGAGAGCCGCGCCATTCTCACCGGCATACTGTTTGCAGTGGAAGACGACACCGTGCGCCTGGCGGCAACAGACAGCTACCGCCTTGCAGTAGCGGACCTGCTGATCGAGGAGGGCGACCCCTACGAGCCCTTCCAGGCAATCATCCCCGGGCGCATCTTCGAGGACGTCTCGAAGATGGCCAACGGCTATGACACCATCGCGATCGCCTTCTCTGAGAACCAGGTTGTGTTCAGCTTTGGTGCCTGCACATTTGTCAGCCGCAAGATAGAGGGCACCTACCCCAACTACAAGCAGCTGCTCCCCAAGGATTCCGCCTGCATCATAAAGATGCCGGTGCAAGAGCTTGTCTCAACAGTCAAGCGCGTGAGCATCCTGGCCCAAGCGCACACACCGGTGCGCTTCTCGTTCAATGCAGACGAGCAGCGGGTGACGATCTCTGCCAAGACCCAAGATGTCGGCGCCAGCCGCGCAGAGCTCGAGGCGGAGGTTGAGGGAGAGAGCATGGATATAGCCTTCAACCACCAGTACCTGCTCGACGGCTTGCAGGCGGTTGAAGGAGATGTGCTCATCAAGCTCCAGAGCAGCCTCAAGCCCGGCGTCCTCCATGCCGTAGACGACGACAGCTTCCTCTACCTCGCCATGCCTGTGAGGCTTGCCTAGGAATCGCGCAGCGCCTTCTTGAGCATGGCGTCTGCCCTCATAGCGTCGTGCGCTGCCTTGCGTACCTGAGGGTTTTCGATGGCGGCGACCTGCGCCTCGATCTGCGCCTCTTCCTCTGGAGTGAGAGGAAGTGGCTCGACGTTGTAGCGCAGGTGCTCGTCGAGCAGCTGTTTTTGCGTGCTTGTGTCTTCCGGCCGTGCACTGCGGTAGTGCTCTCGGCTTGCGGCAAAGCGCAGCTTCTTGATGCGCTCGTTGTCTGCCGCTGAGTCAAATGAGCCTGCTTGCTTTGCGCTATCTGCCAAGGCCATGTTCATCTTCAGGCGCAGCAGCTCGCTTTGGAGGCTGAGCTCTGTGGCCCAGATGTTGGAGTCGATGTAGACCACGACCTCTGAGCCCTGGGTGCCGGGCACGGTGTAGACGGCGTCTGTGTGGGCGCGCTGCGCCTCGTCTGCTGCCTGTGTCCATGCACGTGAGTTGCGCGCGCTCGCCACAAGCTCTGGGTCGCGGCGCTCTATGCTGCCGAGCAGCTCGCGCACTGCCTCCCCCAGGTCCGTACCTCCGCTTCGCAGCTCTGCCATTGGGCCTCCTTAGCGTCTTTGCTACACGGTACTACACGGATGAGGGTCTTGCCTACCACAGCTGGCACACGTGCCCGGAGACAGCCGCAGCATCTTGTATCATCAGCTGCTATGGGACTCAGCATCACAGAGATACGCTTCAGCGAGTACAGGGGTTACAGCCGCCTCGAGCTGGCGGGCTTGGGCCCGCTGGTCGTCTTGGTGGGCCCAAACGCTGTGGGCAAAACCAACATCATCGAGGGCATACAGCTGCTCACTGCAGGTGAGTCCTTCCGTAAGCCGTCGTGGGACGAGCTCGTGAGCTGGGACGCTTCTGCAGCTTGCATAAGCGCGCGACTTGAGGACCATGCGCACAACCGCGTGTTGGACCACAAGATGACGGCTGCCGCAGGCAAGCGCAGCTACGAGGTCAACGGCAAGAAGAAGACCGGCGCCGCCGTACGTGGCAGCTGTCCCTGCGTGCTCTTCATTCCCGACCACCTCCAGCTCGTCAAGGCGTCGAGCGCCCAGCGCCGCGACGCGCTCGACAGCCTGGGTGTGCAGCTCTCCAGGAGCTACGGCGCCCTCAAGACGGACTACGCGAACACCCTGCGCCAGCGCAACTTGCTGTTGAAGGAGGGCGTGCACGCCGGCCCGCTGTTCGAGAGCTGGGACGAGAGCCTGGCAACATACGGCGCGCGCCTGTGTGTCAAGCGCATGCGGCTATTCTCGCGCCTTGCCGTCCACATGGAGCGCATCTACTCGCAGCTCGTGGAAGGGGAGGAGCTGAGCTGCCTCTACCTGCCCAGCTGGATGCGCTTTGACGATGACGGCCGCCAGCGCGGAGATATCCCCAGCTCGGGCAGCATCTGCCAAACCAGCCACCAGCTCGAGGACAGCGTAGAGCAGGTGCAGGAGATCATCTCGCACTGGTCTGTGCTTCTGGCCACTCAGGAGCTCTCGCGCAAGACGAGCCTCGTCGGGCCCCAGAAAGACGAGCTGGTGTTCTTCATCAACGGGCGCAATGCGCGGCTCTTCGCCTCCCAAGGGCAGCAGAGGACCATCGTGCTGGCGTGGAAGCTGGCTGAGGTCGAGCTGGTGCGCGAGTTTGCCGGCACAGATCCGGTGCTGCTGCTCGACGACGTCATGAGCGAGCTCGACGCCACGCGCCGCAACGCGCTCACCAGCTTCATCGAGGGCAGTACCCAGGCCTTCATCACCACCACCAACCTCGGGTACTTCTCCGAGGAACTGCTCAACCAGGCGCAGGTGATAGAGCTCCCCATAGACGGCACCCGCCACGCGTACTGAGCTGTGTGGCAGGGGTTGCCCACAACAGCACTGGCAAACGCTCCCAGAGCGTCATTTTGACCGATGGTCACCAGCGCCGCCCCGAACCGTCATTTCGACCGGAGGCGCGATCAGCGCCGCAATGGAGAAATCTCGGGTTGAGCCGCAAGACCGCCTCTCTCGAGCTTCGGTCTCCTGGCTCCCCCCGGGATCTCTCCACGCGCTCGCTTATGCTCGCTTGGTCGAGACGACGTGTAGATGAGTTTTCATCATGATTTACTAAAGCCAATCATTTTCAGATTTTGCGAAAAACGCGGCTCTGGGGCGATTTTGACTGTGTTTTGGGTGCCGGAGTCGTTTTAGGGCTTGAAAATGCCTCTCAGGGCGTTTGTAGGGCCTCTCAGACGCGACAAACAAGGCTTTATAAGCTAGAATAGTCAATCAGAAACTTACGAGGGAAGCGCGCCGTCTGCCATGGTGCGCTTCACATGTTGTAAGGAGTTGAATTGGCTAAGACCGAATCCACCTATTCCGGCAAAGACATCCAGGTACTCGAAGGTCTCGAGGCCGTTCGCAAGCGCCCTGGCATGTACATCGGCTCCACCGGTCCGCGCGGCCTGCACCACCTCGTGTGGGAGGTGGTCGACAACTCTGTCGACGAGGCCCTGGGCGGCTTTTGCAACAAGATCGACGTGATCATCAACGAAGACGGCTCCTGCACGGTCGAGGACAACGGCCGCGGCATCCCCGTCGACAAGCATCCCAAGCTCAAGATCCCCACCTTGGAGGTCGTCCTCACCGTGCTCCATGCCGGCGGCAAGTTCGGCGGCGACGGCTACAAGGTTTCCGGCGGCCTGCACGGCGTGGGCGTCTCCGTCGTCAACGCGCTTTCCACAGACGTCAAGGTCCAGGTCCGCCGCGACGGCAAGATCTACGAGATGAACTTCAAGGACGGCAAGACCGTGGGCAAGATGGAGGTCATCGGCAAGTCCAAGACCACCGGCACCACCGTCACCTTCTGGCCCGATGCAGAGATCTTCGAGACCACCGTGTTCGACTACGACACCCTCAAGACCCACCTGCGCCAGACAGCCTTCCTCAACAAGGGCCTCAAGCTCACCTTGAAGGACCTGCGCAAGGTCGAGCAGAGCGGCGAGGTCAAGCAGGACGTCTTCCTGTTCAACAACGGCCTGCTCGACTATGCAAAATGGCTCAACGAAGGCAAGACCGTCGTCGGCGCCGCGACTCCCATCTACTTCGAGGGTCGCAGCGAGGCCGGCGAGGTCGACATCGCCATGCAGTGGAACGAGAGCTACTCAGAGAACACCCTCTCGTTTGCCAACAATATCAACACCGTCGACGGCGGCACCCACCTGGAGGGCTTCCGCAACGCGCTCACCCGCACTATCAACGACTACGCGCGCCGCCAAGGCATACTCAAGGACAAAGACGAGAACCTCACCGGCGAGGACATCCGCGAAGGCCTCACCGCCATCGTCTCCGTGCGCTTGCACGAGCCCCAGTTCGAAGGCCAGACCAAAACCAAGCTGGGCAACACAGAGATCCGCACCCTTGTGCAGACCGCTGTGACCAAGGGTTTGGCGGAATACCTCGAAGAGCATCCCACCCCTGCAAAGGCCATCACCAAGAAGGCCGCGCAGGCAGCCAAGGCCCGTGCCGCCGCCCGCAAGGCCCGCGAGGCAACGCGCCGCAAGGGCGTGCTTGACGGCGCCTCCATGCCCGGCAAGCTGGCGGACTGCTCTATCAAGGACCCGGCTCTCACAGAGCTCTACATCGTCGAGGGCGACTCCGCAGGCGGCTCGGCCAAGCAGGCGCGAGAGCGCAGCTACCAGGCCATCCTGCCCCTGCGCGGCAAGATCCTCAACGTCGAGCGCGCCGGCCTGAGCCGCTCGCTTTCCTCGGAGACCATCACCAGCCTCATCACCGCCATCGGCACCGGCATCGGCGACGAGTACGACGGCGACAAGGCCCGCTACCACCGCATCATCATCATGACCGATGCCGACGTTGACGGCGCCCATATCGCCATCCTGCTGCTCACCTTCTTCTTCCGCTTCATGCCCGACCTCATCAACCGCGGCTACATCTACATCGCCTGCCCGCCACTCTACGGCCTGAAGAAGAAGAACAGCCGCAGCGGAAAGGTCCTGCAGTACCTCTACAACGACGAGGCCCTGCGCGAGTGCATGAGCAACCTCGACGACCCCTCCAAGTACGAGGTCCAGCGCTACAAAGGCCTGGGCGAGATGGATGCCCAGCAGCTCTGGGAGACCACCATGGAGCCCGAGACCCGCACCCTGCGCCAGGTCCGCATCGACGACGCAGCAGAGGTCGACCGCATCGTGAGCGAGCTCATGGGCAGCGACGTCGAGTGCCGCAAGAACTTCATCACCGAGCACGCCAAAGACGTCGACGAGCGTTTCCTCGACATCTAGAAGGGAGATAGAACATGGCAGACCAAGACGATCTGTTCACCGGCCTGGACGAGGCTCCCGAGCATGTGGTCGAGGCAGACGAGCTCGAGAACAAGATCAACAGCGCGATGGGCACGCTCGACATCAACGTGGGCAAGGTGACAGAGACCAACTTCGGCCAGGAGATGAAGACCAGCTTCCTGGAGTACTCGATGTCCGTCATCACGGCCCGCGCCCTGCCGGACGTGCGCGACGGCCTCAAACCGGTGCACCGCCGCGTGCTCTACGCTATGTACGAGAGCGGTTGCACGCCCAACAAACCCCATGTCAAGTCCGCCCGCCCCGTGGGCGACTGCATGGGTAAGTACCATCCCCACGGAGACGCCGCCATCTACGCCACCCTGGTGCGCTTGGCGCAGGACTTCTCCATGCGCGTGCCCCTGGTAGACGGCCATGGCAACTTCGGCTCCATCGACGGCGACTCCCCCGCAGCCATGCGCTACACGGAATGCCGCCTGGACAAGCCGGCCATGGAGCTGCTCAAGGACCTGGAAAAGGAGACCGTCGACTGGAAGCCCAACTACGACGAGTCCCTCCAGGAGCCCAAGGTCCTGCCCAGCCGCTTCCCCAACCTGCTGGTGAACGGCTCCGAGGGCATCGCCGTGGGCATGGCCACCAACATGCCGCCCCACAACTTGGGTGAGGCCATCGACGCCACCATCTCGATGATCGACAACCCGGACATCGAGCTCGACGAGCTGATGAAGGTCATCCCCGGCCCGGACTTCCCCACCGGCGGCACCATCATGGGCGTTGCCGGCATCCGCGATGCGTACGAGACCGGCCGCGGCTCCATCACCGTGCGCTCCAAGGCGCATATCGAGAAGAGCTCCGGCGGCAAGCAGCGCATCGTCGTGACAGAGATCCCCTACCAGGTCAACAAGCTGCGCCTCATCGAGAAGATCGCAGAGCTCGTCAAGCAGAAGAAAATCACAGAGATCTCCGGCCTCAACGACGAGTCCGACCGCAAGGGCATGCGCATCGTCATCGACCTCAAGCGCGGCGAGGAGCCCGAGGTCGTCCTGCAGAAGCTCTACAAGCACACCCAGCTGCAGACCGGCTTCGGCATCATCAACCTGGCGCTGGTCGACGGCGTCCCCCGCATCCTCTCGCTGAAGGAGATCCTGCACCACTACATCGTCCACCAGAAGGACGTCGTGACCCGCCGCACCCGCTACGAGCTGCGCAAGGCAGAGGAGCGCGCCCACATCCTCGAGGGCTACGTCATCGCGCTCGACAACATCGACGAGGTCATCAAGATCATCCGCGAGTCGCGAGACGACGCAGAGGCACGCGAGAGGCTGATGGAGCGCTTTGGCTTGAGCGAGCCCCAGACCAACGCCATCCTCGAGATGCGCCTGCGCCGCCTGACCGGTCTGGAGCGCGACAAGATCGAGACCGAGCTGGCCGACCTGCTCGAGCGCATCGCCTACTACAAGCGCGTGCTCTCAGACGAGCGCGAGGTCGAGCTCATCATCAAGGAGGAGCTCGAGGATACCAAGAAGCGCTTCAACACCCCGCGCCGCACCTCCATCGGCGATGAGGCCAAGGCGCTCGACGTCGAGGACCTCATCGCAGAGGAGGACATGGTCGTCACCATCACCTCTGGCGGCTACATCAAGCGCCTGCCTGTGGCCACCTACCGCCAGCAGAAGCGCGGTGGCAAGGGCAAGAGCGGCGTGAGTCTCAAGGAAGACGACTACGTCGAGCAGATCTTCGTGGCATCCACCCACGACTACCTGCTGATCTTCTCCAACCTGGGCAAGGTCTACCGCATCAAGGTCCACCAGATCCCGCTGGGCAGCCGCCATGCACGCGGAACCGCCATCGTGAACCTGGTGCCCTTCGAGAAGGGCGAGCACTGCGCCACGGTCATCAACACGCGCGACTTCCCAGAGAACGAGTACCTGCTCTTTGGCACCAGCCACGGCATGATCAAGAAGACCGCTTTCAGCGCCTACAAGAACGTGCGCTCCAGCGGCCTGATCGCCATCAACCTCAAGAGCGGCGACGAGCTGGTGGCCGTGCACCGCTACCGTCCGGGTTACAACATCATCATGGCCAGCAGCGCCGGCAAGGCCATCAAGTTCGACGACAGTAATATCCGTCCCATGGGCCGCGACACCAGCGGCGTGCGCGCGATGAAGGTCGACGTCGACGCCGGCGTCCGCGTGCTGGGCATGGAGATCGCCCCTGAAGGCGACGACCTGCTGGTGATCACGGAGCGCGGCTACGGCAAGCGCACCAAGCTCTCCGAGTACAGCGTCCAGGGCCGCGGCGGCCAGGGCGTCACCACCATCAAGATGACGCCCAAGAACGGCAACCTGGTGGCGATGATGGTGGTGCCCGACGAGCACGAGCTCATCGTGGTGAGCGAGAGCGGCATGACCCTGCGCTGCAAGGCCAGCGATATCTCCGAGCTCGGCCGCGCCACCCAGGGCGTCAAGATCATGAACGTCACCGACGACGACCGCGTCACCGCGCTGGCACGTGTGGTCGACCCAACCGGCGGCAAGAAGGCGTCTGCCAACATCGCCGGCCAGACCCAGATGTTCGACACCGAGCTCTCCGGCAGCTTTGAGGGCATCGAGTCTGATGAGGACGAGGAGTAAGGGCAGAGCGCAAGCTGCCCTCGCCTGAACCGCCGAGCGCGCCCCTGCACCTGCGGGGGCGCGCCTGCTTTGGGTGCACGCAACGCTCCGGATTTGTCCGCCCCCTGCTGCCGTTGGGGGATTTTTGAAAAAGCCCCAAGTTTTTTCTTGCCAAACAGCAAAACCCCCTGCATAATACCGTCTTGCGTGTTTGGGCCTTTAGCTCAGTTGGCTAGAGCGCACGACTGATAATCGTGAGGTCACAAGTTCGAATCTTGTAAGGCCCACCATCACTTAACAATAAACTCCTCGGAGTGAGCCGAGTAGCCTCCGAGGAGTTTATTAAACATGATGGCAAAACCGCAGCTCTCTGGGGGTATAGCTCAGCTGGGAGAGCGCCAGCTTTGCAAGCTGGATGTCAGGGGTTCGAGCCCCCTTACCTCCACCATAAACTTTCCGAGGCCGCGCAGCGGCCTCTTTTGTGTGTGCCAGGCATGGCACGCTTCTAATGGGTGAAAGTCCCTAGCACGCC
>JBJEHM010000053.1:0-3561 GCA_051876075.1 Coriobacteriales bacterium
CATCGCCATGCAGGTGCGCCTGCTGCAGCAGTCCGACGTCATCGAGGCCGAGGAGCCCTTCACCAAGGGTCAGAAGGGCAGCTCCGCCATGCCCCACAAGCGCAACCCTATCACGGCCGAGCGCGTCTGCGGCCTGAGCCGCGTGGTCAAGAGCAACGCACAGGTGGGCTTTGACAACGTGGCCCTGTGGTACGAGCGCGACATCTCGCACTCCGGCGCCGAGCGCGTTGCCCTGGCAGACAGCTTCACCGCGCTGGATTACATGTTCGGCAAGATGCAGTGGATGCTCGACGGCCTCAACGTCTACACCAAGAAGTCCGAGCACAACCTGTGGCGCACCAAGGGCCTGATCTTCAGCTCCAAGTGCATCCTTGCCCTGGTGGACACCGGCATGACCCGCGAAGACGCCTACGTGGTGGTACAGCGCAACGCCATGCAGGTGTGGGACGACATCCAGCAGGCAGTCGACGGCCCCAGCTACCGCGAGCGCCTGGAAGCGGACCCCGAGTGCCCGCTCACCGCAGAGCAGCTCGACAAGATCTTCGACCCGTGGAGCTTCCTGCAGCGCAAGGACGTCATGTTCGACAAGCTCAAGACCCTGGAGTTCTAGAAAATGAGCCAGTACAGCTACCGCACCGTGGGCACCTGCTCCCGCGCCATCAGCTTTGAGCTGGATGAGGACAAGCGCGTCCACAACGTCATGTTCATGGGAGGCTGCAACGGTAACCTCAAGGGCATCGCCCAGCTCGTCGAGGGCATGCCCGCCCAGGAGGTTATCGACCGCGTTGCCGGCACCACCTGCGGCCCCAAGCGCACCAGCTGCCCGGACCAGCTCGCCTGCGCCCTGCAACAGGCCCTCGAAGACTAGCCCGTGGCAGACCAGCGCCAACATGCAGCAAACGCGGGGGCCTCACCTGAGGCCCCCGCCATCACCCGCCGCCAGCTGCTCACCCAGGTCCCCGCAACCGCTGCGGGCCTGACGGCAGTGGCCGCGGTGGGCGCCGCCGTGGCGGCAAGCGGGTGCAGCCGCGGCGGCAGCTCGGAGGGCTCCAAGCTCAACGTGCTCGAGGTGCCCACCTCAAACGTCACCACGCTCGAAAGCTACAAGGAGGTCACCAAGCCCTCCAAGCTCTACACGCTCGAAGAAGAGCTCGAGCTCGAGCGGGGGACCCAGCTCTTCGCCAGCGGCAACAGCTACGCAGCCGCCTTGGTGCCGGGCAAGACCGCGCGCCCCCTCTCGACCGTCGCCCTGCTCAACTTGGGCAGCATGAGCATGGCCACTGTGCTCGAAGAGCCCGTGGGCCAGCAGGAGGGCTTCAACTTCCACGAGCTGCGCTGCAGCGACAGCCTCCTGCTGTGGGTTGAGAGCAACTTCCTCACCAGCGAGTGGAGGGTCTACAGCGCCTCCATCGCAGACGGCGGCCGCTCTGTGAGCGACCCGGTCCTCCTCGACGAAGGCGACGGCGAATACGACGCCCCAGAGATCGCCGCGCTGGCCGGGCAGGCCTACTGGATCGTCCAGCCCGCAGAGGGCGGCTCCAAGACCAAGGAGGACTCGCTGCTCAAGACCAACGGCGGCATAGCCTATACCAGCCACGGGCGCTTCAACGGCGGGCTTTCCACCAGCGCGAACACGCTCGTGTGCATGCCGCGCGCAGAGTCGAGCAACACCGTCTACTACCAGCTCACCGCCATCCAGGGCAGTGGCGTCGTGGCCAGCCAGGTGCTGCCGCACGGCTTCAGGCCCAACACCTTCACCTACGTCGACGGCAGCTTTTCGTTCGGCATCCCCGCCGGCTACGACTACGGGGACGGGATCGCCAATGTGGGCACCTACCTCTGCGTGGGCTCCAACAACTGGCTGCGTCTCACGCGCACCCCTCTCACCCCTGCCGGCAAGGTGAGCGGCTGGCTCTTCTGCAAGAGCTCCAGCCGCACGGTCTTCGTCGATGCAGCCAAGCAGCGCTACTTCACCATCAACCCTCCCAGCGGATCTGAGTCCTACGGCGACTACGCCGTCTGCACGGGCGAGCTGGAAGGAAAGCTCTACCTGTACTCGACTGTGAAGAATACGAGCAGCAAGGGCACAACGCGCAAGGTGCTGCTGCGCTCCGTCGAGCTCGAGCACATCTAGCGCCCTTCTCAAGGGTGCGGGGCTGGAGAGCGGCCCACGCCACATTTCGAGGCAGATCTGCAGAGAGGAGGTCGGTCATGAGCTACGAGCACTACCGCAGCTACAAGAGCCTGTGCGACTTTAGCGTGGGAACGCTCTTCGCACACGACGGCTATGCCCTGATGCTCTTGGAAGCCTGCCGCAAGGCGGGTCTGGAGAAGCCCTTCGAGTATGTGTTCGGCAGCGTGAGCTGCGCCTTGCAGGGGGGCAGGGCCGCGCCGATCGCATTCGACGAGGCGAACGTGCTACAGATCGTGCAGCGCTATGCGCAAGAGGGCGTGGGCTGCCGCCTCACCTTCAGCAACTACAACATTACAGAAGAGGACCTGGCAGACGAGCAGGGCAACTTCCTGCTGCAGTTGCTCAACCAGGGGGACGACAACGGGGTCATCGTCTCTAGCGGCCTGCTGGCAGGCTACATACGCAGCACCTACCCCAAGCTGCAGCTCATCAGCTCGCTGGTCAAGCCCACGGTCGAGAACACCCTGGGGCAGGAGACGCCCGCCTACTACAACCGCCTGTGCCAGGACTACGACATCGTGGTGCTCAACAGCGCCTTTGCCTGGGACGACGCCTTCTTGGAGCAGCTGGAGCACCCAGAGCAGATCGAGCTCATCGTCAACCACCGCTGCCGCCCCAACTGCCCGCTTTCCAAAGAGCACTACACAACCCAAACCCTGGCGGCGCAGGCTGCGAGCACCGGCAACTACCTGGCCCAGCGCAGGCTGGAAGGGCGGCTCACGCAGATCAACCGCCAGTGCCTGGAGATGCGCAAGGCAAACCCGCTGGTCAACAGCCTGATCAGCTGCCAGAGGGCGCAGGAGCTCGCCGAGAGGGGCTTTGCGCACTTCAAGATCGAAGGGCGCGACTACCCGCTCTCTGTCATGGTGCGCGACCTGGGGACCTGGATCTTCGCCCCAGACGGCGTGTACCCCTCGCTGGCGCAGTCGCTGCTCAACCAGCCCGTGTAGCGCTGCTGCCAGCGCCGGGCCACAGCGCTAGAGTGCGGCGAGCAGCTCCTCTGTGGACTTGACGGCCGCCTTGAGTGCCGCGACGTCTGCCTCGCTGGGCAGCGCTCCGGCCCTCAGGCTCTCGACCACCGGCGTGTTGAGCTCGACCAGCTTGGTCAGGCCCAGGTTGCCATAGAGCCCCTTGAGCGTGTGCGATGCCGCAAAGCCCGTCTGCATGTCGCCCGCATCCAGAGCTGCCATCAGCTGCCCGAAGGTCTCGTCTTGGCGCAGCTTGCCCAAGAACTTGAGGTACATGGGCTCGCTGCCCATGAAGCGCTCCAGCGCTCCGGGCACGTCGTTTCCGAGCTGCTGCAACGCAGTCAGGACCTCGTTCATCATCTCCTCCTCTAGCTAAGGGCGCTGATTACGCCCCCCCCC
>JBJEHM010000054.1:0-15068 GCA_051876075.1 Coriobacteriales bacterium
GCTACTTGTGGAAGCGGCGACCGCTCTCGTAGCAGGGCTCGCAGCTGACGTTGATGCCCAGGGTCTTGTAGAGGCGCTCGTCGCTTTCCGGGATGATGCTCGAGAAGAAGGCGTCGCAGCCACGCAAGCGCTTGGTGCCCTTGACGACCTCGTCTGCCAGGGGGTTGTCCAGGCTGGAGATGGAGAGGGCGATGAGCATCTCGCTGGGGTGCAGGCGCGGGTTGCGCGCGCCCAGGACGCCGGTCTTGAGGCTGCAGATGGGCTCGAGCGCGCTGTCCTCGATGACCCAGGTCTCGTGGGGCACGCCGGCGGCCTTCTTGGCGGCGTTGATGAGCAGCGAGCTGGCGGCGCCGAGCAGCGCGGAGGTCTTGCCCGTGACCACGGTGCCATCCTGCAACACCAAAGCGCCGGCGGGGGCGCCGGTCTCCTCGGCCTTGGCCAGGGCGGCGGCGCGGGCGGGGCAGTAGTCGGTGTCGATGCCCACCTTGTGCATGATGAGCTCCAGGCGGTCGACCTCCTCCTGGCCCAGGCCGGTGCGCTTGACCTTGACGGCGCTCTGGAAGTAGCGGCGCAGGATCTCCATCTTGGAGGCGTCGCGGCAGGCCTCGTCGTCCACGATGCCAAAGCCGGCCATGTTGACGCCCATGTCCGTGGGGGACTTGTAGGGGCTCTCGCCCATGATGCGCTCCATCATGGCCTTGAGCACGGGGAAGATCTCCACGTCGCGGTTGTAGTTGACAGTGGTCTCGCCGTAGGCCTCGAGGTGCCAGGGGTCGATGACGTTGGCGTCGTCGAGGTCGACGGTGGCCGCCTCGTAGGCGATGTTGACGGGGTGGTCGAGCGGGAGGTTCCAGATGGGGAAGGTCTCGTACTTGCTGTAGCCGGCCTTGATGCCGCGCTTGTGCTCCTGGTAGAGCTGGCTCAGGCAGGTGGCCATCTTGCCGCTGCCGGGGCCGGGGGCGGTCACCACCACCAGCGGGCGCGTTGTCTCAACATACTGGTTCTTGCCGTAGCCTTCGTCGCTCACGATGCGGGCGATGTCGTGCGGGTAGCCGGCGATGGGATAGTGCAGGTACCACGAGACGCCCAGCTGGTCCAGGCGCTGGCAGAAGGCGTCTGCGCCGGGCTGGTTGGCGTACTGGGTGATGACGACGCTGCCCACGTAGAAGCCCAGGCTCTCGAAGATGTCCATGAGGCGCAGGACCTCGTCGTCGTAGGTGATGCCCAGGTCTCCGCGGACCTTGCTCTTCTCGATGTGGTTGGCGTTGACGGAGATGACGATCTCGACCTGGTCTGCCAGGCTCTTGAGCATGGTGATCTTTGCGTCTGGCTTGAAGCCGGGCAACACGCGGCTGGCATGGTAGTCGTCGAAGAGCTTGCCGCCGAACTCCAGGTAGAGCTTGCCGCCGAACTGCTCTACGCGTTCCCTGATGCGCTGGGCCTGCAGAGTGATGTACTTCTCGTTGTCGAACCCGGTGCGCATGGCAAAGCTCCCCTTCTTGTTTCCGATGAGTTAACCCTAGGGATGATACCAGCGCACAGCTGCGGCAGGGACCTCAAAACCCAAGCGCCTGCAGCATTCTGGGAACGCGCCGCGCAGCCCCTAGCGGCGGAGCAGTTTGCGCTTGAGGGCAGCCAGCATGCGGCTGAGCTCGTCCACATGGAGCAGGCGGCAGAGCGCGAGGATAACGCCCAGACCCACCAGGCCCGTGATGACGAGCGCCACGAACGACCACAGCATGACGCCCGTGTCGAGCACCTGGTCGAGCCCCCACGCCACCAGACAGGCAACGCCGCCACCGATGACGCTGGCAACGAGCACCTTGGCGGCGGAGCTGAAGACGCTTGCCACCTTGAGGTCGTCCAGGCGGCTGCGCAGGATGGTGAGCAGGGTGAACAGCATCAGGCTGTAGAAGCAGATGTCTCCCAGCGCGATGCCCACCAGGCCAAAGCCCTCAAAGCCAGGGAGCTCGATGACACCGGTGAAGAGCATGTAGAGCAGCACCTGCACCACGGTGAGCACGGCGTTGCAGATGGCCACGGTCTTCATGTCCTTGAGAGCGCTGAACACGCGGTAGACGTACATGTAGGCCGCGTAGATGGGGAGGTTGACCGCCCAGCCCTTGAGCAGCATGGCGATGGGCGCGATGTCCTCTGGGGTGAAGCGGCCGGCAGAGTAGAGGCCGATGAGCTGGAACGAGCAGGCAAAGACCAGCGCCGCCATGGGGATGATCAGCAGCAGGGTGGTAGTGAGGCCCGCCAGCAGGTGCTCCTTGAAGCGCTCTGCTTCTCCGCGCGAGAGCGCGTCGCTCATCTCCGTGAACATGGCGGTGGAAAGCGCCACCCCCAGCACGCCGTAGGGGAACTGGTACCACATCCACGCGTAGCTCACCGAAGAGGGGCCGTTGGCCGCCACATGCAGCGCGCAGCTGTTCATGACGGAGAGGCCCACCAGGTTGATAGCCGTGCACGCTATGGCCGGCAGGGCCAGGCGCACGGTTTCTCGCAGGCCCTCGGCATGGAGGTCGATGGCAAAGCGCAGCTTGATGCCGGTGCGGCGCAGGGCCGGCAGCTGCACGAAGGCCATGACGGCGATGCTCAGCAGGTTGGTGGCGCCCAGCCAGGTAGTGCCGGCAGCGGGGTCTGCGGCGCTGATGAAGGGGTACCCGAAGAAGCCTACGATGGCCACGATGTTCATGAAGACCGAGCTGATGGCCGGCCAGAAGAACTCGCGCTCTGCGTTGAGTATGCCACCGAAGATCGCGCTGATGCCGTAGAAGAGAATCTCGAAGGAAAGGAAGCGGAAGAACCACACAGCCGCGGTGACCGTCTCCTCAGAAGCCGAGCTGAAGAGGCTCTGCGTAACCATCACCTGCGGTGCGAAGACGCTGGCCAGCAGGGAGATGCCGCCCAGGAACACCAGGGCGATGCTCAGGAGGTTGGAGGCGTAGGCGGCAGACGCGTCCTTGCCGCGCTGGTTGCGCTGCTGCAGGTAGATGGGGAGGAAGGCTGTGGAGAGCACGCCGCCTGCAACCAGCTCGTAGATCATGTTGGGCAGGTTGTTGGCCAGGGAAAAGCCCGCGGCCATGATGGTGTTGCCCAGGGCAAAGGCCATCGCCCAGGTGCGGATGAAGCCCGTTGCGCGGCTCACGAGCGTGCAAGCGCTCATCACCGCAGTGGAGCGCGCGACGGACGGCGTGCCGTTGTTGTTCTCTGTGTTGCTCATAGCGCCCTAGTGTAGCTCATCAGCTATACGCGAGCCGCCAGCGCCCCGCGCGGTGGCGTGCGCGCGTTGCGGAACGGCTAAGCCCTCTGTCTTTCCCAGCCGCCGTAAGGCGGCGCAAATTAGGACGGCGGTGGAGGCGCAGGCGCTTCAGCGCCAAAGCCGGAGCGCCTGCAGCAACGCGTGCGCGCCACCGCGCGGGGCGCTGGCGGCTCGCGTGCGCAGGGGGCATGCGCGCACCTGCGAGGGCAGCTCACGAGGGGCGGGGTGTGCGCTACTCCAGGCGCTCCGGCTGCTCGCGCCTAACGGCGCTCGTGCGCCTCCACCGCTCTCATTGGGCCGCCTTCGGCGGCTTTTTCTGTTTGTGGCTCAGCCATTCCGCAGCACACACCCCGCCCCTCGTGAGCTGAACCGACAGAGCGGGACACCGACAACAGCATGCTGTTGCGCAGCGCGCCCCCGCCGCTCTCGGGCTGAGCCTGCAAAGCTATAGCTACAGCTTGCGGGCGTTGAAGGCTATGGCAGTGAACTTGGTGCCCTCGTCGCCGGGGACCGTGGCCACCTGGCGCTGCTCCGTAACACCGCGGTCGCAGCACACGCCGTAGCTCTCCACCACCTGCGCCTGTCCGAAGCCGGCCTCCTCCATGAGCTTTGCGAACTCCTCCTGGGTGCGGCCGGCCTGGATGCTGTTGCCGATCTGGCGCGCCTGCTCGATGATCGACTCGTCGCGCTTGCGGTCTGCCACGGCGGTCTCGCAGATGAGCAGGCCGCCCGGCTTGAGCACGCGGGCGAATTCGCGCAGGGCCTCTGCCGGGTTGTAGGCCAGGTTAATCACGTTGTTGATGTAGACCACGTCCAGCGAGTTGCTGCCGATGCCCGCCTCCAGGAGGTTTTCCGGGTAGGCCACATGGAAGGACATGTTGCTCTTGGGCAGGCCGCTGCGGCGGGCAGCGTCGTGCTCGTAGGCCTTGGCGTCGTCGATGTAGGCCTGGGAGCTGTCCACGCCTATGGCCTTGCCTGCGGCGCCCACGCGCGCGCTGAGCTTGTAGACGCCCTTGCCACGGCGGCACTGCACGTCGAGCACCTTCTTGCCCTTGAGACTCACGTTGTCGAGCGTCATACGGCACAGGCTGTCAAAGCCCCATTCGAACTCCCGACCGTTGTAGTAGGCAGCCAGCTCCGCGGCGCCGTAGCGCGGGCCCTTGCGCTCGGGCTCGGCATCTGCCGCCTTGGGCTCGCTGCCGTCGAGCAGGCTGTTCAGGCTCTCCAGAGGGGCTGCCTGGGCGGTGCTGCCGTAGGCGTTGCCGGTGCTTGCGCGCATGCCCGCGGTGAAGCCGTCTGTGACGGAGTGCGTGGCTGCGTAGTCGCCCGTGGACTCCTCGAAGCCCTCCAGCTGCCCGATGCGCTCCTCCAAACGGGAGCGCGAGGCATCCACCTGCAGCTGGTCGTTGAACTGGTAGAAGGCCTCGTTGCCGTAGTGCGATATGAACTGGGTGGTGGTCTGGCGCGTGGTAACCTCGGCCAGGAAGATGAGCATCTCGCGGCTCTCGAAGACGTCTGCCACAAACTGGAAGGCATTGCTCATCTTGGCATCCGCATCGTTCACCAGCGGGGCGATCTTGTCCACGTCCTCCTTGTAGAGCGCCTTGAGCAGCTCGAAGGCCTCTGGGCCAGCGGTCTTGCGCTCCAGCGTGCATGCGCCGATGAGGCTGCGCAGCTTGGCGATCACCAGGCGCTGGTGGCGTATGCCGGCGGCAGACATGGTGTTGGCCTCGACCACGCGGGCGAGGTCGGCCTCGCGCTCGGCCAGGCGCGGGATGAGTGTGTCTTCCAGGCCGGCTCCCTGCGCCAGCTCCACCTTGAACTCGCGCAGCAGGTCGCGCACCTCGACCACGATGCCCTCGAGGTCCATGGCCTTGGCGCACTCGCCTGCCAGGGCATCGAGCAGCAAGCCCATGAGGGCCACGCGCTCGTCGAACTCCGCCCTGCGGGCACGGGTGTAGACCTCGTCGTCCGGCGTGCCGTCCAGGATACGACCCACCTGGTAGTCGGAGCGGTACTTCTGGAAGAGCGCATAGTAGACGGAGAACTGGTCTGCGATGTCCTCGTCACGCAGGTACTGGGCGATCAGGTCGCGGTCGACCGCCTTGCCCATCTCCTCGTAGAGGGCGATGATCTGGGCCAGGTCCTCCCAGCCGCGTGCCGTCACAAAGGACTTGCCGCCACCCGGGCGGCTCTCGACCTTGTAGAAGCAGTCGCGCTTGGCATCCAGGAAGGTGGTCACAGCGGGGTGCACGCCCTTGGCAGATGCGTAGGACTTCCACACGGGAAAGTCGGGCTCGACGTCGATCTGGCGCAGGCGGTCGAGCGTGACGATGTCGAACTCGTGGACGCTGCGGTTGTATTCGGGCGGGTTGCCGGCGCAGACGATGACCCAGTCGTCGGGCACCTTGTGCTTGCCAAAGGTCTTGTACTGGAGGAACTGCAGCATCGAGGGGTAGAGCGTCTCGGAAACGCAGTTGATCTCATCCAGGAAGAGTATGCCCTCGCGCATGCCGCTCGCCTTGATGTAGTCGTACACCGCAGAGACGATCTCGCTCATCGTGTACTCGGTGGCCTCGTAGCTGCGGCCGTCGAACTCGCGCTCCTCGATGCGGGGCAGGCCCAGGGCGCTCTGGCGCGTGTGATGGGTCATGGAGTACGAGACGATGCCGATGCCCAGCTCCTGGGCCACCTGCTCCATGATGGCCGTCTTGCCGATGCCCGGGGCACCCACCATGAAGATGGGGCGCTGGTGTACGGGCTCGATGACGTACATGCCGGCGTCATCCTTCTTGAGATACGCCTCCACGGTGTCCTTGATCTGCTTCTTTGCTGCCGCGATGTTCATGTGCTGCAAACCTCCCCTGCTAGTCCTCGTCTGTACCCATGCGGGTGATGCTCTCCTCGTCGATCACAACCTTGATTGCCCACGGCGGTACCGGTGGCAGGATGCTGCTTCCGTCGTCCATGAATACGAAGGCAGCGTCGTAGTCAGGCGCCTTCTCTGGAAAGGCGCCCAGGCCGTCTGTGAAGTAGATGAGCCCCTTCAAGTCGCGCAGGGCGCCGGTCTCGCGCAGGCCCTGCACGTAGGCGAAGGCAGGCCGGAAGTCCGTGCCGCCAAAGCCGCGAATGTGGAAGTTCTCCATCAGCGCGTCGACCTCGTCAAGGCGCGAGATATGCTGGGCCGCCTGCACCCTCGAGTCGCACTGCACGATCCACACGTTCACATGCTCGGTGAAGCTGTCGAACTCCTTGAGGATGTTGAAGGTGTGCTCCAGGAAGCGCCTCACCAGCGGGCCGCTCACGCTTTCCGAGGTGTCGATCACGATGGCGAGGTCGCGCATCTTGTGCTCTTCCTTGTACTCGAGCGGCTCGATGAAGGGCATGTTGCCGTACATGTCCATGCCAAAGGTGTAGTAGATGTAGTCGAACTCGTCCTGGTTGACCTTCATGAGCTCGTTGCTCTGCATGAACTGGCGCAGGAAGGTGGTGTAGTCGTACTTCTTGCGGTTGGCGATGCGCAGAGAGGCGATGAGGCTGCCCGCCTCGTCGCCCCACTCCTGCGAGAAGGTCTGTATGTCCATCTCTATCTGCTTGGCCAGCTCTTCCCAGTCCTTGCGGGTCTCCTCCTCCTTGTCCCGCTGCTCCTGGGTCTTTTCCTCGGGCTCATCGGGCTGCTCGTCTGCATGGCCCTGGGCATCGTCTCCCTGGACCTCTGCCTCCTCGCTGCCCTCCTCTGCCGCGTCCTGGGAGTCGTCCTCGCCCTCCGGGGAGTCGTCGTCTTGGGGCTTCTGCGCGTTGAGCGTGCGCTCGACCTGCTCCTTGAGCTCGTCGGAGAGCTCCTCCATGATGTCACTGCCCGCCTCGAGGCCCTGTTCCTCGGGGTCATCCTGGCCCAGCTCCTGGGTCTCGCCCGGCTGCGGGTCTGCTTCGCCTTCTCCCTTGGCGCTGGATCCCGGCCAGCTCTCGTGGTTGTCCCGCTCGAACAGGGCGTGCAGCTCGTTGATCTTCGAGCGGTCGTATCCGCGGTAGGATGCGCCGTCTGGCATCAGCAGTGCCTGACGGAAGAAGAGGTAGAGCTTGCCCGGCACCAGGCTGCCCACCTCCTTGATGAGCTCGTCGAGCAGCTCGCGGCGGCGCTTGTCGTCTTCGCAGGCAAAGCGGTCCCCGCACATGTCCATGACGGCAGACTCGCACACCAGGTCGCAGGCGAGCCACCAGGCCTCCTTGTGCGGGTGGTCCTCGTCAAAGGGATGGCGGAAGATGCAGTGCATGGTCAGGTGCAGGTAGTCGCGCACGGCCTCTGCAAAGCTCGCCTGGAAGCGCGCCACCACGCGCGGCGGGTCCATGTAGACCTTCTCGCCATCCGTGGCGGTTGGATAGCGCATGTCGACGCGCAGGGGCTCGAGCTCCATCCTCCACAGCGCCAGGTCCAGGAAGCGGAACTTCAGCATCAGCTGGGTGCGGCACTCCTCGATGACGTCGGTGGCCAGCTTGTCCTCGAGCTTGCGGCGCTGGGTCTTGCGGTCTTCCAACTGCTGCGGGCTGGGCATGCTCCCCTCCTCCCCTAGATGTCGAAGTCCATGGACACCCTGCCAAAGCGGCGGCGCTTGATCTCCAGGAGATAGCCCGTCATGGCGGCGTCCTTCACGGTGCCGATGCGGTCGATGCAGGCTGTGAGGTTCTCGCAGGTGATGTAGCCCAGGTCGATCAGGCGGTCGATGGAACGGCGGTCGTCTGCGCGGGCGAGGGCCTCGCACACGTCAAGGATGTTGTTGTGCAGGTAGCTCACCAGGGTGCTGTGCAAGCTGCTGGTCATGTAGACTGGATCTTCCAGGCGGCGCAGCATGCGCGCTACCTGCTCGTGCAACTTGAGGCCGCCGTTGTCCTTGCCAAAGCCGGCGCTGTTGCACACAACCGTGTCGTAGTACTTGTAGAGCAGGGGCACGTCAACGCAGGTCATGATGCGCAGGCCCAGGGCCAGCTGCTGCAGCGAGCGCGGCGTGTCCGGGAACTCCAGGTCAAAGCACTCGTGGCCCTCGACAGGCTCCTCGTTGTCGATGTGAATGTGCCGCACGTAGCTTTCGATCGCCAGGCCGCGCACGCCTATCTCGCGAATGCCGCTCCACATGCTCAGCGAGCGCACGTTCCTGTTGGCTTGCAGCGCATAGGACGCGATCGAGCTGACCTCGCGGGGAATGCGCACGTCGGGCTCGGAGCAGTCCGTGAGGAGCACGCGCAAGCTGCCATCGTCCAGGTGTTCCAGCAGCAGGCTGCTCTCCATGTGGTAGCGCTGGGAGAGAGAGTCGGCGATGGTCACGCGGCGCAGGGACGGCGTGCCCTCGCCGTGGTGAGCGTAGTAGCTGATCAGCGCGTTTTCGCCCAAGAACTCCAGGGCTGCCGGGAGGTGGGCTTCCTCGAGCGAGCTGTCGAAGAAGGCCTCGTCCCCTATCACGCGCACGCTGTCTGGGATAGCGCAGCTGCGCAGCTCCCTGCTTGCGCGGAAGGCGCCCTGGCAGATCTCCTCGAGACCGTCTGGGAGGAGCACCTCCTGCAGGCAGCGGTGGCGCGCACAGGCCTCTGGGTCGATGAAGCGCGTGCCCACCTTCACCTCCAGGCGCTCTATGCCGGCGTCCATGAGCCTGACCAGGTGCAGGCCGTCGTCTTCCTTGCGGTAAAGCGCTCCAAAGCGGTCGATATCCAGGAACTCCCCCTCGCCGGCCATGCGCAGGGTGGCGTCCTCGCCAGAGCTGCGCAGCGCAGTGCCGTCTGCCAGGGCGGTACCCAGGTAATAGACCGTGCTGGGAATGCACAGCTCATTGAGCGCGGTGTTCGAGAACGCGGCGTCCTGTATGATGCGCAGGCCCTCGTTGAGCTCTGCGCGCTCGAGCTTGCTGCAGCGGAAGAAGGCCTTCTCGCCGATGTGCACCAGAGCCGGCGGCGCGCAGAACTCGCTGATGCTGGTGTTGTAGAAGGCAAAGTCGCCGATGCTCTCCACGCTGCGCGGCAGCTTGACCTGAGCAAGCTGGGGAAAGGCGCTCATGCAGCGCTTGGCCAGCGCCCTGCAGCCCGTGCGCAGCTCGTAGCGCTCCACGGGCACGGCCAGGGCGACGAGCCAGCTGCCGTCTTTGCTGTAGACAGCGCGGCCGTCGCTTGCCAGGTAGGGGTTCTCGTCGACGACCTCGACGCTCTGGAGCTTGCTGCGGCCAAAGACGCCAGGCTCCAGCTCGCGCGTGCCCTCTCCTATCACCAGGCGCTTGAGCTCCGAGTTGTCGAAGATATCCGGCTTCAACAGCTCCAACAGGCCCGGCAGCACCAGCTCCTCGACCTTGCCGCAGTGGCGGAACCACGAGCTCTCAAAGTTCGCCACGCTCTTGGGCAGGACAAGACGGCGCAAGCGCCCGCAACCGCGGAATGCGCAGCCGCCTATGCTCTGTATGCTGTCCGCGCAGATGATCTCCTCCACCTGCGCCAGGTTTGCAAGGGCATCTGCCGCCAGGGCAACCACCGGCATCCCCTCGATCTGGGCGGGGATGACCACCTCGCGCTCTTCTGTCTCGCAGCGCTCGACGCGCACCTCGGCGCCGTCGAGCACGGTGTAGGTCCACAGGCAGCCCGCCTCGTGCAGCTGGCGAGGTTCGCTTGCACGGGCGCTCTCAAGCTCTGCCGCGCGCCGCTTTGCCGCAAAGTACTCGCTCTGGTGCCGCTCGGATCGCTCCCTCAGCGACAAATGGCCCTCGACGTCTGCATCTTGGGCACCGTCTCCGCGCATCAGCGTAGGGGAAAACCCGCCAAAGGTCACCTGCAGGTCCCTGATGCTGCCCTGCTTGGCCCCCATGAAGGAGGGCTTGAAGTCCTTGAACTGCTCCGTGTAGGCTTTGTAATCGAACTGCCCCGCCCTGCCTTCGCCGCGCGGGATGCTCGGCGCACCGCAGATGCAGTCAAAGTCTGGCAGTTCTGTGACGAACGACATGAGGGCCCCCTCTTCGCTCCTAAACCTCGAATCTGTTGCTGTCCAAGCCAAAGCGCTTGCGAATGAGCTCGAGCATGTGCCCGGTCATGGCGGCATCCTTGAGCTCGGCCACCGCGTCTGTCACGTCGTAGATGTTCTCCTTGTTGAGATAGCCCAGCTCCACCAGCTTGTCGATGGTGGCGCGGTCGTCATGGCGTGCCACGGCCTTGCAGATCTCCACGATATTGAAGGTGAACATCTTGTCGATGGTGTCCTTGTGCACCGGGCGCAAGAAGAGCGGATCCTCCAGGCGCTCCACCAGCAGGCATACCTGGTCGTAGAGCGCGAGGTCGTCGTCGCCCTTGTTGTCGAACTTTGCGGAGTTGGTGATCGTGAGGTCGTACCCGCGGAAGATGAACTCCACGTCCATACTCTGCAGCTGCCCAAAGGCGTTGTTCTGCTGGGATTCTCCGCGCTTGGTGTCTGGGAACGAGAAATGGAACGAGCTGTGGCCTTCGATGGGCTGGGTGCACTCGATGAAGATGTCCTTGAGCAGGCAGTCAAAGGCCAAGCCGCGCATACCGACAGCCTTCACGCGGTCTGAGATATGCAGCTCCCGGAGCTTCTTGGTCCCGCGGAAGGCGTAGGGGCACACGGTGTCTACGTCTTCTGGGAAGAACACCACCGGCTCTGTTCCGTCGTACACCAAGACCTGAGAATGCGCATCGTCGCGGCGCTCGACGAGCATGCCGCAGTGCTTGTAGAAGCGCTCGTTGGCCGGGTCGACCTCCACCAGCTGCAGCTCCGGCTCCCAGTCCTCGTGATGGGCGCCCAAGGTGATGAGCGCCGTGCGGCCGATGTGCTCCAGGCCTGCTGGGATCTTGAACGCCTCGATAGAGGTGTCGAGGAAGGCGTTGTCGCCCACGCTGCGCAGCGTGCTGGGAACGGAAACCTGCTCCAGCCCGCGGCAGTCGAAGAAGGCATTGTCATCGATGTAGAGCAGACCCTCCGGCAGCACAACGCTGCGCAGCTTCATCTGCTTGGTGAAGGCGCCCTCCCCCACCCTGTAGGTGCCGGGGAGCAGCTCGATGTGCTCGAGAGAGGCGTCCATGCCGCGTATCACGCGCAGGCCCTCCTCCTCGATCGCATAGAGCACGCCGTATTGGTCGAGCTTGATGGCCTCTGAGCCCTCCTCGATCGTGAAGCTCGCATCAGCACCAGAGCACTTGAGAGCGGTGCGGTCCACAACCTTCTTTCCCAGCTCGCGGATGGTGCGGGGCAGCTGCAGGCGGGTGATACCCGATGCGCAGAAGGCCTCGTCCCCCACAGCCTCCAGCCCTTCGTTGAGCTCGACCTCTTCAAGCTGGCGGCAGTTGAAGAAGGCCTGGCGCCCTATGGTGCGCAGGCTTGCCGGTGCCTCGAATCGCTTGATGGACGTACGGGAGAACGCGAACTCGTCGAGCAGCTCCAGGCCCTGGGGGAGCTCCACCTGCGTCAGGCTCGCGATACCCGCAAAGGCCTTCTTGGCGATCTTGGTCACGCCGGCTTCGATCGCATAGCTCACGCAGGGCTTTGCCAGCGCCACAAAGCAGCTGTTGTCTGCGCTGTAGATACCTGCCCCGTCTGTGCGCAGGGCTGTGTTTTCCGGGTTGATCTCGATGGCCTGCAAAGCGCTCTTGGCGAACATGCCCGGCTCTAGATCCTCCATGGCCCTCCCGAGGTACAGCCTCTTGAGCTGGGGCAGGTCGAACACGCTTGGCTTGAGGTTGGATGCGTTCTCTGGCACGCGCAGTTCTTCGACCCTGGTGCAGCCCTTGAGCCAGCTCGGGTCGTAGTGGTCTTCTCCGCATGCGAGGTCTGCCAGCCTCAGCTGGCTGCATCCACGCAGCACGTAGGCGCCAACCTGCTCAACGCTCTCTGGAATATGGACCTCTGTGACGTCCGTCTTACCAGCGAGGGCCTCGGCAGCAACCGCCCTCACAGGGAGCCCCTCTATGAGCGCCGGGACGCACAGCTCGCCCGTCTGCTCTCTGCAGCCCTCGATGCGCACCACGCGCTCGGCTATCACCACGTAGTTCCACGCAGTGCCGTCCTCGTCTTCGAAGACGCGCGGCTCGGAGGTCATAGCGGCGAGCTCTGCGGCCCGGCGCTCCTTCTCTTCCTGCAGCTGCGCGCTAAAGCGCGCTGCCCGCGCCTGTTCCTCAAGCGAGCCCTTGGGTTCGGTCAGCGCCATGGGGTCCTCCTCTGTCTACATGGCCCGCTTCCCTGCGAGCCCTCGCGTTCAGTCAGCTCGTCAGCCACACATACCAGCGCGTCGAGGCTGTTTGCGCGGCCCGTGCGCGCTAGCCCCGGAAGGGCTTGAGCGCCACCTCGCGCAGAAAGCGCCCGTGCTCGTCTTTGTCGAGTACGTTGAATGCCATCATCACCTGCACCTGGCTCGTGTCGAAGAGGTTCGCAAAGCGCGGCGGGAAGGCGATGGTCTGGTCGTCTTCATCTTCCACGATGTCCCTGCACCCTGCATCCTGCAGCAGCTGGCGGGCAGTAGCGCGGTCCGGGCCAAAGACCTTGGCCGTCTTGACGAAGAAGTCCCCTTCGTCGAATTCGAAGATAGGATGCACGCGGCGCGCAGGCTCGTTGAGCTGGCGGATCTCGCTGCGGTGCTTGTTCTCGAGCGAGCAGTAGTGCATGCCAAAGCTCAGGCCCTCGTCAAGCGCCCATACCATGAGCTCGAGCGCCAGCTCCTCGCTGCCCGCCACGGCCAGACCACCGGAGTAGCCGTAGTCGAACATCTCCGGGAAGGGCGGGTTCTTGAGCGTGAAGCCGCGCTTGGCGAATTCGTCCCAGCTATGGAAGGGGAAGCAGAATTCCAACAGGTTCATCCCCTTGATGCCGTTTTCCTCAAAGCGCAGCATCCACTCCTTCATGGACTCCTTGGTGCCGGGGATGATGGGCATCTCCACCACCACATCGGGGATGTAGGCGGTGGCCATCTTCATCTTGGAGAGCACGGTCTCGCGCCTATCTGCCGGGTCGTCTTGCTTGATGGAGAAGCGCATCTCTGTGAGGCCGGCGTGCGCCAAGCGCTGCGCTCCCTCTTCTGTCAGGAGGTCGCCAGAGGTGTACATGCGCTTGTGCGCCTGGGGGAAGAGCTCCCCTGCGCGCTCGAGGAAGCGCAGAGAGTCCTCGAGATTGAGCAGGGGCTCGCCTCCCGTGAGGCCGAGCACCGCCATCTTTCCGCCAGAGGCCTCATAGGCCGCTTGAAGCTCCTCTTCCCAGGGACAGCCTTCCCGCACGTACTTCTCGTAGTCGCCCAAGTTGTAGTTGAAGCAGAAATAGCAGTCCCTATGGCACTTGAAGGTGGTGGAGAAGGTCTCCGAGCCATTCATTCCCGTGCACTCCACGCAGGCTTTGGAAAGCCAGCCTGTGCTTATGCTTGCCCCGGCGTTGCGGAAGCGGGCCCCGCGTTTAGCAAGTTCCTCGTGCAGCTGGGCAACGCGGGGTTCGTGCGAGCCGCGCTCAGCAAAGACGAGCCCCTTTGCCTCGAGTGCAGAGACATAGGTCTTCTCGATGTTGTCGAAGGAGGCCAGCGCCTCCTCAAGAGCAGGGTTGGTCATGCGATGCGCTTCCCTTGTTCACGTGTCAGCTTCAGACAATAGTAGCGCCTGGAGCTCACACCGCTGTTCTTCATCATGCTTATACGACAGAGGCATGCAATGCGTGCCGAAAATGTCCTCACACAGAAAAACCCGTTGCCCTTTTCAGGACAACGGGTCACTGCAGCCCCGTCTCTTAGACAAGCTGCTCGACGTTTTCCCATTTGACGCCTGCGGGGTTGACGTCCATCTGCTTCTCAAGCTCGTCGGAAAGCAGCATGCAGTAACGCATGCCCTTGAGGGTGACGTAAAGGCTCGCGATCCTGTGGTCAGGGTTGCCGAGGTTGTCAAACACCTCATAGGTGAGGTACTCGCGATCGATCATGGGCTGGTAGAGCTCGCTGCCCACGATCTTGCTCTCGAGCATGTTGGTGGGCTTGCGACCCAGCTCGTCCTGACGCAGTGCGATGGTGTAGAGCATCTTCTCCTGCTCCAGGCCCAGGCGGCCGTTTGCCTCGATGTCGTCCCAGATGGCCTGCTCTTCGGCCTGAACGCCTTCCTTGTCCAGCATATCTAGCTAACCTCCCCCTATGAGTCAGGTATCTGCCTGACAATGAATCACATGGCTACGAGTATAAGCGCCAGCGCCGCAGAGCATGGCTACAGCTTGGCATCTATACAGTGTCTTGAAAGTGTATCTGAAACACTCCCCCTTTGCACGACATTGGAGCGCACGGTGCTCCTCCATGTTGTTTGATCCCAGGCCGAGCTCTATCACGACGCGAAAAAAAGGCCCGGGCGTGGGCCCGGGCCTTAACAATCAGGGTTTATGAGAGCTTAGACGCCCTTGTAGCCCTTGGAGGGGTCAGAGTTGCCAACACCAATGCCAGTGTCGCCGGCCTCGTTGCCGGTGCGCTTGGTGGAGGTGTAGCCGGCCCATGCGCGGGCCATGAACTTGCCCTTAACGAAGAAGACCTGGGCCTTCATGATGTCGGCCTGGGTCAGGCCGACGGCCTCGAGAGCGGCGGCCTTGTCGGCGCCCTTCTCGACCTCGGCGTTCAGGAGAGCTGCGATGTCCTTAGCCTCCATTGCCATGATTTCGTCGTGAGTCATATTTCCCCCCTTGTTTGTCTAGGTGGTTGGTGCGCGGCCAGGATTTGGCCGCGCACCGCTTTGTTGTCTATCTCAGAGACTGAGACCTACAGCTGGAAGAGAACCATCGGGCGGTCGAACTCTGCCATCTTGGCGACCATCTCCT
>JBJEHM010000055.1:0-14988 GCA_051876075.1 Coriobacteriales bacterium
TTGTCAGCTTTCCAGCTCTTCGCTCGTGTTGTCTATAGAAGGATGAGTCGGGATAGTAAGTGTGCCGAACACGAGCAGAAGGGAGCCGCATGGATGCACAGAGCGAGGCCAGGCGCCTTGTGGACACGTACACGCCCCTGATCATGCGCCTGGGCTACTCCTACCTGCGCTCCAGGGAGGACGCAGAGGATCTCTGCCAGGAAACCCTCCTCAAGCTGGTCAGACATTACGGCGGGTTCGCAGACCCCGAGCACGAGAAGGCCTGGGTGGTGCGCGTCGCCATCAACGCCTGCAAGGACAGGCTGAAGGCCGCAGAGCGGAGCCGGGTCGTCAGGCTGGACAGCGTCACAGAGCCTGTTGCAGCGCAAGAAGCAGGCGATGGCGCAGTCCTCGCGGCCGTGCAGGAGCTGCCGCAGACATACAGGGAGCCGATCTACCTCCACTACGGCGAGGGCTACAAGATCGCCGAGATCGCCGAGCTCACCGGCAAGAGCGAGGCCGCAGTTGCAAAGAACCTTTCCCGCGGGCGCGCGATGCTCCGCACAATGCTGGGAGGCGAGTTCTGATGAGGGAGCGCTACAGGGAAGAGCTGAACGCGATCGAGATGGGCGAGCCGCGCCGCGCGGAGCTCGTCGAGCTGGTGGCAGCCGAGCTCGAAGGAGCCGAGGCGGGCTGCGGCGAGCGCGCGGAGGCGCCCCTCCCACGCAGGTGCAAGGGCGCCCCGGTGAAGACAGCCCTGGTGCTGGCGGCATGCCTTGCGCTGGGGCTCGGAACGGCGCTTGCGGCGGGACCATACCTGACGACTGGCGATGCCTTAGACGCCCTGTTCAACGGGGTGCCCGCCAGGACGCTCGTGATGGACTCGATCGGCCAGCCGGTTAACGCAGCCGCCACCAGCAACGGCGTAACCGTCAAGGCCGAGGCGATCGCCGGCGACGAGCAGTCGTACTCGATCGTCTACAGCATCAGCTTTGAAGGCGGTTTGCCTCAGGAGATGAACAGCCCGGAGTACTCGATCGTCCTCGAGGGCGGCTCGCACGTCCAGGGGGCGGAGGAGTCCGGCGGCCGCATGTACACCTACGACAGCGACCCGGACGACAGTGCCGTCTGCTATGTGGAGCAAAACAAGCTCCGCTCAGCATCCGAACTCAAGGGAAGGACCTGCCACGTGAGGTTCAACCGCATCGTGGCCTCCTACCACGGAGAGGATGCGCTGCCCGGCGGCGACAACAGGGCCACCATCGCCGAAGGGCCGTGGGAGTTCCGCTTCACTGTCGACTACGAGGACCTGGGCGCCGAGCTGTGCGGGGACGGCCCGGTTGAGGACCCCAACTGGGAAGGAATGAGGCTCGCCTCGGCTAACCTCACGCCGCTGGCGCTCCAGCTCGAGTTCGACGTCGAGCGCGACGGCAGCCAGTTCATCGAGGTGTCCAGCCGCGTCAAGGAAACCGTGGGCAGCTGCGAGCTTAAGCTCGACGATGGCAGCACGCTCTCCTTCGATCTGAGCGCCTGCCCCTCCAACACCTCCGGCAACGGCGGGCTCCTGCGCTGCGAGGTATACATCCCCTTCGAGGGCGTCGTCGACGTAGAAGCAGTGCGTTCCGTGAAGCTCGGCGGCGTGTTGCTGGAGCTGTGAGCGCTTGCTCGGCTTCCTTGTAGCCCCCGCCCTCCCGAGGTGCTGGCCGCAAATGTGTGGTTGACGGTGTTTTGTGGCCGCAAATGCACGGTTGACGGTAGGAGTAAAAGTACCAACACCGTCAAACGGCATTTCGGGGCCACTCAAAACCGTCAACCGCACATTTGCGGCCAGCGCTACCGGCAGCTGCGATGCATGCCCGCCGCGTGCCAGCGCTACCTGCAGCTGCGACGCCTGCCCGCCGCGTGCCAGCGCTTAGCGGCTGCAATGCCCACCGCCATGCGCCCGCGCTACCCGCGGCTGCAGTGGTAGACGACAGCGACGAGCACCATGGAGGCGGCAATGAGCAGCGCCAGCAATGCGTAGGCGGTGACATAGGTGCCGCTGAGCTCGTAGAGTATGCCCGGCAACAGGTTGAAGGCAAAGCCGCCAGCTGCATAGGCGCACTGGAAATCGCGCGCCACACGGGCGCGGTTGCGCGTGCCAGAGAACTCGATCGACCACACAGAGACGCCAGTAGAACCCAAAGACGCTCCAAAGCCGTAGAGCACCGCTGCAGCAACGCAGATCACGGGGTTCTGCAGGGCCGCGCAGCAGCACAGCAGAAGGCCGGCCACAAAGACGGCGAAGAAGATCATCGAGCCGCAGCGGTTGCCCAGGGCGTCCATCACGGCGCCAACGCTGAACTTGCCGAAGACCAAGGCCAAGCCCACCACAGAGAGCAGCGTCGCGGCAAAGAGCTCGCTGATCCCGTTGGAGGTCATGAGAATGCTGATGTAGGCCACGCCGCCGCCGCTGCCGCAGCCCACGCCCACAATCGCAACCACCAGCAGCGCATGAGCAGCTGGCGAAAGCTCGCGTTGCCCGTGGCTGGCTGCCCGCTGCTCGACGACCTTGACGGTGCCGCTGGTGTGCGGTTCTCGCCCGATGTCCTGCGGGCGGTTGCGCAGGAGCAGCCCCACGCCCAGGGCCACTGCAAAGGCGATGGCAGCCTCGAAGAGGAAGGAAGCGCGCAGGCCCGCAGCGGCGATGATCTGCACGGCCGCCAGCGGGATGAGACAGCCCGCCATGCCGCTGCCCATGGCGGCAAAGCCGCTCGCCTTGCCCACGTCGTCTTTGAACCAGCGCCCCACCAGCAGGGTCATGCCCACAGCACCGCCCAGGCCGTAGCCCAGACCCGCGAGCACCGAGCCCACAACATAGAGCACAAAGCCGTTGGCAAACGCGTACACCACAAAGCCCAGGCCCGTGAGGCAGGTGCCCAGCACCACGCCCGCCCGGCAGTCGAGCCGGCGGTAGTAGCGCGCCACGAGCACCGTGGCCACCAGGCTCACGAGCGCCCTCACAGACACCACCAGCGAGCCCAGCGAATGGCTCATGCCGGGGGCCTCGACGATATAGGGTTGGTACACGCCAAACGCCGTGCTGGGAAAGCCCACGTTCACAAACAGGAACGCAAAGCAGCAGGCGCAGATGAGCTTCTCATAATGCTCAGAAACCGTACAGGGTCATCTCCCCCTAATACACCATGCCCATGGCTTCTCGGACTTGGGCCAGGGTCTCCTCGGCTGCGGCGTTGGCCTTGCGGTTGCCTTCGTGCAGGACGTCCTTGACGTAGTCCATGTCCTGCAGCAGCTCCATGCGGCGCTCGCGCAGGGGTTCCAGGTAGTCGTTGATGCTCTGCGTCACATAGGCCTTGAGCGCGCCGCCGCCGCCCATGCCGATCTCTGCCGCGATCTCTTCCTGGGGGCGCCCCGTTGCCAGGTGCGCGGTGGTGAGCAGGGCGGAGACACCGGGGCGGTTGTCCGGGTCGTAGGTGATGTTGCGGTCTGAGTCCGTGGGGCTCTTCTTGATGAGCTTTGCGGTCTCCTCAGCCGTCATGCTCAGCGAGATGCCGTTGCCGTAGCTCTTGGACATCTTGCGGCCGTCCAGGCCGGGGACCTCGATGGCATCGGAGAGAACGGCCTCCGGCTCTGGGAAGACCTGGCCAAAGCGCTCGTTGAAGCGGCGCGCGATGGTGCGGGTGATCTCGATGTGCGGGAGCTGGTCCTTGCCCACGGGCACCACGTTGCCCTTGCAGAAGAGGATGTCGCAGGCCTGGTGCACGGGGTAGGTCAGCAGCAGGCCGGTGAGCGCGTGGCCGGAGGACTCCTGCTCGGCCTTGACGGTGGGGTTGCGGTGCAGCTCGCTTTCGCTCACCAGGCTCAAGAAGGGCAGCATCAGCTGGTTGAGCGCCGGCACGGCGGAATGCGTGAAGATCATGGTCTTGGCGGGGTCGATGCCGGCGGCCATGTAGTCGATGACCATGTTGTAGACGTTGTCCTGGATGTTAGCCGTGGTGTCGCGGTCTGTGATGACCTGGTAGTCGGCGATGATGATGTTGGTCTTCACGCCGAGGTTCTGCAGCTCGACGCGGCCCTTGAGCGTGCCGAAGTAATGCCCGATGTGCAGGCGGCCGGTGGGACGGTCGCCCGTGAGCATGGTGTACGTGCCGGGGTTCACGCCAAAGTCGGCGCGGATCTCGTTGCTGCGCTTAAGGGCAGCCTCAAAGCTTCCTTCGTTAGCCATGGGATTCTCTCTCCTTTGTAGGTACAGCCGTCACATCGTACCACTGCGCTCTCACAGCAAGCCAGTGAGCTCCTTGAGCGCGGCAAGCTCTTCAGCGGTGAGCTCGCGCCACTGGCCCAGCGGCAGCTCGCCCAGCTGCAGCGGCCCGAAGACGTCGCGGTGCAGCTCGAGCACCGGGTGGCCGATCCCGCCGAACATCAGCTTGACCTGACGCTTGCGGCCCTCGTGGATGGTGATGGAGGCACGGCTCCAGCCCTCCCCCAGCTCGTCGATGCTCACCTTGGCGGGCGCGCACACATAGCCCTCTGGCAGGCGCATGCCGCCGGAGCGCAGGGGTGTGAGGTCGCGCTCGCGCAGCCGGCCCCTCACCTTCACGCGGTAGGTCTTGTCCACATGGTGCTTGGGATGCAGCAGGGCCGGCCCCATGTCGCCGTCTGTGGTGAAGAGCAGCAGGCCCGTGGTGTCTTGGTCGAGCCGACCCAGCGGGTAGAGCCCGGGGTAGCGCTCCACGGGGACGAGGTCTGCAACACAGGGGCGGCCGTGCGGGTCGCTCATGGTGGTGATGTAGCCGGCGGGCTTGTTAAGCATGAGGTAGGCGCAGCCGTCGAAGATGGTCACCACGCGGCCGTCGACCCGCACCTCGTCTGCGTTGGGGTCGACCTTGCAGCCCAGGTCCGTGCGAAACTCCCCGTTGACCGTCACGCGCCCGGCGCTGATGAGGTCCTCGGAGCGCCGGCGGCTGGCAACGCCGCTGCGCGCCAGGAACTTCTGCAGGCGCATGGGGTAGTTCTGCTCGCTGGGGGCGTTGTTGGGCTTGGGGCTCACGCGCCCGTCTCCTCGGCGGGCTCCTCCAAAGCGGCCTTCTCCGTGAGCGCCTGGCCCAGGATCTCCGCCATGGCCTGGGGGTCGTCTTGGCGCTCGTCCTCGCCGCGGTCGACCTCCTGCGGGGCAAGCCCGTCGCCGCTCAGCAGCACGTCGAGGGCGGCCTGCTCGTCTTCCTCGCTGTCCTCCTGCAGCTCCTGCGAGCCTCCGCTCAGGCGCTCGCGGATGTAGAGGCGGGTCGCCTCGTCTGGGGCGTAGTCCTCCAGGGGCGGCAGGTCGCGCACGCTCTTGAGGCCGAACTTCTCCAAGAAGGTGCGGGTGGTGCCGTAGAGGATCGCGGCACCGGCCGCCTTCTCGCGGCCCACCTCCTTGACCAGGCCCTTCTCCACAAGAGAGCTGATGACGGCCTCGCTGTTGACGCCGCGTATGGCGTTGACGGCGGCGCGGGTCACGGGCTGATGGTAGGCGATCACGGCCAGGGCCTCCAGGGCCGCCTGGCTCATGCGGCGGGTGTCCCAGCTGACGATGTAGCCCTCGATGAGCTCGTGGTAGGCGGGGTGGCTGTAGAAGCGCCAGCCGCCTGCCACCTCGCGCAGCTGCATGCCGCGGTTGTCCTCCTCGTACTCCTGCTGCAGAGCCTGGAGCAGCTGGTCCACGCGGGAGGGTTGCTCGTCCAGCAGGGCAGCAAGGCGGGCGGCGCTCACGGGCTCGTCGCTCACAAAGAGCAGGGCCTCGAGGGCTCCCATCAGGTAGGCGTCGTTCTCGTTGCGCGTCATGCGGGCTCCTCCCCGTCCTCAGCGGCGCCGCCATGCGCAGGCACCGTTCCTATGTCTTCTTGCAGAGCCTCCTCGGCGCAAAGCTGGCCATCCAGGGCCTGGAGGCTGGGATCTTCTGGCATGCCCCAGTCGGGCACGGAGAAGTCCGTGATCTCTGGGGCGTCCGGCTCCATCTGCAGCTCCATCTCGCCAAAGGTCTCGTCCTGCTCGATGCTCACCACGCCGCGCTTGTAGAGCTCGAGCACCGCCAAGAAGGTAACCACCAGCAGCTCCGGCGTGGGAGCGTCGCCCACCAGCTGGGAGAAGGTGCGCGCGCTGCGGCTGCGCATGGTGCGGTAGATGCCCTCCACATGGCGCTCCATGGAGATGGGCACGGCGGCGATGTGCTCTGCCTCCAGCAAGAAGGTCTCCCTGCGCGCGGCGATGTCTGCGCAGATGACGGCCAGGCCGTGCAGCGTCACCCCTTGCAGGTAGTCCGGCACCAGGTTGAGGAACTCCTCCTCGATGCCGGCGTGGCGCGGGTGCATGCGGTCCTGCGCCTCCATGCGCGCCCCCAGCGCGGCGGCGGCGTTCTTGAACTTCTTGTAGTTGACCAGGCGCGCCACCAGGATGTCGCGCGTTTCCTCCGGGCTGAGCTCTGCGAACTCGTCGTCGTCGAGCTCCACGGCCGCGCGGTCTTGGGCGGGCACCAGGCTCGCCGCCTTGATCTGCAGCAGCGTGGCCGCCACCACCAAGAAGTCGCTGGCGATGTCCAGATCGAGCTCCTGCATGCGCTCGACCTCTGCCAGGTACTGGTCTGCGATCTGCGTGACGCTGATGGCGCCTATGTCCACCTTCTGCTTGCTCACCAGCTGCAGCAGCAGGTCGAAGGGGCCCTGGTAGGCATCGATTTGCACGCGGTAAGACAAGGGGCTCCTCCCTGGGGTTGCGGATGCGGCTCAACCTGCCCAGTGTAGCGCAGCTAGGGCAGCATCAGGCCTGCCAGGTTGCCGGCTGTGGCCTGGAGGTACCAGCCCAGCAGGTCGAGCTGGGGGAAGAAGTAGGGCAGGAAGACGAAGAGCATGAGGATGAACATGCCGTACTGCTGCACCTTGTAGTAGACAGCCAGGGCGCGGTCGCTGAGCATGGGCGCCACGATGGAGCTGCCGTCGAGCGGCGGGATGGGCAGCAGGTTGAAGAAGGCCAGGCAGAGGTTGACGCTGCAGAAGTAGCACCCGAAGTACCACAGGTAGACGCCGAGCTCGGTGCTGGCTGCCAGCAGGCCCAGGCTGCCCCAAGCGATCGCCGCGCCGATCAGTGACATGAGGATGTTGCTGGCAGGGCCGGCCAGGCCCACGATGACCTCGCCCTTGCGGATGTCCTTGAAGTAGCGGGGGTTGTAGGGCACGGGCTTGGCGTACCCAAAGACAAAGCCCGCGTTGCTCAAGATGAGCAGGCCCGGCAGCAGCACCGTGCCAAAGGGGTCCACATGGCGCAGCGGGTTGAGCGAGAGACGCCCGGCACCCTTGGCCGTGGGGTCGCCCAGCTTGTAGGCGGCAAAGCCGTGGGCGACCTCGTGGATGACGATGGCGGGCACGAAGGCCAGCACCTTCAAGACGCCCAAGATGATGGTGACGCTCATGTCTGCGCTGATCACGCTGTCTTACGCTCCCTGTCTGTGCCCTTGCACCGGGGTGGCCCGCGCTAGCGCGCCCCTCCCCTGCTAGCGGCCCTCCTCGGCCCGCTTCATCTCTGTCTCTATGGTGGCGGAAAGCTCCAGCCACTCCGCCTCGAGCTTGGGCATGCGCGCCTTGAGCTCGTTGTACTCGGCCAGGCAGGCGTCAAAGCGCTCCTTGTCCGCATAGAGCGCCTCGTCGGCCATGAGCTCCATGAGCTCTGCATGGCGGGCGTCGTCTACCTCCATCTGGGCCTCGACCTCTGCCAGGCGCGCGCGCTCCTTCTTCAGCAGGCGGTAGGCCCTGTTGCGCGCCTCTGCCTCGGCGCGCTTTTGCTCCTTGGTCTTGGGAGCGCTGCCCTTGGTGGCCGCTCCCCCGCCCGCCGCAGCGCTGCGCGGGCCCATCTTGTTCACCTTGACGGCCTCTGCCTTGGCAGACGCCTTGGCGGCCTCCTTGCCCTCGAAGTCCTGGCGCTTGGACATGCGCAGGTTGACTTCCTCCGGGGTGGCGATGGGCTTGCCCTGGGCGTCTACCTGCCCGCTCTTGTAGAGGAAGTAGTCGTAGTCGCCGGGGTAGTCCGTGATGACGCCGTTATCCACGTAGACGATGCGGTCTGCGATGGCGCGGATGAGGTGGCGGTCGTGGGTGATGAGGACGATGGTGCCCTGGAAGCTGCGCAGGGCCTGCTCCAGGATGTCTGCGCTGGCGATGTCGAGGTGGTTGGTGGGCTCGTCCAGGCACAGCAGCGGGGTGGGCTGAACGAGCATCTTGGCCAGCGCCAGGCGGCACTTCTCGCCGCCAGAGAGCACGCGCACCTTCTTCTCCACGTCGTCCCCGCTGAAGAGGAAGGCGCCCAGCAGGCTGCGCACCTCGCTCATGGTCCAGCCGGGGGCGGCGGCGTCGAGCTCCTGGAAGACGGTCTTGTTGAGGTCGAGCTCCTCGAGCTGGTGCTGGGCAAAGTAGCTCACATGCACGTGGGTGCCGTTGACCAGGTGGCCGCTGTCTGGCTGCTCCACGCCGGCGATCATCTTGAGCAGGGTCGACTTGCCCGCGCCGTTGGGGCCCACCAGCGCGATCTTCTCGCCGCGCCAGATGTTGAGGTCGACGCCGTTGTAGACCTTCTTGGCGCCGTAGGACTTGGTGACGCCCTCCAGGTGCATGACGCAGTCGCCCGTGCGCTTGGGCTGGGGGAAGTTGAAGTGGACGGTCTTCTTCTCCTCTGGGATGACGATGCGCTCGGCCATGAGGCGCTCAAGCTTGCGCAGGCGGTCCTGCGCCTGCTTGGCCTTGGTGGCCTTGTAGCGGAACTTCTCGACAAAGGCCTCCAGGTGGGCGATCTCCTTGTCCTGGGCCTCCTTCATGGCGATGAGGTGCTCGCGGCGCTCCACGCGCTGGCGCTCGTAGTCGCTGTAGTTGCCGGAGTACATCTCCAGCTTGCCGTGGGCGATCTCCATCACGCTGTTGACCATGCCGTCCATGAAGGCGCGGTCGTGGCTCACCACGAGCACGGCGCCCTCGTAGCCGCGCAGGAAGTTCTCCAGCCAGCGCACAGATTCCAGGTCCAGGTGGTTGGTGGGCTCGTCGAGCAGGAGCATGTCCGGCTTGGAGAGCAGCAGCTTGGAGAGCGCGATGCGCATCTGCCAGCCGCCGGAGAACTCGTCTGTGGAGCGGTCCATGTCCTCTTCGTGAAAGCCCAGGCCAAAGAGCACGCGGCGCGCCAAGCTCTCGATGTTGTAGCCGTCGCGGGCCTCGTAGCGGGTGCGAAGGCGGCCGTACTCCTCCAGCAGGCGCTCGTGCTCCTCTGGATCGACCAGCTCCATCTCCAGCTCGAGCTCCGCCAGCTTGTCCCCCATGGCCGCGACGTCTGCCACCGAGGTCATGACCTCGTCGATGACGCTGCGGCCCTCCATCTCGATGGACTCCTGCTCCAGGTAGCCCACGGTGACGCCTTTGGAGAAGATGACCTGACCGCTGTCTGGGGAGTCGTGGCCGGCGATGATGTTCATCATCGTGGTCTTGCCGGCGCCGTTGGGGCCCACCAGAGCCACGCGGTCGCGCTCGTTGATGCGGAAGGAGGCGTCTGCGAAGAGGGTGCGGACGCCAAAGGACTTGGTGAGTTTGTCTACGTTGAGAATCATAGGGAACGATTATACCCAAGGGCCTCCACGCAACCGTGACCGCCTGTCAACATGCTGCGCAATGGCCACAGCGCACGGGACCACGGCTGGCGCGGGAAACAAAACAGCCACCGCGAGGTGGCTGCATGTGTTGCGCGCTCCTGGTGGGCGATACTGGGTTCGAACCAGTGACCCCCGCCGTGTGAAGGCGATGCTCTCCCGCTGAGCCAATCGCCCACCAGAAGCGCGCGGTACAATAAAGGGCCGTGTTCGCGGCCCTGAGTAAGCTGGCTCCCCGGGTAGGACTCGAACCTACAACAACTCGATTAACAGTCGAGGGCTCTGCCATTGAGCTACCGAGGAATGTCAGTGCGCTTCGCGCGAGAAATCATATTACCTGTTTTCTCCCAGCGCGCAAGCCCCTTTTTCACGCAAATCCAAACCTAGCTGTTGAGGCTGCGGCGCGAGGCCTTCTCCCACACGCCCTTGTGCTTGCGGTAGCCCAGCAGCGCGCCCATGCGCGTGACGGCCATGACAAAGCGCAGCACCGTCACCTCGACCACAGAGAGCATCAGGGCGCGCAGGATGTCTGTGCCGCTGAGCTTGAGGTCGCGCGTCTGCACGCGCGAGAAGAAGGCCGTGAGCGACATCACCGCCCCAAAGAGCGCGTAGATCCCAAAGAACACGACCATGAAGGGCAGGTTGATGAAGTTGAACGCCACGCCCAGCAGCATCGAGAGTATGCCGAAGAGCTCGATGACGGGGCTCAGCAGCTCGTAGACCAGGAAGTAGGTGTACGAGAGCATGCCCACCAGCCCATAGCGCGGGTTGAGGAAGATACTCCAGTGCTTGGACATGGTCTCGAACAGACCGCGATGCCAGCGCCGGCGCTGCTTGCGCAGGTCGTGGAGAGTATCGGGGGCCTGGCTCCAGCAGATGGCGTCTGGCGCATAGCGGATGCGATAGCGCATGCCGGCCCCGCGGCAGAAGACGTGCAGCTTGGTCACGAGCTCCATGTCCTCCCCCACCGTGCTCGCGTCATAGCCGCCTGCGGCGATCACCACGTCCTTCTTGAACAGGCCAAAGGCACCCGAGATGATGAGGTTGCCGTTGAACTGGTCCAGCAGTATGCGCGCAGAGAGAAAGGAGCGGTCGTACTCCAGCACCTGCATGGCGGGGATGATCTTCTTTGGCAGCGAGTAGCTCACTACCTTGCCGTGCTCGAGCTTGACTCCGTTGGCAAGGCGCACCAGCCCGCCAACCGCCACCACGTCCTCGTCCTCGATGAGAGGGGCCGTGATCTCTCGCAGGGAGTCCGACTGCAGCATGGAATCTGCGTCTATGCAGATGAAGTAGGGGTACTGGGACGCGTTGATGCCCATGTTGAGCGCGTCTGCCTTGCCGCCGTTGGCCTTGCGTATGAGCCTCACGGGCACGCGCCCCACCTGCCCCAGCCACACGCCTTCCACGGGCTGGCAGGGCAGCTGCATCCTCAGGGCCTGGCCCACCGGCTGCAGCCCAAAGGCGTCTATCACGCGCTGGGAGGTGGCGTCCCGCGATCCGTCGTCGACCACCACCACCTCATAGAGCGAGTAGTCCAGCTGCAGCAGCGACTCGATGGAGGACACGATGGTGACCTCCTCGTTGTACGCCGGAACGATGATGCTCACGGGCACATAGCAGTCGACCGTGAGCCGGTTGCGGTAGCGGGCCTCGCGCTTGCGCTTGTACAGCAGCGATGAGCCCACCGTCACAGAGAGGAAGAGGAAGACGGCGTAGCCCAGCATGTAGAGGATGAAGAAGAGGCCCACCCACCACAGGAAGCCCTGCACCAGGGCGGCGGCCTCGATCCCGGTACCCATCAGCGCCCACCTCCCACGGCGTTGGCCTCGCGCTCCCAGTGGTAGAGCAGCATGTCGCGAGCATAGGCGTCGCTGCCGTCGAGCACGTCGCCCAGGTCTGCGTCAAGCGACGCACCCAGGCTGTAGAGGCTTGCCGCGGCGTTGTTGCGCACATACCACACGCGGCTCGACAAGCAGCCCTTGAGCACCGCAAGCGTCTGGGGGCCGGGGTACTGGGCGAGCACAGAGCACGCGACAGCGGCAAACTCCCAGGTTCCCTCGTCTGGGTCTTGGGCAAGCTGCAGCAAGAGCGGGTAGGCATCCGGGGACACACAGGAGCCCAGGTAGCGCAGGCAGGCGAGCCGCAGCTCGCGGTCTTGCGCGGGGTCTTGCAGCAAGCCGATGACCCAGGCCACTTGGGCAGCGCGCGGCGTGGAGTGGGGCGTGCCGTCTGCGCCCAGGCAGCCGTTGGGCGCGGCCACCGCGCCGGACATACGCAGGAAGTTCATCACGGCAACCTGCGCAGACGGGCTCATCTCCGCAAAGCGCTCCACCAGCTCGACTGCCAGGTGGTTGACGTCCCCCTTGAAGGAAAGGGCGACCTCTGTGAGCAGCTTGGGGTGGTGGAACTCCTGCGCGCGGTCCATGGCGGCAAAGGCCACGGCCACATCGCGAGCGCTGCCAACAGCGCCCAAGGCCTCGAGCGCGTTTTGACGCAGATAGAAGGAGCCCGCCTGCGCATAACCCTGCAGGGCGGTCACAAGCTCTGCTGGCGCCGGACGCGGGCGGTACCACTTCTCAACCATGTTGGCGAAGAAGGCCCTGTGCAGGTCGTCTTTGGAGCGGTACGCGGGGAGCAGCATGATGAAGACAGGCGCGGCCGCTATCAGGTAGTCCTCCAGCTGCTGGGGGTTGCGCTCGCGCTGGCTCTCCAACGCGCGGTCGTAGGCCTCCATCCAGCTCAGGCGCGCCAGGCGCTTGGCAAGGTAGGCAAGGTGCTCGCTCATGCCCTGCTCGGCGCTCCTCCTCATGCAGAGCAGCAGGTGCTCGCTCATGCGCTGGGCGCGCTGCTGGTCCCCGTGCTCGCGCAGGCGCTCCCACAGCGCAAAGACCAGGTTGAAGCCGATCATGCAGACACACACTGCCATGAGGAAGTAGATGATCCACTCGATCTTCATCGCTGGGCCTTTCCGCTGCGCTGCTGGCGGAGCTGCTCGCGCACCATCTCGTCCGCCTTGGCCTGTGGGTCGTCTGCCGTCCACATCTCCTGCACCAGGTAGTAGCTCTGCTTGAGGCGCTCGTGGTAGCTCACCTTGGTGCCCCAGCCCTTGAGGGGCTTCTCGAAGAGCTCGATTGTCTCCGCGCCGCTGCCGACGCCAACCCACAGGGAGTCGATGCTGAGGTTTTCCACCCCGTAGTGCTCGTAGTAGTCGTCGTGCACCTGCATCTGCGAGGGGTTGGAGAAGTTCAGCAGCTGCCAGGGCAGCTTGATCTCCACAAAGCCGTCGCCGTAGCAGAAGTCCGCCAGCGAGTTGAAGTCCTCGTGCGCGGGGTTGGCATCGCCGTAAGCAAGTTTGCCGGTCTCGTAGGTCTGGTAGTAGACGCGCTCGTCTTCTACCGTGGCACCGCCTTTATCCTGGGCGGCGCCCTTTCTGCCGATCATGAGGGAGGACTCGTCTGTGAGGGTCTGAAGTACCAGCTCGATGCGCACAAAGCGGCTGGAGTCCTTGGCAGGCACGTCCACATAGGGGTCCTCACCCTTTGTGGCGCGCAGCTGGGTGACGTGCAGGGCCTCGTAGCGCTCCTGCACCAGCAGGCGGCTGTTGTCTGTGCCGTCGAGCACCAGGAGGAAGTCGGCGTCCCGGCTGAACGCCAACGCGGGGTCCTCGCAGCTGCTCGAGCCGCTCTTGGGTGTGATGTCGAAGGGCAGGTAGAGCGCTGTGCCCGGGCCTACGTCGCTCCCCCTCACCATAAGGTAAAGGAACTTCTCGTCGTATTTGACAGAGATGCTGCGGCCCTCGCTGCTGCCGATGACGTCTGCCTCTGCCCACTCCTCGTCATCGCCGTCCGCATAGCTCACGCTGCGCTCCTCGCCCGGGTCGAAGGAGAGCAGCCCAAAGTACTGCTCGTTGGTCTGGTAGTCGCTCCAGTACGGGGTCTTGGTGAGGTCCACATAGGCCATGGTGTTCCAGGTGCGTTTGAACCACTCGTCCTGCCAGGTGAAGATGCAGCAGCCCGCACAGCCCGCGGCTTTGATGTCCGCATAGCAGCGCACGATGGCTTGGCCCTGCTCGTCTTCGCTGATGCCGCCCTGGTCGCGCCCGGTGTTCTTGTCTGTCTGAGCCTTGCCGCGCGAGCTCGGAGCCCCAAACTCGGATATCACCACCGGTATCTCGTAGTAGTCTGCCAGCTCCTTGAGGTAGGCCTGGTAGGTGTTCACCTGGCCGAACTGGTCTGTGTAGCTGCTGCCCTCTCCCACATAGCGCAGATAGTCAGGGTAGTAGGGATAAATGTGGTACGAGGCAAAAGTCCCAGCCAAGCACAGCTCGCTCAGCACGATATGCGTCACATCAACATTCGCATAACAGTCAAAGCGCTGCATTAGTTCTTCCGGGTACTCGAAGACATCCGTCGTGGGCCAGTTGGAGAAGGCCACCAGGCGCTGCTCCTTGTAGCGGCTGCTCTCGTAGGAGAGCAGGTCGTCGCCCACCTGCGCGAGCATGGACTCGAAGGGCGTCGCCTCTGCGGTGGTGCTCATGTAGGCGCCCTGGTAGCCGGTCTTGTCTTGGCGGCTGTGGTCCGTGTAGGCAACCGTGGGGGCCTCCCACTCCACCCCCAGTATGTAGCCGATCACCCAGGACGACACATCGCGCGTGTAGCTGCCCGTGCCATCGACGCGCCCCAGCACCAGGGCGCGCTGCCCGTGAATGGCATCCACCACGGTGCGGCAGTCCTCCTTGAAGGCCTCGAGGAACGCGTCGTCAAAGGCGTCGCTGTGGGAGTTCTGGGTGTAGTCGTCCACCCACACCCCGTGCAGCAGGTAGAGCGGGTCGTCTGCATGCTGGCTGTTGTACTCGTAGAAGGCCTGGTAGAAGGCACTGTTCTGCAGGATGTAGACGCGCAGGGTGTTGGCCCCCATGGCCTTGATCTGCGCAAACCAGCGCAGGTAGGTCTCCTTGTCGATGGCGTAGTCTGTGGCGTAGTGGCCGGGTATGCCCACGCCCATGTCAACGCCGCGTATCTCGAACTCCTCCAGGCCGCTGCCCTGGTCCAGGTAGATGGTCTTTCCCTCCTGCACCACCCGGGTGCTCACCGGATCGTCGGGGTGCAGGTCGATGTAGAAGAGCCCCGTAGCGTAGGCGTAGGCCATGCAGCATGCTGCGAACAGTATGCACATGACGCTCACGATGAACTTCTTCACAGGGCCCTACCTTCGTGCCGTTTGCCATGCCCGCAGGCGCGGCTAGTGGTTGAACTTCTTCACCATGGACTCGTGCGAGTACTGGCGCAGGTTCTCTATGTAGGTGTCGAGCCAGTCCCCGCGCTCGGCGATCCACTCCTTGAGCTGGGCCA
>JBJEHM010000056.1:0-3474 GCA_051876075.1 Coriobacteriales bacterium
ACGGTGTCGTGAGAGGACGGCGCGCCGATTAACGACGCGCCTCCTACTCGATTTCCGCAGGTCAAACGGGGTGTTTTTACTATACGAATTACGCGCGCAAGGTAATGCTTCTGCTACCCTACGAGTTGAAAAGGTTCCACCCTGGCGAAAGAGCTCCTCTGCTCTTCTGCGAACAGCGATCCTGTTACCGCTCCAATGCACACGGCAACGAAGTCGATCCCCACCGACCACGCCACTTGTCTCAGCATCGCAAGATCCATGTTGCCCCCTTCCCATGCGCGTGCATTATCTGGGGTCGAGTATAGTGTGCGCGACAGGGGCCGTGCGTGCGGTGCAACGTACCGTAAAGCGGAGGTTAGGCGCTGGTGTTCTTTCTTAGCATTCGTCCCTGATGAGGAAGATAGAAGCAAAGAGGGGGACGGCGCCCAGCGCAGTGGAAAGCCACAGTGCAAGGTGGTAGCCCAGCGCACTTGCAGTGGCGCTCGCGGTTCCCGCCGCAAGTTCTGGCGAAAACGTCGTAATCAGCAGCACCATGAGGGCCGCACACAGCGCCGCAAAGATTTGGCGCGACATGATGAGAAACGAGCTGCCGTCGGTGGTTGTTCCGTGGGCGCGCAGTTCGTGCAGACCCCATGCCGTCGTGGTGGGGATGAGCGTTGTGAGACCCACGCAACGCAGCGTCTGGCTCAGCGCCACGACCCACAGCGGGGCGGTTTCTGGCAGCATCGCGATGAGCGCGGCACCTACCACAAGAAAGACGCCACCAAATATCGCCACGCGGCGCGGACCAAGCCTGTCGCTTGCCGCGCCAGCGCCCGGCTCAAATACCAGCGCCGCAATCGCGCCAGGCAGCAGCACCAGGCCCGCCTCGAGCGTTGTGTAGCCGCACGCATCGACCACAAACAGCGGGATGATGAGTGTCATGGGCAGAAAGCAGCCGTAGAGGCCCATTTGCGCGGCGTAGCTTACGCAGTACGCGCGTGAGCGGAAGATGCGCAGGTTGACCAGTGGCTCATCCAGACGCAGCTGGCGCTTGAGGAAGAACACCAAGCACACCGCGCCCACTGCGACCGGCGTCCATACCAGCGGGTCGCTGAGCGCGATGTTCGCCGCGCTGGTAAAGCCCACCAGCAGGCCGCCAAAGCCCAACGTCGAAAGCACCAGTGACAGCACATCGAGGCGCGCACTGGGGTTGGCAACTGTTCGTTCGCGCACAAACAACACGGTCACAACAAGAAGCAGCGCAGAGGAAATCACCAGAATCAGGAACAACGATCGCCAGCCAAATGCGTTCGACAGCGCGCCGCCAATGGTTGGACCAATGTTGGGCGCAAAGCCCAGCGCGATTCCTGCGATGCCCATCGCTGTGCCGTGGCGGTTTTCTGGGAAGCGTGTCATCGCGATGGTCTGCAGCAGCGGCATGAGGATGCCCGTACCCACGGCTTCGAGCACGCGGCCAATGAGAAGCATCGCAAAGTTGATAGCGAGGAAGTCGCACAGCGAGCCGGCAAAGTAGAGCGTGAGCGCAGCAAGAACAAGGCCGCGCAGTGAAAAGCGTTTGGTGAGGAACGAGGCCAGCGGCACCGCAGCGCCCATCGAAAAGATGTAGGCCGTGGCGAGCCACTGTCCCCAACCGATACCAACGCCAAGGCTGTCGAGCACGTCGCTGGCAAGCGTATTGAGTGCGGTCTGCGTCATGCCGCCAAGACCTGCGGCAATCGTGACAACCGCGAACACGATGTAGGTGGCTACGGGCGTGGGAGAAGGTGCAGGGGCGGGGCCGCCAGCGGCGGGGGTGTTAGCTGCGGGAGTGCCGGCGGCAGGGGAAGACGCAGAGGTTTGGGGCTCTGAGCTCGTTTTGCTAGAGCGGGAGTTTGTGTTCATGAAGAGGATCCTTGAAGACGCGGGCGCGATACAGCGCAAGCGTGATTCTGCTCAAACGCTGGTGCGCGAGCAAGCGCAAGCTAGGCTGATTTGCGCCGAACGTAGCCCTCTCTGTCAACCCAACGGTATGAACCTGTTGCCGATGTTGTCGGCCAGGAAGGAGCATATCGAGTGCAGCAGGTCCTCGCTGGCAAGCCGCCGCTCGGAGGCGTTGCGCTCGCGCGACATGATGTCCCGCACGATGATGGAGTCCACCAGCGACGCCATGTACGCCCCGTGCTGGGCCTGTGTGGTTGCTAGGCTGGCCAGGGCGGGCATACCGCCGAACGCCAGGTAGCGGTCGAGCAGGTCGTCTGCGAGCACAGGGTCGCCTGAGGCTGCTGCATCGTTGACCTCCTGCGAATTCCGAAAAAGCAAATCTCATTTGATTTTGGCTGTGTTAACCCAGAATGGTGGCGAAAAGAGGGCCCGGCTAAAACAGCCGGGCCCAAGCACCTCATTCGACCAGATGGTCCGCCGACTATGCCGACACGGGGTCTCCGTATTCTCGCAGCATGGCGTCTTTCGTCACGATCCACTGCTTGCCGTACTTGCGCGCGTCTACGCCGGAGACGAGCTTGCCGTACGAGATCGCCTTCCTCAGCGTCGACTCGCTGAGCCCCCAGAGCTCGCTTGCGTCTGCGAACGAGATGAGGCTGTCGAAGGGTGTCTTTTCCGTGACGCCGTTCTCCCACAGCTCGTCGCACGACAGGTCGAGGTCGTCGTTCCAGATGACGCCGTAGCCGCCCCTGTCAACCACAACGCTGTTGAACAGGGCCTCGTCCTCGAGCGCTTGGAACACCTGGAACCTCTCTGTGAGCGGCTTGACGTCGTACGTCTTGGTGGTCCCGTTCGCAAATAGGACGCTGAGTTCCATATCGGGCAGCGGGTATACCTCTTTGACCTTGTTGAACATCTCTTTCCTCCGCTCTCACGGCAACGGGTCGAGTTTCTTGAACTGCTGCGTCTCCCACATCTCGAGCAGCGCCGCCTCGTTTGCTGCTATCCACTCTCTGGCTAGAGCCGCTTCCTTCTGGGGGATGGCCCCGTCGATCAGCTGCTTCGTCTTGATGTCAATCGCCGCTGCTTCGTCACCGCAGTAGACATGCACGTGCGGTGGGCTGTGCTCCGCAGCGAGGAAGAACATCCTGACGATAATTCCGTGGAACCTTGCAAGTGTGGGCATACTGCCCCTTTCTCGATAGCAGATAATATCACTGTATCGTGACATTATCAAGAGAATACATGTATTCTGAAGCAGGAAGCCCATTACGCGACAGCTTCCACGGGTGTGACACCGAAACGAGGCCTAGAAACACCATTTTGGGTTAACGCAGCCTTGATTTTTCGGAATTATTAGAGCGCCATACGGCCATACGGCCCTTGCAAGAAAACGCTGTATATGTGCGCACCAGGAACGCCTGAGGTCGCATTCGGCGCTGCCCGGTGCCGTTTAGTTGAGCCAGGCGTTCCTAGCGTTATGTTTTGCGCCCTGGGTGCGCGATTCGCAGGGCCAGGAACGCCTGGCGCCGCGATTCGCGTTCGGGAGGG
>JBJEHM010000057.1:0-3441 GCA_051876075.1 Coriobacteriales bacterium
CACGGCACGCCCGCCATAGCCAATTCAGACTATGCCGAGAAAAGAGCTAAGCCGCAAATTCTCGAATCTGCGTATGCGGACCAGAGAACCGCGGCTTAGCGTTTCGTGGCTACCTCAGGCTGTAGAGCGCCTCGCGCCTGTCATCGGTAAGCCAGCCGCTCTCTTCTGAGAGGACAGCTGGTGCGGCGTCGGCTATCGCCCTCGTCATCATGTCGACTGTCGCGAAAGCGTAGAACGATGATGTGGTGGACATGCTCTCGTGCCCCAGCATCTGCATTATCTCGGGGAGGGGCACCCCTGCGTTGTAGAGGAACATTGCCCGCGTTTTGCGCAGGAGGTGGCAGTGGATCTTCTCCGGAACGGTGGGGCACGTCTTTCTCGCAGTGCTCCCTGCTTGCTTGAGGACGCTGTCCACGGTGTCTGCCGACAGCGCGGTGGGAACGCCACCGTGGTTGCTGTAGAACAGCGGCCTGCGGGGGTCAGCTCCTCTACCGCCCGAGTGGAACTCGGAGATGTAGGCCCTGAGGTGCTCGGCGCACTTCTCGCCGAGCGGGACCACGCGCGTCTTGTTCCCCTTGCCGGTGACGATCACGTGCGCCGGCTTGGCCAGGGACACGTCCCCGAGCGTCATTCCCGTCAGCTCGGAGACACGGGCTGCGGACTCGTACAGCATGACGAGCATCATCCGGTTGCGCCTGGACTTTGCCGTAGCCCCCTCAGGCGCCCTCAGAACCGCTGACAGCTCCTCCTCGGTGAGGTACTCGATGGACTTCTTCGGGATCGCAGGGCCCTTGATCGACTTTAGTCCGCGGTAGACGGCGACGAGCCTCGCGTCTTCGTCGGCGCAATAGTGCAGAAACGACCTGACGGATGTGAGGCGCAGGCTGACGGTCTTGGGGGAGTAGCCCTTGGTCTGGGTCATCCAGGCGACCCAGCCCTTCGCGAGCTTTCTCTCGAAGCAATCGAACGTGACTTTTTCTCCCTCGAGGCCCTCTGCCTCGGCTAGGTAGTCGAGGTAGCACTCGATGGAGATCCTGTAGGCTTCGACTGTCTTGCTGGAAAGCCCCCGCACCTTGGTCATGTAGCAGTGCAGGTAGGATCTCGCCATGCCCCAGAAATCAGGCTCTCCGGTGCTCCTCCTCTTGGTTTTAGTCATCGAAACCCACCTCCGGCAGCAGAGAGTCCAGCGACGAGACCTCCCCGGCGAAGGCGGACAGGAAGTCAGGGGAGGTGTGGATGTAGTAGTAGGTGCTCTCGAAGCCCGAATGGCCCATGTAGCGGGCGAGGTAGGGCATCATGGCCATCACGTCCCTCCCCTCACGCCCCCAGCGCTCGATGTTCGCGTAGGCGAATCGATGGCGCAGGTCATACGGGCGCACCCTCTTGCCGCCTTTTGACTCCGGCAACCCCGCCGCCGTCCATATCCGGTGGAAGGTCGTCCCCACCAGGGCCGGGCTGACCGGATTGCCAGACCCGCTGACGAAGAATGCCGCCCGGTCCTCGCCAAAGAGCTCGGAGGTGCGACGGTGGCACCTCTCCAGCATCTCGGCGACCTCCGCGCTGACGGCGAGCCTCCTCGACCTGTTCCCCTTGGACCACATGATGTCGATGCGGGCGGCTGAGGTGTCGACTTCACAGACCCGGAGCCTGCGGGCCTCGCACGTCCGAAGCCCGCAGGAATGCATCAGGCCGAATAGGCACCTCGCCTCCCAGGCAAGCGGCGAGTTGACGGCGTACTCGGCTGCAGCCGCGAAGAAGGAGTCGGCCTCCGCCGCGGTGATCAGGTACGGGGTCACCCGGGACACCTTCGACTTGAAGGCGTCCGAGAGGACGTAGGCGCCGGGGTTGCCGTTCGCCTGCATCCACTGGCCGAGCCCCCTGACGTGCGACATCCAGCTCAGGTGGTCAGGCGAGGTTCTCTCCCTCCTCCACACGACCCACCCCTCGACGGTCTCGCGGTCGAAGGAGGTGGCTCCAGCGGCCACGCACCACCGGTCGAAATCGAAGAGAAACCAGTCGCGGCTCGGGCTGCTGACCCCCATCTCCGCCTTGAACGCCAAGTAGGCCTTGATGTCGGCGGCGAACGCGCTCTTGTACTCGTACACCATCACAGCATCGCCCCCTCGGGCAGGGGCAGGACGCAGGACGCCATGCCGGCCTCGTCCGCCTCCAGGTAGGCGTCCGCGCTGTTTGGGTCCACTTGGCCCAGAACTGCCGATATCACCGGCAGCCGGGCCCCGGCCCTCATCATCCTCGAAGCAGCGTTGTGCCTCATCAGCGTCGTGCCCCCGCCCTCAAGGCCGGCTGCGGCAAGCGTCCTCCTGATGATGTCGTACACAGCCGAGTGATCGGCATATGGGCCGTAAGGCGCCCTCTGCCTGACGAAGACGTTGTCGCAGGCGCAGTCGGGCCTGGCCTCCAGGATGTATTCAGCGAGCGCGTCAGCGAGGGCGGGCTGCATCGGGACTGTCAGGGGGTTGCCCGTCTTGCACTGGGCCTTGCTTATGGTCATCTCCCTCCAGTTCACGTCGGAGAGCCTGAGGTCGATGATGTCGCTGGCGCGCATGCCCGTCGTGAGGGCCAGCAGCGTGATGGCGGCGTCCCCGACAAAGACGGACCTGCTGCAACATACCCTCGAGAGCGCCTCAACCTCCTCATCCGAGAATACGGGCTTTATGCAGTGCTCCTTGCTCGGGCTGGCAAGGCGCAGCGCTTCTGCGAGGTCGTCGCGCCCCAGGTAGAGCAAGAAGGGCCTGAAGTTGCTTACGATGTGCGCGGAGTTGGTTCCCTGCCACTTGTTGGCCGACATGAACGTCAGGAAACCGAGGGCGGACGCCTGGTCGGCATCCCGCGCGCACCCGACACCGGAGGACTCCAGAAACAGGCAGAACTCCCTCGCGATGCGCCAGTAGTGCTCGCAGGTGCTCTGGGCGAGCCCGCTCTCCTCGTTGCTCTGGGCGAATCCAGCCAGCTCGCAAGCCATCTCCGCGGACTCCGGCATCGACACGGGCGGCGACTCCCTGTGCATGCCGAGCTTGAAGGTCCCCGTGTGCACGAAGTCAGCGCACAGGCGCGCGATCCTCCTCCTGAACACTGTGTATCTGTTCTCGTACGGTTTGCCGTCTGGTCCCGAGGCCTCAGCGAACTCCTCTGCGGCCTCCTCGCTGTAGATACCGTCTGGGCAGTACTCCTCCAGATACGAGAACACCTTCTCATACTGCCTGATTGTCGACTCCCTGTAGCCGGAGGCCCTTAGGGCCTCAGAAGCGGCCGCGCTTATCGTCCTAACTCTTGTATCCATGCTCACCTCTTTCCGCTAGAAACCGGATACGCGGAAGGAGGCTATCGCGAAAACGCTAAGCCGATAAATGCCTAAGCGGCATATGCGCCTGTCAGCAAAGGGCTCGAATAACGCGGCTTAGCTCTTTTCTCGGCATAGTC
>JBJEHM010000058.1:0-3424 GCA_051876075.1 Coriobacteriales bacterium
AAGCGTTCTATATTCCGCGCCTCCCCAAACCTCGCATCCTGCGAGATGATGATGCCCCTGCAGGCAACAGCGCTTGCAGGGGCGTTTTCTTGGGTGGCTCCAACGTAGATGGGCCCCAGATGGCAGGACCCGATGGTGCCTTGCGGAACACAGGGAGGACGATGTGGAGATGATGGGCCGCTCGATACCTGGCGCTTCCTTGCGCACGGCTAGCCCCGATGATGTGCAGCAGGTCTTCGACCTCGTCCAGGAGACGATCCGCGAGGTCTACCCGCTGTACTACCCGGCTGCGGTCGTCAGGTTCTTCAGCGGCCTGCACAGCCTCGAGGCCGTCTCTGCCGACATCGCCGGCGGGGCCGTGCTCGTGCTGGAGGATGGGGGCGCGATCGCCGGCACCGGGACCCTGGCCGGCAACCACGTCACGCGCGTTTTCGTGCGCCCCGGCTCGCAGGGCTGCGGGATCGGCACGGCGCTGCTCGGCGCGCTCGAGGCCAAGGCGGCGGAGGCGGGCTTCGAGTCGGTCGTCCTCGACTCGTCCCTGCCTGCTGCACGCTTCTACGGGCGCCGCGGCTATGCGGTGACAGCGCACGAGGAGCACCGGGTGATGGGCTCAGACGGCCAGCTCGAGGCAATCCTCGTCTATGCGGTGATGGAGAAGGGCCTCCCTGTCTGAAGAGCCAGTTCTTGAGGCCGACTGAAAACCGACTCCGCCCCGACCGTCGGGCGACAGTCGGAGTCGAGTCGGAGTCGGGTCGGGTTCGAGTCGGGGCTGCAGTCGGGTTCGAGTCGGAGCCGGGACGCCCTAGTCCCTGTCGAACTCGGTCGGGTCCACGTCCACGACGGGGTCGTCCGCGAAGAGCTCCTCGCGCGATCCCGAGCGGCACCAGGCGGGCACCTTGTCGGACCAGGGCAGGAAGTCAGCCAGGCGCTCCTTCAGGTTGCCCTCGGCGTCCGCCTTGGGCATCTCGGTCAGAAGCCACGTCATGTAGCGCTCGTCGTCGAGGCCGTTGGCGCGCGCGGTGGTGACGATGCTGTAGATGCCCGCGGAGACCTCGGCCCCGTAGGAGCTGTCGCTGAAGAGCCAGTTGCGGCGCCCGACGCAGAAGGGCCTGATCGCGTTTTCCGCGCGATTGTTGGAAAGCGGGTAGCGGCCGTCGCGGAGGATGTTGGAGAAGTCGTCCCAGTTGTTGATCGCGTAGCACAGCGCCTCGTGGAGCTTGGTATCGGGCAGGGCGTAGTTGTCCCGCCTGTCGACTGCCCACTCTATGAAGGAGTCCATCAGCGGCTTGATCAGGCGCTTGCGGCACTTCTTGATGATCTTGGGGTCGCTGGTCCTCTTCTCGATCATGTGCTCGAGGTGGAAGATGCGGTCGAGGCGGTCGACGCCCTCCTGGGCCGTGGAGCCCGGCGTCTTGGCGATGACGGCCCTCATGAAGTAGCGCCTGATGTGGACCCCGCACGCTATGCGCGTGAAGTGGTCCTTGGGCAGCGCGCGGTACGCGCTGTGGGCGTCGGTCATTATCGCGCCGTCCCAAGCGGGCAGCACGTCGTCGACCACCTCTTTGCCGCGGCTCGGGCCGAACCTGTAGTAGAACACGGGCCTGGCATCGCCCTTGGCGGTGCAGAATACCCACATATACGACTTGCTGGCGCCCGCAGGCTCGTCCTCGCCCCGGGCGAGGGCCTCTCTTCGCTTCTTCTTCCTCTCCTCCAGGCAGATGACGGTGGTCTCGTCGATGTGCAGCAGGTCCCTCCTCAGGAGCTCCGCCTGCAGCAGCCCGTGCACCTGCGAGAACCAGCGCCTGTAGCTCTCCACGACCCACCTGCACATCGTGTTCCTCTTGTCGGGCAGGTGGTGCTTGGTGGACAGCTCCTTCCAGGTCCTCTCGAGGGGCTGGGAGAGCGCGTACTTCTCGTGCAGGATGTGGGCGATCGTCGAGGCGCCGGCGTGCGAGTTGCCCAGGGGCAGGATCGGGGAGTCGGCGCGGACCATGAAGACGGGCACGTCCTCGTCCTCGCCGCGCGCGTTGGCCCTGGAGCACTCCCTGCACACGTACTTGTGGACCTTGTGCCTGCGCAGGACGAGGCGCGCGGGCACGAAGGAGACCTCCAGCTTGACGTCGTAGCCCATGTCCTCGAGCTGCGAGTGGCAGTGGGGGCAGGAGAGCCTGTCTCCCGCGAGGGTGTGCTCGACGTCCTCCTGCTCCATGCCGGAGTAGTCGGGCTCGGCCTTCGGCGCGCGCTTCTTGCTCTCCTTCTTGGCGGCCTCCTCCTCGGCCTTGTTGAAGGTCTCGAGGTCCCCGCCGCCGCCGTCCTTCTTCTTGGATCTCTTGGACTTCTCGGACTTGGCGCCGTAGAGGCTGTGCTGCATGGTGGCCACGATCTCGTTGAGGCGGTCGAGCTCCTTTTGGGCCTCCCTGAGCGCCCCTACGAGCTCGTCGATGTCCCTTTGGGCCTGGGCGTTCTCCGCGACCAGCGAGTCGTTGTCCGCCGCGAGCACGCCGAGCTGGGCGGCCAGGGTGGCCTTCTCCTCCCTCAGCGAGGAGACCTCGTCGGCCAGGGAGGCGCACATGCGGCGCAGCTCCTCGGTCGTCAGGGTGTCTATGTCGGCCCTTTTTTGCATGGGTATAGTATCTCAAACCAGGCCCAAAAATGGCCTCTGACCTGCGGTTTTGCCGTCAAAGGATCCCTGTGGCGGTGACCGGTTTGACCGCGTCGGGCTGCTCGATCGGCAGCCCCTCGAGCAGCCACAGCAGCTGCCGGCGCTCGACCTCGAGGGTCAGCTTCCCGTCTTTCGAGTGCCTCCACCTGAGCTTGCCCTCTGCGAGGGAGATCGTGTACATGCACCACGTCGGCGACTCGAAGCGCACCATCTTCACCTTCTTGCAGTTGCGGCTCACGAAGACGTAGAGGCCGCCGTCGGTGGGCTTGCCGCCTATCTCCGCGATGACCGTCTCGGCGAGGCGGTTGATGCCCGCCCTCATGTCCTGGGGGCGCGTGTAGACGCAGATCTTGTCGGGGCAGAAGAAGGGGTTCACAGCGACGCCACCGCCCTCAGGAGGGAGGCTATCGCGGCCTCGCCTGCGGCCAGGGGGATGTCGACCTCCACGCCGCGCGCCCTCACGGTGACGCAGCAGCCGGCGGCGGGGGCCGCTGGCGGTTGCGGGGCGGGCGCGCTGGCCCGCAGCTCGGCGGTGTCGACGATGGCGAAGGCGGGCGGGGCGGGGTCGGCCGCGGGGGCGAGGGCGCGCGACTCCCTCATGGCCATCGTGACGCGCTGGAACCAGTTCCTGTGCCCGTCGCCGGCGTGGGCGATCTCGTAGCCGCCGAAGATGTCTGGGTCGTTGTCCCTGAAGTACTCCAGCCAGTCGTAGAAGGTGGACGGTTTGATGTGGTTCAGCTCGCACCAGGGGTGGACGCCCAT
>JBJEHM010000059.1:0-55048 GCA_051876075.1 Coriobacteriales bacterium
CAGGCGGGAGGAATAACGGCGCAAAAAAGCGGGCGGCTCGAGTGCCGCCCGCTTTTGCTGTGATGCGCTCAAGCGCTTACTGGAGGACTTCCTCCCGAATCTCGGGGAAGAGGAGCTCGTTGGTCTCAAGATCCGTCAGCTCGACCATGCCGGTGAGGACATCCACATACTGGTAGGACTGGCGCGCCTTGCGGCCGCGCTTCTCGAGGGTCTCGACGATGAAGAGCGAGGGATGTACCTGAGTCAGGATGCCTTCGCGCTCGACGATCTTGGAGCGACCCATGTTGGCCCTGATGCGGAGGCGCTTGCCGGTGTAGCCGGTAAGGGTCTCGTGAATGGAGGTGACGGTCTGAACCGGTTCGATGATATCTTCGTCCATAATACCTTTTCCACCTAGTTGACAGATAGACTCAGAATACTACCACGGAAATAAATGAAATCCAATAGCTGCTATCGTGCTGAAACTTTGATATAGGCCGCTGAGCTGGGAAAAGGCGGGTGCTGCTAGATCGATCAGAAGCGCGGCGGCAGGCGCGCGTTGCCGCACAGATCCTTCACAAGACTTACGAATTCACGCCAGCGCGTGCTGCACGGGTATACTCTGGTGAGTCAGGCGCGCCTTGGAAAGGCGCTCGAGCAGATAGGACCGACCACCTATGGCAATACTCGACCGTGACGTGCTGGGCAGCTGCAGCACCGCCCGTAAGCTCATCGAGAGCAAGATCCCCTCCCGTGTTGGTGCCAAGGACGCAAGCGTCTACGGCTTTTCTGGTGAGGCGCGCGCCACCGCAGAGCACCGCATGGGTTGGGCAGACCTCGCCTCCAACCCTCCCCGCGACCCGGCAGAGATCGCGGTCCTGGCCCAGCAGGCGCGCTGCGAGGGTCTCGATGCGGTGGTGCTCATCGGCCAGGGCGGCTCGACGCAGGCACCTCAGACCATCACTAAGCTCCATTCGCTCGAGGTGACCGACGAGGTCCCGTTCCGCACCATGGACTCCATCTCCCCGGTGTACGTGAACCACATCCTGGGCTCCTCCGACCCAGCGCGCACCCTCTACATCGTCAGCTCCAAGAGCGGGTCCACCCTAGAGCCCACCGTGCTCTCCCAAGTGGCATGGAGCTACGTCTGCGCTCACCTGGGGGCAGACAGGGCCGGCCGTCGCTTTGTCGCCATCACAGACCCTGGCAGCCAGCTCGAGCAGATCGCCCGCAGGGACGGCTGGCGAGCCGTGCTTCACGGAGAGCCAGACGTGGGCGGCCGCTACAGCGCGCTCAGCGTGTTCGGGCTGATGCCCATGGCGTGTGTGGGCATCGACATCGAGGGTGTCTTGAACCGCGCCAGCGAAGTGGAGCGCCTCTGCGCCAGCGACTCCCCGGACAACCCTGCACTCCAGCTCGCCTGCTTCCTCTATGACAACTACGCAGCCGGCAGGGACAAGTTCTCGCTGCTGATGCCGCCCCAGAGCCAGGTCTTCGGCCTGTGGGTTGAGCAGCTGGTGGCAGAGAGCCTGGGCAAGCGCGGCGTTGGCATACTCCCCAACATCGAAGTCGACGCCGGCATCATCGCCGACCCCCTGCCAGACCGCTGCGTCATCCTCTGCAACAGCGGCAACGACCGCTCCTACGAGCATGCCCGCACTTGTCTGCACCCGTCGATCCCCGCAATGAGGCTCGATATCATAGACAGCGACGACATCGCCGAGCACTTCCTCATTTGGGAGTATGCGGTTGCCTTCTGCGGATGGCTCATGGAGATAGACCCCTTCGATCAACCTGACGTCGAGAGCACCAAGCGCGCTGTGAAGCAGATCCTCTACGGTGACGGCGGCGAGTACGTTGTGCCTCTCGACCCCCAGGGCAATCCCGCCTATGTCGAGTACCCGACCCTTGACGGAGGCTTTGTGGAGAGCGTGTATGTGAGCAGCGCGCTGCTTGAGCGCATGAACCGCACCGACAAGGTCGACCTCGCGCGCGCCCTGCGCACGCTCTTCTACTCCATCAAGGAGGGCGACTACTTCTCGCTCAACGCCTTCCTGCCCTTCAAGGGCGTCGGTCGCCGCGAGACTCTCGAGCGCATCCGCCATCGCGTTGCAGACAGGCTCCATGCCTGCTCCTGCCTGGAGATCGGCCCCCGTTACCTGCATTCCACCGGTCAGCTCCACAAGGGCGGCCCCGACAACGGTGTGTTTCTCGTGGTCAGCAGCCAGGAGCCCTACGACATGACCGTACCGCACGAGGCGTTCACCTTGGGAGAGGTCGCCAACGCCCAGGCCCTGGGTGATTTTGGCGCTCTGGCAAGCCGCGGCCGCCGTGCGGTGTACGTGCGCCTCAAGGACAACGACAGCGAGTACCTGCAGACCCTTGCAGATGCGGTTTGCGCCGCTGTCTCTGCAACCTACGCCTTCCGCCGCAATGGCGAGTGAGGAGGCGGTTGTGGCAGCTGGGTTGGGGGCCGAGCCGCTGAGCTTCTCTGCCCCAGCAAAGGTGAACCTCTGTCTGGCAGTGCGCTTTCCGCCACAGGACGGCTATCACCAGCTCGACAGCGTCTTTTTCGAGCTGCCCTTGGCAGACCGCATGGCTGTTCGGGTGATCCTCCTGGAGGGAGGCCGCCCAGCGTCCGTGACAAGTGCCGGCACAGCCGTATCGCTCGACTGCGGCGCCCTTGACGTCGCAGTGCGCGACAACCTGGTCTTCAAGGCGGTCGAGGGCTTCGAGGAGGCGCTGGGAGCGCGGCTTGCGGGGCCGGACGAGGCCCTGCTCGTTCATGTCGAGAAGAACATCCCCGCAGGCGGGGGCCTTGGCGGGGGCTCGAGCGACGCTGCCAGCATGCTCAGGGCCTGCTGTGCTCTGGCGGGTGTGCTGCCCGACGACCAGCGCGTGCAGCGCCTGGCGCGCAGCCTGGGTGCCGACGTCGCATTCTTCCTGCAGGGGGGTACGGCGCTCATGACCGGCAGGGGGGACGTGCTCGAAGAAGCGCTGCCCGCCTTCCCGCTGCCGCTGGTCCTCATGGGGGAAAGCCGGGGGCTGTCCACCCCGGCCATATACCGCTCCTTCGACGAGGACCCCGCGCCAGCTGGAAGCGCCTTAGAGCTGGCGTCTGCGCTCAGGGGATTCGACCCCCAGCGGGCAAGCCGGGCGGACAAGCTGCGCTTGGCGCAGCTGTGCTCCAACAATCTGGAGCCTGCCGCCTTCAAGGCGCTGCCGAGCTTGAGGAAGCGCGTGGAGCGGGCACGGGCAGACGAGGATGTGCTGCATGCGCTCGTCACCGGCAGCGGCGCCACGAGCTTTGCGATATGCGAGGACCTCGACGCCGCCCGCCGCTTTGAGCAGCGCGCGCGCTCATATTGCAGCTGGACGCGCGTCTGTTAAGAGGGGCCTTCCCCCTGGCGGTTGGGGTTGCGCGCCGTCTCTGCCTTGAGCTTGAGCTGCCGCCCGAACACGAGCTTATCTTCCCCAAAGCGGTCGCGCACGCTGTCTGCAGCGCTGACGAGCCCTGGGTTGCCCTGGGGTATGCCCTCCTCCTGGGTTTGGAAGAGCCCCATCTGGAGGTCGCGCTGCTTGAAGCCGCCCACGCCCACGCCCACCAAGCGCACGGAGTCTCCCGGTCTCCAGATCTGGCCGAGCAGCTCCTTGGCGATGGGGATGAAGACGGTCTCGTCGTCAACCTGGCGGCTGATGCTGTGCTGCGCGGTGCGCGAGGAGAGGTCCGCATAGCGCAGCTTCAAGGTGACGGTATGGCCCGCCACCCCCTTCTTGCGCAGGCGCCTGCCCACCATGCATCCCAGGTAGTCGATGGCGTCTTCGATCTGTGTGCGGGTGGTGAGGTCCGAGGTGAAGGTGCGCTCGTTGCTGATGGACTTGAGCTCGCTGTCTGTCTCTACCGGGCGGGGATCGATGCCGCCGGCCCGCTCGACGAAGGCCCCCGCGTTGATGCCGAACACCGTCTTGAGCGCAGCTGGTTGGGCTGCGGCGAGCTGCCCCAGCGTCTTGATGCCCATCTCCTGGAGCTTGAGGGCGGAGCTCTTGCCGATGCCGGGCATGGCCTTGACCTCCATGGGGGCGAGGAAGGCTGCCTCGCTGCCGGGATAGACAACGGTGAGACCCTGCGGCTTGTCGAGGTCGCTTGCGATCTTGGCGGTTGCCTTGCCGCTTGCCAGCCCGATGCTGCAGGTGATGCCTAGCTCGCGCACCCGGCTCTGTATGCGCGCGGCAACCTGCACCGGGTCCTGGCGCATGAAGCGCCCGGGGCTCACGTCGAGGAAGGCCTCGTCTATGCTCACCTGCTCGAGCAGGGGGCTTTCGTCGTAGAGGATGCGCATCACGGCGTGCGAGAGCTCCTGGTAGCGCTGGAAGTGGGGCTCGGTCCAGATGGCGTTGGGGCACAGGCGCTCCGCGGTGATGGATGGCATGGCGCTGCGCACCCCAAAGGCGCGGGCCTCGTAGCTGCAGGTGGAGACGACCCCGCGCTTGCCCGCCTGCCCGCCGACGATCACGGGCTTGCCGCGCCATTCCGGGTGGTCGAGCTGCTCCACGCTGGCGAAGAAGGCGTCGAGGTCCATGAGGAGCACTGCCCGCCCCTGCCATTCGCGCCGCACTGCCGGTATGTCCCTGCTGCCGTCCATGTGCCCATTGTAGAGGCAGGCTGTGACAGCGCGCATTGGCCGCGCCTTTGCGTAACGAATCCGTATGCCTGCGCCTTTGAGCGAGCTGGAGACCTTTTGCGCCCCCGTGCTGGGTTAGAATCGGGCAGTACGTATGCCAACACAACAGGAGGCAAGCATGCCAGGCACCATTCTGGTTGGAACTCAGTGGGGCGATGAGGGCAAAGGCAAGGTCACGGACTTCCTCGCACCCAACTACGACTACGTTGTTCGCTTCCAGGGGGGCAACAACGCTGGCCACACCGTTATCCACGGGGACACCAAACTCGCCTTGCATCTCATCCCCAGCGGCATCATGTATGACGACGTCACGTCCGTCATCGGCAATGGTGTTGTGGTCGACCCCCGCGTGCTCATCCAGGAGATGAGCGAGCTCGAGGCCCAGGGCATCGACTGCAGCGGCCTCAAGATCAGCGGCAACGCCCATGTGATCATGCCGTACCACCTCCTCTTGGACGGGGCCAGCGAGCGCCGCTTGGGGGACAACAAGATCGGCACTACCAAGCGCGGCATCGGGCCCTGCTACCAGGACAAATACGAGCGCTGCGGTATCCGCGTCCAGGATCTGGTCGACGAGAAGATATTCCGCGAGAAGCTCGAGGCGGTCGTTCCCATCAAGAACGACATCCTCATGAAGGTCTACGGCTTCGAGGCCTACGAGGTCCCCTCTGTGGAGGAGATCTTGGACGAGTACCTCGCCCTTGCCCGCGTCATCGCGCCCCACGTCGTCGACGCCAGCCCGATGCTCAACCAGGCCCTGCGCGAGGACAAGAACATCCTCTTCGAAGGCGCCCAGGCAACCCAGCTGGACATCGACCACGGAACCTACCCCTTCGTCACCTCCAGCAATTGCACGGCAGGTGGAGCCTGCACCGGCACCGGTGTGGGCCCCACCAAGATCCAGCGCGTGCTGGGCATCGCCAAGGCGTACATGACCCGCGTTGGCAGCGGCCCCTTCCCCACAGAGCTCTTTGACGAGGACGGGGAGAAGCTGGGCACGGTTGGCCATGAGTTCGGTGTCACCACGGGCCGCAAGCGCCGCTGCGGCTGGTACGATGCCGTGATCATCAAGTACGCTGCAGACGTCAACGGCCTCACGGACATCGCCCTCACCAAGCTCGACGTCCTCAGCTGCATGGAGACGATCAAGATCTGCGTTGCCTACGAGGCAGACGGCGTGCGCTACCAGACGGTGCCCGGCAGCCAGACCGCGTTCCACCACGCAAAGCCCGTTTACGAGGAGATGCCCGGCTGGAACTGCGACATCAGCCACTGCAAGACCTTCGACGAGCTGCCCCAGGCTGCCAAGGACTACGTTGCTCGCCTGGAGGAGCTCGCCGGCGTCCGCATCAGCATCATCACCGTCGGCCCAGACCGCGACCAGACCATCCTCAACGGCTGGGAGCTCTAGGCACCCAAGCCCCGACCAGCGCTTGAAAGGGAGGCCCCATGAACATCATCGTGCTCGGCAGCGGAGGCCGTGAGGCGGCCCTCGCCCAAAAGCTGTCCCAGTCCCCCCAGTGCCAGGAGCTCTACTGCATCCCGGGCAATGGCGGCACAAGCGGCTTTGCCATCAACGTGGGTGGCATCGATCCCTGCGACGCAAGCCAGGTGGTTCCCTTTGCCAAGGAGCATGACGTCGAGCTGGTGGTCGTCGGCCCGGAGGCCCCGCTGGTGGCGGGTGTGGCAGACGGCATCCGAGAAGCCGGCATCGCATGCTTCGGCCCCGGTGCCCAGGGGGCTCAGATGGAGGGCTCCAAGGAGTTCGCCAAGAACCTGATGGCAAAGCACGGCATCCCCACGGCCGCCTACGCGGTCTTCGACAAGCTCGAGCCCGCTGAGGCATACATCCGCGAGCAGGGAGCGCCCATCGTCATAAAGGCAGACGGCCTTGCAGCTGGCAAGGGCGTCACGGTGGCAGAGACGGTGGAGCAGGCTGTGCAGGCTGTGCGCGACTGCTTTGACGGCGCCTTTGGCGATGCCGGCGCGCTTGTTGTCGTTGAGGAGTGCATGACCGGCCCCGAATGCTCGATCATGGGCATCACCGACGGAGAAACCGTGCTGTGCTGCGAGCCCGCACAGGACCACAAGCGCGCCTATGAGGGCGACAAGGGCCCCAACACGGGCGGCATGGGCGTCTACAGCCCCGTGCCCATCGTCACGCCAGAGGAGAAGGCGGTCATGGCCCAGATCATGGAGCAGACCGTCGCCGCCCTCAGGGCAGAGGGCATCGACTACCGCGGCTGCCTGTATGGCGGCTTCATGCTCACACCCACCGGCCCGCGCGTGGTGGAGTTCAACGCGCGCTTTGGCGACCCGGAGACCCAGGCCCTCATGCCGCGTCTCAAGAGCGACTTAGTCGACGTCTTCATGGCTGTTGACGCCAAGCGCCTGGCAGACATCGAGCTCGAGTGGGACGAGGGCTTCTGCGTGGGCGTGGTGCTGGCGAGCGACGGCTACCCCGGCTCGTACGAGAAGGGCAAGGAGGTCACCGGCATCCAGGAAGCCGAGGCAGAGGGTGCGCTGGTCTACCATGCCGGCACCAAGGTGGAGGACGGCAAGCTGCTCACCAACGGCGGCCGCGTCTTCTGCGTGAGCGCCACGGGCCCGAGCTTCGAGGCTGCCCGCGACAAAGCCTACGCTGCATGCGACAAGGTGCAGTTCGAGAACAAATTCCTGCGCCGCGACATCGGCGGCCGCGCGCTGCGCGGGCGCGATCGCTGGGCAGAGGAGATGTAGGACCCGGGCCGCAGGCACGGGAGAGCAGGGGGCGGGCTCAGCGGCTCGCCCCTGTTGGTTTGAGAGGCAGGTATATGAGTGAGCTGCTGGACACCCGCGAGGGAGACGAGCTGCTCGAGGAGCGCATCCTCGACAGCCGCCCCGTGTTCCGCGGGGGCTTTCTCAACGTCGATGCGGTCAGCATCGAGCTTGCAAACGGCAAGCAGACGGTTCACGAGGTTGTGAGGCACCCGGGAGCCGTGGCCATCATCGCCTTGGGATCAGACGGCAAGGTGCTCCTCGTGAGGCAGTACCGCACCGCGCTCGAGAGGGTTACGCTGGAGATCCCCGCCGGCAAGCTGGAGAGGGGAGAGGACCCCCTGCTCGCCGCTGCGCGAGAGCTCGAGGAGGAGACGGGCTACATCGCAGGGCGCTTGGACTACCTCATGCCCATCGCCGTGGCAGCGGGCTACAGCGACGAGCTCATCCACCTCTACATGGCCACCGAGCTCTCTGCCGGCAGGCCCCATCCGGACGACGACGAGTTCGTCGCAGCGGAGTGGGTCGACCTGAGCGTCTTGGTCGACAGCGTCCTCGACGGGCGCATCGAGGACAGCAAGACCGTTATCGCCGCACTCATCTGCGATGCCATGAGGCATCGCCTGTAAGCAGCTGTTCAACCGCCTGCGGCGGATGTGAGAAAGGAACCCTGACATGAGCAACGAGAAACCCCTGGTGGGCATCATCTTGGGCAGCAAGAGCGACCTGCCTGCGATGGACGGATGCAAGGAGATGCTGGAGAAGTTCGGCGTGCCCTACGAGCTGGTCGTCCACAGCGCACACCGCAACCCCGAGCAGGTTGCCGCCTGGGCCAAGAGCGCCGAGGAGCGTGGCCTGAAGGTGATCATCGGAGCTGCAGGCAAGGCCGCTGCCTTGGCTGGGGTGGTGGCCGCCCACACCCCCTTGCCCGTGGTGGCCGTCCCCATGAAGACCAGCGACCTCGGCGGCATGGACTCCCTGCTCTCCACCGTGCAGATGCCCACGGGCGTCCCCCTGGCCTGTGTTGCCATCAACGGCACCAAGAACGCCGCCATCCTGGCAACCCAGATCCTCTCCGTGGGCATGCCCGAATACCGCGAGGTCATCCGCGCGTACAAGCGGGAGCTGGCAGAGGCGTAAAAGACCCGTGCGGCTTTCCATCGAGCACATCGCCGTAGAGCGGACGGGCATCAGCTTCGAGCTGCGCTGCGTGCCCGCCAACGCACGCGTGACTCCCCGGCAGGCGCAGCAGGCGCTGGAGCTGCTGCCCAACCTGGGGCGTCACGTGTGCGTCAACGACAAGGGCGACTGCTTTGCAGACGACATCGTCGGCACCGAGCCCGCCCATCTCTTCGAGCACGTTGCGATCGAGCTCATGGCCCGCGAGCGTGGGAGCGGGGAGGGCCTCATGGGCCACAGCTCCTTCACCGGGGAGCCCGGCCTCATGGCCGTGAGGCTCAGCTATATGGACGACCTCGAGGCCCTGGCGTGTGCACAGCGGGCGCTGGAGCTCGTCAACGGGCTCGACTAGGACAGCCTCTTTGCCAGCCTGCGTCCAAACGCGCTGCGCCCGTCCCTCCCCTGCGGCTACAATCGTGCCCAAGTTATAGACCCAAGCCAGGAGACCTAATGGCAGATTCTCGCATCAAGTTCGACCGCTACGTGGGCACCTATGCCCGCCGCCTGGACACCATGAGGGCCAGCGCCGTGCGCGACCTCTTTGCGGCGGCCAGCCGCAGCGACATCATCAGCCTCTCGGGCGGCATGCCCGACATCTCCGTCCTGCCGCTCGACCAAGTGGCCCAGGTGGCGGCTGCCGCGATCACCGAGGAGGGGCTCGCAGCCCTGCAGTACGGCAGCACAGACGGCAGGCTCCAGACCCGCCAGCTGGTGGCGGAGCTGGTCCGCGACCACGGCATCATGGACGTCGACCCCGCCGACGTCATCATCACCACCGGCGCGCAGCAGGCGCTCGACATCATCCCCAAGACCTTTGTCGACCCCGGCGACGTCATCTTGGCAGAGGGGCCAACCTACCTGGGCGCCCTGCAGGCCTTTTCCGCCTACCAGCCCCAGGTGCGCTGCATCCCCATGGACGACGAGGGCCTGCGCATGGACCTGCTTGAAGAGGAACTCAAGCGCCTGGACGCAGAAGGCATCGCGCCCAAGTTCCTCTACACCATCCCCAACTTCCAGAACCCCACCGGCGTCACGATGAGCATGCCCCGCAGGGAGCGGCTCGTGGAGCTGGCAGACGAGTACAACCTGCCCATCGTCGAGGACAACCCCTACGGTCGCCTGCGCTTTGCCGGAGAGCCCCTGCCTGCCCTGCGCTCGCTGAGCGAGGACGTGATCTACCTGGGCACGGTGTCCAAGATCTTCGCCCCGGGCCTGCGCTGCGGCTGCATCATCGCGCCGCCGGGCGTCTTGGCAAAGATCAACCTGATCAAGCAGGGAACCGACCTCTGCGGCAGCGCCATGAACATGGTCATGGTGGAGCATTACTTCCACGACACGGACTGGCGCGCCACCATGGACAAGATCGTGCCCGTTTACGGACAGCGCCGCCAGGCGATGATCGACGCCCTGGAGGAGTTCATGCCGCCCGAGGTCAGCTGGACAGAGCCGGAGGGCGGGCTGTTCCTGTGGATCACGGCGCCCAAGTGCATCGACACAGACCAGCTCATCAACGTGGCGCTGGAGCGCGGCGTGGTCTTTGCCCCGGGCAGCAGCTTCTACCCAGACGGCAGGGGTCATGACAGCTTCCGCGTTGCCTTCTGCTTTGAGAGCCCCGAGAACCTGAGGGAGGCCGTGCGGAGGCTCGCCGAGGTCATCGAGGAGCAGCTGGAGCTCTACCGCGCGTTCGTGCGCGCCGGCGTGTTGGAATAGCGAAGAGGAGTTGGAGATGTCTTACAAGGTTGCAGTGCTCATGGGCGGCAAGTCTCACGAGAGGGATTTCTCTCTGAGCAGCGGCAAGAACGTCTGCGCCGCTTTGGAGCGGGCAGGGCACGAGGTGCTGCCCCTGGACGTGACGGAGGACCTGGTCAACGTGCTGAGGGCCGAGCGCCCGCAAGTTGCCTACAACGCCCTGCATGGCAGGATCGGGGACGACGGCACCATCCAGGCGCTCATGGGCGTGCTGGGCATCCCCCTGGTGGGCTGCCCCACTTCCGTGTGCCGGCAGACCTGGAACAAGTCGACGCTCCATGCCGTGCTCGAGGACTACTACGCGGGTCAGGAAGGCTCTGCCTGCGGGATCAACGGCGTGTGCCTGAGCCAGGACGCCTTCAAGGACGCCGGGGCAGCCTGCGCGCTCGACTTGGTGGTCGATGCCATCCCCGGGGGCTTTCCGCTGATAGTCAAGCCCGCCAAGGCGGGCAGCGCCATGGGCATGAGCAAGGTGCAGAACGTAACCGAGTTGGCAGAGGCCCTGCTCAAGGCGTTCACCTTCAGCGACGAGGTCTTGGTGCAGGAATACGTCGAGGGCGTTCAGGTGGCGGTTTCTGTCCTGGGAGAAGCAGAGAGCTCCTATGCCCTGCCCCCTGTGGAGATAGCTCCCAAGCCCGGCTGCATGTACGACACGGAGGCACGCATCAACGACGAGCTCGTCGACTTCTACGCTCCGGTGAGGCTCGAGAGTCTGAGCCAGGACGAAGCGCAGGCCCAGGCTATCCGCAGCGAGATAGAGCGCGCCGCCGTGGAGGTCTACCAGGCATACGGATGCCGCGACCTCGCCCGTGTCGACATCATCTGGGACGGTGCGCGCGCCAAGATCCTGGAGATCGACGTCAGCCCCGGCATGGGGCCTCTGAGCGGCTTTCCCATGGCATGCCGGGCTGCCGGCCTGAGCCTTGAGGCCGTCCTCAACGAACTGCTTGACCAGGCTGTGTACCGAGGCTAGGAGCAACGATGTACGGATTGAAGACAGAGAGCTGCTTTGATGCAGCGCACTTCCTCAGCGATTACGACGGCAAGTGCGAAAACCTCCACGGCCACCGCTGGAGGGTGGTCGCCTACCTGCGCGTTGCGCAGCTGCAGGAGGAGGGCCAGAACAAGGACATGGTCATTGACTTCGCGGACTTCAAGCACGCGCTGCGCCAGCTGACAGAGGCGTGGGACCACAGCTTCATCGTGGAGGAGGGCAGCCTCGCCCCCCAGACGGTGGCGTGCCTGGAGGCGGAGAGCTTCCGCCTCTCGTTCGTGCCGTTCCGCACCACTGCAGAGAACTTTGCGCGCCATTTTGCCAGCAAGCTCGCCGAGCAGGGGCTCCCCGTTGCCCAGGTGGACGTGTACGAGACCCCCAACAACTGCGCCAGCTACCTGGTGGAGGCATAGGGGAGATGGTGAGCGCGGCTTGCGCAGGCGCCATGCCGGTGGCGGAGCGCTTTGTGAGCATCAACGGGGAAGGCCCCCGCGCGGGACGCTTTGCAGCCTTTGTGCGCTTTGCCGGCTGCAACCTCGCTTGCTCGTACTGCGACACCCGCTGGGCCTGCGAGCCCGGGTGCCAGGTGGAGTGGATGGAGCCGGAGCAGATCGCCCGGTGGGTCACGGCTCAAGGGACCCCGTGCGTCACCCTGACCGGCGGGGAACCCCTCCTGCAACCGCTCCTCCCGGAGCTTGCGCGCATCCTGCTGCAGCAGAGCGCGTGCACGATCGAGATCGAGACCAACGGCGCTTGCAGCGCAGAACCCCTTGCTGCCCTGAGATGTGCCTACCCGGGCAGGCTCGCCCTCACGCTCGACTGCAAGCTGCCCTCGAGCAAGATGGCAGGGCGCATGCTCGAGGAGAACTACGGGCTTCTCGAGGAGTGCGACTGCGTCAAGTTCGTGGCGGGCAGTGGGGAAGACCTCAGGGCGGCGGCGCATGTGATTCGCGCTCACCGCCTGCTGCAGCGCTGCCCCGTGTATGTGAGCCCGGTGTTCGGGCAGATCGAGCCGGCTGCCATCGTGGAGTTCTTGCAGGGAGAGGGGCTCTTGGAGGCCCGTGTCCAGCTGCAGCTCCACAAGCTGATATGGCCCGGTGTGGAGAAAGGTGTGTGACCCATGGAAACAGCCAAGGGTTCCAAGGCATTGGTCCTGTGCAGCGGAGGCGTCGACTCCTCGACGCTGCTCGCTATGGCGGTGGAAGAGTATGGTGCGAACAACGTCGTGGCCCTCTCTGTTGCGTACGGCCAAAAGCACGTGAGGGAGCTGGAGAGCGCCAGGGCCGTTGCCGCATACTACGGCGTCGAGCAGCGCTTCTTGGACTTGGCCGCGATATTCGCCGAAAGCGATTGCTCGCTGCTTGCGCACTCCGCCCAAGACGTTCCGCAGGAGAGCTATGCCGAGCAGCTCGAAGAGGCCGGCGGCGAGCCCGTGAGCACCTACGTCCCCTTCCGCAACGGGCTCTTCCTTGCGAGTGCGGCGAGCATGGCGCTGAGCCTTGGCTGCAGCGTGATGTACTACGGCGCCCACCACGACGACTGGGCCGGCAACGCCTACCCGGACTGCTCGCTCGAGTTCGTGAGGGCGATGGCCGATGCCATCGAGCAGGGCACGGGCGGGCAGCTGCGCATGGAGGCCCCCTTCGTCATGTTGAACAAGGCGCAGATCGTGGCCCGCGGCCTGGAGCTGGGCGTGCCCTACGAGCTCACCTGGAGCTGCTACGAGGGCGGCGAGAGGCCCTGCGGCGTGTGCGGGACCTGCCGCGACCGCATCGCAGCCTTCGAGGCAAACGGCACGAGCGACCCGCTGATGCGCTAGAGTGTGTCGCGGCCGCACCGCCTTGCGCAGCGCGGCATGCGAGAGAGGAGAGACCATGGAGCAGACGCGCGCAGACGAGGGCCTGACCCTCTTGGGAAGCCAGGGTACCCGCTATCCCCAGGACTACGACCCCAGCGTGCTCGAGACCTTCGAGAACAAGCACCAGGACAACGACTACTTTGTCAAGTTCAACTGCCCGGAGTTCACCAGCCTGTGTCCCATCACCGGCCAGCCTGACTTTGCCACCATCTACATCTCGTACGTGCCGGATGTCCGCATGGTGGAAAGCAAGAGCCTCAAGCTCTATCTCTTCAGCTATCGCAACCACGGGGACTTCCACGAGGATTGCATGAACAAGATCATGAAGGACCTCATCGCCCTGATGGACCCCAAGTACATCGAGGTCTGGGGCAAGTTCACTCCCCGCGGGGGCATCTCCATCGACCCGTATTGCAACTACGGCAGGCCCGGCACGCGCTGGGAGGAAGTTGCCTGGACGCGCCTGGCAAACCACGATCTCTACCCGGAGAAGGTCGACAACCGCTGAGACATGAGGGTCCGAGGAGTGTCTTTAGCCCCCGGTTAATCCGAGCAGCGCAATAATCCCAGCAATCATCCGCGCTTTCCGATATAGTAGGGAGGCTTATTGTCTTTGGGGCCTATTCCCCAAAAGACGGGCTTTGGATGAAGCCCAGCACGCCATACGTTAGGAGTACCAATGTCTGCACCCTCCCTCGACTACGCCGAGGTTCTCGACTACTTCATCGCTTCGGACATGGCCAAGTCCAAGAAGCTCGCCGCCAAGGCATCAAAGCAGTTCGTCTCTGAGCTGGGCCTCGCCCCTCGCAACATGACCGAGGAGCAAACCCAGGCCTTCTTCCTGGAGTGGTTCCTCTTCGATTACGAGTACGAGCCCGGCATGACGCTTGCTCGCTCCTATGCGGAGAACCCCCCGGCCGGCGCCGATCCCGCCAAGGTGGCGGAGCTCAAGCAGGTGGTGGACACCCAGTTCTGCGCCATCTTCTGGGTCGAGGGCGTTGCCCCGCTGCTCAACATCACCACGCTCGAGGAGGCGGAGAGCGGCGAGCGCTTTGCCGTCCACAACCCCGGCTTGGCTCATTCGGTGGTTCCCGGTGCCAAGGGCGCCCTGGGCTGCCGCATCTGCCAGATCGACGGCGAGTGGTACCTGCCTGGAGAACCCGTCTTCTACTTCCTGGTCGAGCCCACCCAGCAGCTCAAGGACAGTCTGCACCTCCCCGAGGCGAGCCGCCCCTCCTTCACCAACCTCATCGTCCAGCACTTTGGCAGGGCCTAGCCCCGCTTTGGCAAACGGCATGTCTTTGCGGGTCTGCCCAGGCAGGCCCGCTTTTTCGGTGCGCAAGTGACAGCTTTGCGTCAAGTGTGTCAGGCGGGTGTCGAGAACGTGGTTTTTCGTCATCGCACCGCCCTGGGATGGTAGGCTGAACGCAGCAGGTTACACGCTATGGAAAGGTGACCGTCATGGGCAAGTTCAGGTTCGTTCTCGGCGCTGCAGCAGGTGCTGCGGCAGCCCTCCTCTTCGCACCCCGCTCCGGCAAGGAAACCCGCAGGCTGCTTGCCGAGAAGGTCGAGGATGTTGCGGATGCAGCTCCCGAGCCCATCCGCTCTGTAGCCGAGCCGGTAATCGACGCAGCGGCCAGCGCCTACGGCAAGGCTTCCGCGCACGTCGAACAGTCCCCTGCGGCAGATGACATCAAGGCAAAGATCGCCGAGGCACGAGACGCCCTGGCCGAGCAGATCACCCGCAACCACGTGTCTGCCACCACGGTCGAGGCAGACGTGACAGACATCCCCGTCGAGGACATGATCGACAAGGCAGCAGAGCCTGAAGACGGCGCGGGTGAAGAGCCTGTCGAGGAGCCCCAGGAGGCAATCGAGGAACCCGAGCCTGCCCAGGCAGAAGAACAGCCCGCGCAAACCGTCAACTGGTACAAGTAGCGCTGGCTGGCGCCGAACATGGCAAGAGGGGCGGGGGCGCTTGCAGATAGGCGCCCCCGCTTTTGCTGAGAGCTTGCATCCCGCGCAAGGAGGACAGATGCTGGAAACCAAGAATCTCCACAAGCTCAAGGTGTATGTGAGCACCAAGAAGGGCAAGGTCAAGAAATACGGCAAGGTGCACTGCCTTGTCTTCCACCCCTCCAAGCCCAAGGCCGTTGGCCTCATGGTCAAACGGCCGGACGCAGCGATGATGGTGCAGCGCAAGGACCGCTTTGTGAGCCTTGACAAGGTTGGCTTCACAGACGAGGGCGACATCCTCGTCGAGCTCGAGGACCGCGACGCATGGGACCGCGACGCTGCCAAGCGCTTGGCTGTCGATCTCGACCTCTGCATCATCTGGGACGGCATGCCTGTTCGCAACCTCCAGGGCCTCGAGCTGGGAATCATCTCCAACATCGTCTTGGGCAACGACCTCCGCATCCAGTCGATCGACATTTCCTCCGGCGACGTCAACAGGCTCATCCTGGGCTCGGCCGACATCTCCATCGACAAGCTGCGCGGCTATGACCCAAACCAGCAGGCGATCATCGCGGACGTTCAGCCAGCAGACATCGAGGTGTCGGGCGGTGTCGCCGCCAAGGCCGGAGAAGCCTGGGCCAAGGGCACGCACAAGGTGAGCCAGGGTCAGGAGGCGGTGAGCGCACGCGCTGCAGAGAACATCGAGGACACCGCCTATGCCGCCGGTGAGGCTATCGGCTCCATCAAGGAGAAGGCAAGCGCCAAGGCAGAGGAGCTGCACCTCAAGGAGAAGGGCTCAGAGCTGAGCTCCAAGGCTGGGGAGGCCATCAACACCGGTGCCTACAAGCTCGGCCAGGCAATCGGCTCGCTCAGGGACAAGGGTGGGGAGGACGAGCCCTCCGTCCCGTCTGCCGCTGCAGGTGACGCCGCCGCAGGGGGCTCCAAGCCCGCCTCCGAAAACGAAGAGGACTCCGTCGTCGACTCCGCCGCCCGCGCTCTGGGTAGCCAGCTGCGCAAGACCAAGGGCATGTTCAGCGCCTTCAAAGAAGAGTTCGACAAGGCTTCCAAGTAATGCCCAGGCGCAGCAAACCCCGCAACAACAAGGGCCGCGGCCACTCGAGCCGCCTGCAGGGCAACTGTCCCTTGGGCGTCATCGATATTTCCCGCGAGGGCTACGGCTTTGTCGAAACCGAGGAGGGCGTCTTCTACGTACCCGCCAACCGGTTGGGCGGTGCGATGAACGGGGACACCGTGGAGGTGCGCCCCCGCAGCTCGAAGCACGCGGCTGGTCACCGGCGCGAGGCCGTGGTGGTCCGCGTGCACAGGCGCGCGGTTGAGTATGTGGTGGGAACGGTGGAGGTCTGCGATCCTCTGGCGGCCGTGGTGCCCCAAGACCCCCGCATTCGGCATGACGTCTTCATCGACTTGCGGCAGGCGCCCTCTGTGAGCAATGGCGACGTGGTGCTTGCGCGCATCACCGGTTATCCCAGCAGGAACGCCGCTGCGACCGGCTACATCGTCGAGGTCCTCGGCAGCGCAGACCAGCCGGGTATCGACATCGACGCCATCGTCCACGAGCACGGTCTCTCCACGGAGTTCTCTCCCCAGGCACTCGAGCAGGCACGCTCGCTTGATGCCGCCATCCCCGCCGCCTTGGAGGAAAGCTCGCGCCATGACCTGCGTTCACGCGAGGTCTTCACCATCGACCCAGAGGATGCGCGCGACTTTGACGACGCCATCAGCATCGACGAAGTCGGCGGCCTGACGCGCCTCGGCGTGCACATCGCCGATGTCTCGAGCTACGTGGAGTGGGACAGCAGCATCGACATCTGCGCCCGCGACCGCTCCACCAGCGTGTATCTGGTCGACCGCGTGCTCCCCATGCTGCCCGAGGAGCTGAGCTGCGACATCTGCAGCCTGCGCCCCGGTGTCGAGCGCCGAGCCCTCACATGCGACATGCACTTCGATGCAGGCGGGGTCCTGCGCCGCTACCAGATCTTCCCCAGCGTGATACGCAGCCGAAGGCGCTTCACCTACGCCCAGGCCCAAGAGGTTCTCGATGCCGTCGAGGAGGGAGCGTGCCCCGCAGAGCTGCCAGAGCCTCTGGCCGGCAAGCTCTGGGAGCTGCACAGGCTTGCGCTCAAGCTCTTGTCCCTGCGAGAGCAGCGCGGCTCCCTCGACTTTGACAACCCGGAGGCAAAGCCGGTGCTCGACGAGGAGGGCGCGCCCCTGCGCATCGACCTGAGGGTGAAAAGCGATGCCACCTCGATGATCGAGGAGGCTATGATCGCCGCCAACGAGTGCGTGGCCGGGCACCTGCGCAGAAAGCAGCTCCCTTGCGTCTACCGCATCCACGAAAGCCCGCGCCCAAAGGCGCTTGAAAACCTGGTGCCCGTGCTCAAGGAGCTGGGCTATAGCACGGCGGGGCTTGCCGCCGGGGAGCCAGCCGCCTACCAGCGCCTGCTCGCAGAGGCCCGCCTGCGCCCAGAGGGCGAGCTGGTGGACAGCATGGTCTTGAGGAGCATGGAGCGCGCTCGCTACAGCGTGCAGCCGCTGCCGCACTTTGGGCTCGCCAGCAGCTGCTACTGCCACTTCACCAGCCCTATCAGGAGGTATCCCGACCTCATGGTCCACCGTCTGCTCAAGGATCCCAGCGCCATGGAGGGCCAGCTCGAGTGGCTTGCAGAGCATGCCAGCAAGATGGAGCGCACTGCCGAGCAAGCCGAGCGCGACAGCGTCAACCTCAAGATCTGCCAGTTCATGGCAGGGAAGGTGGGGGAGCGCTTTGAGGCGACCATCGCAGCGGTCCACTCGTACGGCTTCATGGTGAGGCTCGACAACACGGCCGAGGGCTTTGTGCGCTTTGACCCCGTCCGTCACGAGTACTGCCAGTTCGATCCAAAGCTCCAAACGCTCATGGGCGAGGAGACAGGGCGCACCTACCGCTTGGGGCAACGCGTCAAGGTGACCTTGGTCAACGTCGACCTCCGCGACCAGAGCATGGACTTTGCGCTGTGACCGTGGCTGCCTTCCTTGCGCATGTTGTGGAGGAATCCCGCATGCAGCAGCCGAGGTGCTACCCTATCAGGGTTGTTTGAACAAAAAGAAAGCGAAGGAAGCGCTCCGAGCATGAACCTGAACCCTGCGATAGTCATTCCCACCTACTGGTGCAGCCGCCGAGGAGCCGGCAGCTCTGCAGGCAGCCCCGTGTACGACTACGTCACGCCCATCGACCAACCCGGCAACCTCGCTCGCTGCCTCGACTCGCTCCAGCGCATCGAGGGCCTGGGGAGGGTCATCGTGCTGGTTGCCGCAGAACCTGGCATAGAGAACCAAGCGGCAGAGAAGGTGCGCGAGATTCTGGCCCGCTACCCGAACATGGACCTCGCGCTGGTGGCTGCCCCCGAGCAGCGCCACATCCACCGCCGCATGGAGCAGATCGGCATGGGGGCCCTGGCAAGCTGCGCGTGCCTTGCGGGGTACGGGGCCGTCAAGAACCTGGGCATCCTGTCTGCGTCCGTCTTCGGGCACGACACCGTCGTCTTCCTCGACGACGACGTCATCGTCGACAGGCCGGACTTCCTCGAGCGCGCGCTCTACGGCATCGGAGCACAGACCCCCTCTGGGGGCATAGTCACCGCAAAGACCGGGTACTACTACGACGCCGCCGGGCAGAGGCTTCCCCAGCAGGACGAGCGCTGGTACCGCAGGGGATGGTCCAAGGCCCGCGACCTCAGCGCCTACCTCAAACCCGCCTTGGAGGGTCCGCGCCTCTCAAGGGCGAACACGGCTGTGAGCAGCTGCATGGTGCTGCATGCAGAGACCTTTGGCAGCGTGAGCTTCGACCCGTGGATCACGAGGGGGGAGGACCTGGACTACGTCCTCAGCTGCCGCATGTACCACCAGGACATCTGGCTCGACAACAAGCTCGGAGTCCAGCGCATGCCGCGCGAGCGCCGCGACACTGCTGCAAACTTCGAGCAGGATGTGGTGCGCTGGTTCTACCAGAGCCGCAAGGTGGAGTTTGCCAAGGCGCAGATCGACCTCATGCGCGTTGAGCCGCACACCATGGAGCCCTATCCTGGCAAGTGGCTCACCCACAAGGTCGACCGCCAGGCCCTGCTCACCGCATTGGCAAGCGCTGTGGGGGCACCCGAGCACGGGGAGTACCTGCGCATCGCGTTTTCCGGGCGCAAGGCTGCTTCTGAATACGCCCGCGACAACTGCAGCCGCTACTTCGAGTTCCAGCGCCAGTGGCCCACGCTGGTGCGCGGCCTGTGGAACTGCACCCCGCTGGCAACGCAGCTTTCCGGCGCCCGCCAGGTGGGCAGCGTCAACCCGTCCTTCACGGGGCGCTTCAGCGCGGTGACTGCAGAGACCGCGCAGTAGCGCGCGCTGGCCCAGGGGGAGTACACTGCACGGAGCGAGGCGCACGCCCCGCTCCTTTCTTTGTTGCCAAAAGCCCTTGCGAGGGGAGGAGCCACCGTGGAGAGGGATCCCAAAAAGCTCGTCGGCGTGGGCGTCATGCTCGTTTCCTACGTCGTCTTCAGCGTGGTCGCCATCTACAGCGTCTTCTTCTCGAATGGGGCGGAGTCACCTGCAGTGGGCGTTGTCGCCATCATCGGCATGGCGATCATGAGCTTGGTGGCCCTTGTGGTCTCTGGCCAGGACATCCACGTGAGGGCCAACACCAACAACCGCACCCTGAGCCTGGCAAGCCAGACAGTCACCTTCATGAGGCAGGGCCTGAACCAGGACTCCGCCCAGGCCGTCTGCGACCTGCTCCTCACCGCGGTCACCGCCTGCAGCGTCGCTATCACAGACCGCAACGTGATCCTGGGTTTTTCCGGCGTTGACCGCAAGAACCACGAGCAGGGGACTCCCATCCAGACGCTCGTCACGGTCGAGACCCTCGAAGACGGCCAGACCCGCGTGGTGGAGACGGCCAACGCCCTGGGCTTCAAGGGCGACGGCGCCAAGATCAAGGGGGCGATCATCGTTCCGCTGGTGGTGAGGGAGAACATCGTCGGCACCCTCAAGTTCTACTACACCTCCGCGGCGCGCATGGACGAAGACCAGCTCGCCATGGCCGAGGGCTTTGCCCAGCTGCTCTCCACCCAGCTCTCGCTCAGCTATCTCGAGCAGCAGGCAGAGCTTGCCGCGCGCATGGAGCTCAAGGCCCTCCAGGCGCAGATTAACCCCCACTTCCTCTTCAATACCATCAACACCATCGCCAGCTATACGCGCACCGATCCCACCAAGGCGCGCACCATGCTGAGGGAGTTCGCGGTCTACTACCGCCGCTTGCTCGAGAACAGCGAGGACCTGATCCCCCTCAACAGCGAGATCGAGCAAACGGAGCGCTACCTCATGTTCCAGCGCGCCCGCTTTGGGGACGATTCGGTGATCATGGAGATCAACGACGAAGACGAGCTCGGCGAGCTGCGCGTGCCCGCCTTCATCCTCCAGCCCCTCGTCGAAAACGCCGTGGGGCACGGCCGCCGTCCAGATGGCAGCACGCTGCATATCGTCATCACCGTGCAGCGCCAGGGTGATGACGCCGTCATCAGCGTTGCGGACGACGGGGTGGGCATTGCCCCAGAGCGCCTGGCGACGGTCATCGACGGCGGCTCCAAGACCGGTATGGGTATCGCGCTCAAGAACGTCAACGCGCGCCTCAAAGGCTACTTCGGCAGCTTGAGTGGCCTGACGATCCAGAGCGTCGAAGGCGAGGGGACCACTGCGGTCCTCAGGCTCTGCGATGCGCTCCTCAAAGACGACGGCGATGATGAAGAACTCACGGTCGACAGCCTCGGATCGCTGCTCGGGCAGGGAGGAAGCGCACAGTAGGAAACGTGCCCAGCGGACTGGCTGAGGGCGGTGCCGGGCCTCTGGGCGCCCCCGCATTGTCTGGGGAGGCGTTGCTATTTCGTTTCTTCTAATCGGCATTCAAGCGACACCTGCGCCAGAAAGAGCCCGAGCTGGTGTTATCATCGAGTGTACGTGTGGAAGAACGAATGGAGGCGAACATGCTGCGCGCGATCATCGTCGACGACGAGGCTCCGGCCCGCTCCGAGCTCAGGTTCCTGCTGGACGAGACCGGCAAGGTCGAGGTTGTGGCAGAAGCTGCAAATGTTCGCGAGGCCATCGAGAAGCTCAAGGACCTCGGTGCGGACATCATGTTCCTTGACGTGAACATGCCCGGCACAGACGGTCTCCAGCTTGCAGAGGCCCTCACCCATCTCAAGTACCCGCCCTATGTCATCTTTGTCACTGCGTACAGCGAGCATGCCGTCAAGGCCTTTGACGTCAACGCCACAGACTACCTGGTCAAGCCTGTCGAGACAGATCGCCTCAACCAGGCCATCGCAAAGGTCATCCAGCACATCGGCGGCCAGGGCCATGGCAGCACGGGGGAGCGCATCCCCGTGGAGAAGGGCGGCAAGAAGCTCCTCATCCCCACAGACAAGATCCACTTCATCATGGCGAAGGATGACTACTCCTACCTCCACACAGACACAGACCGCTACCTCTCGACGGTGAGCTTGGCCCAGCTCGAGGCAAAGCTCGAGCCCCTGGGGTTCTTCCGCGTGCATCGCCGCTACCTGGTCAACCTCTCGTGCATCCGCGAGGTCGATCCCGTTTCTGGCGGCACCCTCCTCCTTACCCTGCAGGGGGAAGAAGAGCAGATTCCCGTGTCTCGCCGTCGCGTCGCCTCGCTCAAGAAGGCACTGGGGCTGTAAAGGAGCGCATGAACCGTATCTGCCCGCGGGGGCGGCTGGCTTGGGCTGGCCGCCCCCGCCGCTGTTTGGAGCGGGGGCGGCGCTGCCCGCGTCTGCGCAAGCACCGCGAAATATGCTTGAAACCTTTGACTAGTACCGTGATGCCGTACAGCCCCTGCTAGACAAAGGAACCGCCTTGGACGCCGCCATCCAGCCCGACCTGCCCACCTGCGCTTGGAACAACCTGCTCGATGACGAGCACGACCGGCCCGAGGAGGAGTGCGCGGTGTTCGGCATCTACGCCCCGGGCAAGGACGTGGGGCGCATGACCTACTTTGGCCTGCAGGCCCTGCAGCACCGCGGCCAGGAGAGCGCGGGCATTGCTGTGGGCGACCACCATGCCGTCACCATCAACAAGGACCTGGGGCTTGTGACCCAGGTGTTCAAGGAAAGCGACTTCGCGGCGCTCACCGGCCATGTGGCGATAGGCCACGCGCGCTATTCGACCAGCGGCGGATCCGGCAGCTGGGAGGCTGCCCAGCCCCATCTCTCTGCCATCAACGACGAGATCATCGCCCTGGCCCACAACGGCACCCTGGTCAACACCGGGCACCTGCGCGTGGAACTCATCGAGCGGGGCATCGAGTTCCGCAGCGCCACAGACAGCGAGGTCGCGGCAAAGCTCATCGGCTACTTCACGCAGGAGAGCCACCACATGCGCGAGGGCATACGCCGCACCATGGAGCTGATCGAGGGCGCGTACGCGATGGTGCTCATCACCCGCGACTGCCTCTATGCCTTCCGCGACCCCAACGGGATCCGCCCGCTGGTGCTGGGCAGGCTCGCAGACGAAAGCGGCTATGTGGTTGCCAGCGAGACCTGCGCGCTCGACATCGTGGGCGCCCGCTATGTGCGCGACATCGCGCCCGGTGAGGTGCTCCGCATCAGCGACGACGGTCTCTCCAGCGAGCAGGCCGTCCCCCCGCGGGTCAAGGCGAACTGCATATTCGAGCACGTGTACTTTGCCCGGCCAGACAGCGTGATGGACGGCTCGACCGTGTACCAGTCGCGTGTGTGGATGGGGCGCAGGCTCGCCCAGGAGGCCCCGTCAGATGCCGACATCTGCATCGGCGTCCCCGACAGCGGCATCCCCGGGGCGATCGGCTACTCGCGCGAGAGCGGCATCCCCTACAGCGAGGGCATCGTCAAGAACCGCTACGTGGGCAGGACTTTCATCCAGCCCACGCAGGAGCTGCGCAACATGGGCATCCGCCTCAAGCTCAACCCCATGCCCGCCTCCATCGCCGGGCGCAAGGTGGTGGTCATCGATGACAGCATCGTGCGCGGCAACACCTCCAAGCAGCTGGTGCAGATGCTGCGCGACGCCGGTGCCACAGAAGTGCACATGCGCATCGTGAGCCCCGAGGTCAAGTGGCCGTGCTTCTACGGCATCGACACAGACCGCCAGCAGCAGCTCATCTCCGCCAACAAGAGCGTCGACGAGATCTGCGCGTTCATCGGGGCGGACAGTCTCGCCTTCCTGAGCCTCGAGGGCCTCATCGAGTCTGTGGGTATGAAGGGGGCCGAAGGCGGCGCCGTTCTCAACCCCGGCACGCGCGGCATACCCGTCAACACCTGGCAGCAGGACGACTACAGCGATGCCGGCTTCTGCACCGCCTGCTTCAACGGCGTCTATCCGGTGAAGATCCCCGAGTCTATGTGGGAGGGCAACTTCCTGGATGTCAGCCAGGGCCCTGCGCGCAACGGCGTCGGCCGCCGGTGTGGAGGCCACAAATCCCTTGGGGAGTCTTGAGTTCAGCTCTCGTCACAAGCGGCGTGCTAACGGGCATAATGTCAGACAGCGCTTTTTTGACGAGGAGCGGGCCTGTTGCGCCCGTTTGAACGAGAGGAGCAGACATGGCCGACGAGCAGATTACGTACAAGGACGCCGGCGTCGACATCGATGAGGGCGCGCGAGCCGTTCAGGCCATACGCGGCGCCGTCCAGAGCACCTACCGTCCCGAGGTCGTCGGCGACATCGGAGGCTTTGGCGGCCTCTTCAGCGCGGCTGCCTTCAAGGACATGGAAGACCCCATCATGGTCTCTGGCACAGACGGCGTAGGCACCAAGCTGCAGCTCGCCCAGATGATCGGCAGGCATGACAGCTGCGGTATCGACCTGGTTGCCATGTGCGTCAACGACGTCCTCGCCTGCGGTGCCGAGCCTCTCTTCTTCCTGGACTACGTGGCCATCGGCAAGCTCAAGGCAGAGCAGATGGCCCAGATCGTGGGCGGCATCGCAGAGGGCTGCAAGCAGGCCAACTGCTCGCTCATCGGCGGTGAGATCGCCGAGCACCCCGGTGTCATGCCCGCAGACGACTACGACCTCTCGGGCTTCTGCGTTGGCGTCGTCGACCGCCCCAAGATGATCGGCCCCGAGCTGGTCGAGGAAGGCGACGTGATTTTGGGCCTCGCCTCCACTGGCATCCACTCCAACGGCTTTTCCCTGGTGCGCCGCGCTGTTACAGAGCGCATGAGCCTCGACGAGCTCACCGCCCCTTGCAGCAAGCTCGGCGGTAGCTCCGTCATGGACGCCCTGCTCGCTCCCACCCGCATCTACGTGAAGAGCATCGTCAACCTCCTCAAGAAGGGGCTGCCCGTTCACGCCGTTGCCCACATCACCGGCGGCGGCATCACGGAAAACCTCGACCGCGCGCTGCCCAAGACGCTCGACGCGCAAGTTGAGCTGGGCAGCTGGCCGGTGCTCCCCATCATCCAGTACGTCATCGATGCCGCCGGCCTCGACCAAGAGCAGGCGCTCAAGACCTTCAACATGGGCATCGGCATGTGCGTTATCTGCAAGCCGCAGGATGCAGCTGCCATCCAGGCCGAGCTCGAGGCAACGGGCGAGCAGGTCTACACCGTCGGCACGGTCATCGCTGGCGAGGGAAAGGTCGTGTACAAGTAATGCGCGACCTCAACACACCCCTCAACATCGCAGTGCTCATCTCTGGCACCGGGTCCAACATGGTCGCTATCGCAGAGGCCATCCAAGCAGGAGGGCTCAACGCCAAGATCTCGTACGTGGTGGCCAGCAACCCGCGCGCCAAGGGCATCGCCAAGGCGCAGGAGATGGGCCTGGACACCATGGTCTTCACTCCGGAGGACTATGCCAAGAGCACCGCGGAGGTCGAGCGCGCCATGGTGCGCGCCTTCCGCAATGCGGGCGTTGACTACGTGATCATGGCGGGCTATATGCGCAAGTGCACGGGCACGCTGCTGCTGGCCTACCCCAACCGCGTCGTCAACCTCCATCCGGCCCTGCTGCCCAAGCACAAGGGCGCCCATGCCATCCAGGATGCCTTCGAGGCGGGCGACGAGGTCACCGGCATCACCATCCACCTGGCCAACATGGAATACGACGAGGGCCCCATCATCTACCAGCGCGAGGTCCCCGTCCTCGAAGGCGACAGCCTCGAGGACCTCGAGACCCGCATTCACGCCGCGGAGCACGAGGCCTACCCCTGGGTCATCCAAAAGCTTGCCCAAGACAAGGTCCACCTCTACGGCGACCACTGCGTCATCGACTAGGCGGGGCCATACGGGTAAAGCCGAACCCAGCCAGTGTGAAACTGACAGCGCACGACTACGAGGAGATGCACCACCAATGCTCAACGAGAGAATGATCGGTCTTGGAAGCGCGCCCAACGCGATCCGCAGCCTCTTTGCCTACGGTCTCAAGCGCAAGGCCGAGATAGGTGAGGACAAGGTCTTCGACTACTCCATCGGCAACCCCAGCGTCCCTGCTCCCCCTCAGGTGGCGGAGTGCATCAAGCGCATGATGGACGAGGACCCCGTCGCCCTGCACAGCTACACGCCCAGCCCCGGCTCCCTCGAGGCGCGCCAAGCCGTCGCAGACCACATCAGGCGCAACTTTGGCGTAGAGGCCGACCCTGCCCAGGTGTATCTCACCCACGGTGCCGCCGCAGCGCTCGCCATCTGTCTTTCGGCTGTGTGCTGCCCCGGCGACGAGGTCATTGTGCCCACGCCCTACTTCACGGAGTACAAGACCTGGATCGAGCAAGCTGGTGCGGCGATCATCGAGGTCCCCTGCCAGGTGCCGAGCTTCCAGCTCGACGTCGATGCCATCGAGGCTGCCATCACCCCCAGGACCTCTGCGATCATCGTCGACAGCCCCAACAACCCCGTCGGCGCCATCTACAGCCGCGAGAACCTCGAGGCGCTCGCTGCCACGCTCTTGCGTAAGGAAGCCGAGTACGGAACCAAGATCTACCTCATCGCAGACGAGCCCTACCGCGCCATCACCTACGGGGACGAGGTTCCCTACATTCCCTGCATCTACCCGCGCACCCTGGTCTGCTACAGCTTCTCCAAGACATTGAGCCTGCCGGGCGAGCGCCTGGGCTACATCTATGTCTCGAACCTCATGGACAACGTCCAGGAGACCACCTACGCTGTGCAAGGCGCGGGCCGCTCCCTGGGATACATCTGCTGCAGCGCCCTGTTCCAGCGCGTGCTCATCGAGTGCATCGACCTCCCCAGCGATGTGGAGGCCTACCGCATCAACCGCCAGGTGCTCACAGAGGGCCTCTCCAAGATCGGCTACGAGTTCGTCGAGCCGCAAGGCGCCTTCTACCTGTGGGTCAAGGCCCTCGAAGACGACGACGCCGCCTTTGCAGAGCGCGCCAAGCAGCACGAGCTGCTCGTCTGCCCCAGCAGCGGCTTTGGCGGCAAGGGGTACGTGCGTATGAGCTACTGCATCGCACGTGAGACCATCGAGAACTCCATGCCCGCCCTGCAGGCGCTGTGGGACAGCTACCACCAGGCTTAAGGGGCTTTGCGCTCGTCAACGGGCGCTTGACAACTTGGTGACCTCCTTCGTCTCTGGCCGCGCGGCTCTGCCGGTGGCTTCATCATGGGGGGAGCCTTCGAGCAAATCGTGAAGTTTTGAGAGGCTGCCGGCATGCTGGCGGCCTCTCTGTGTGATGGGAGCTGCCCATGCGCGTGATGAGATACCTGCTACAGTACAAGGGCGCCCTGGTGGCGGTCTTCGCACTGCTGCTCCTCATGGCCTTCTGCGAGCTCTCTCTGCCGCGCTACACGGCTGCGATCGTCGACAACGTCGTTGCCATGGCCGCCGTGGGGCAGTCGGGCGACTCCCTGGCAGAGCTCATGCGCCTTGGCGCCTTCATGCTGCTCTTCGCCCTGGGGCTCGTTGCCTGCAGCGTTGCGATCGGGCTCATCGCCAGCGTGACCGGAGCGCGCATCGCACGCGACCTGCGCCAGCAGCTCTACGAGAAGGTCATGGCCTTCTCTCCGGCGGAGGTCGAGGGCTTCTCCGCTGCGTCCCTCATCACCCGCAGCACCAACGACGTGCAGCAGATGCAGATGGTTGCCGTCATGCTCTTGAGGGTGGTGCTCTACGCCCCCATCCTGGCGGTGGGCGGCATCTTCATGGTGGTGCAGACCAACGCCTCCATGGGCTGGGTCATCGCCTTGGCCGTTGTCGCCGTCTTCGTGGTGGTGATCGCGCTGCTTGCCCTCACCATGCCCAAGTTCAAGATCATGCAGTCGCTGGTGGACAGGCTCAACCTCGTCTCGAGGGAGATTCTCACCGGCATCTCTGTGATCAGGGCCTTTGGCAGGCAGGGGCGCGAGCAGGAGCGCTTTGAGGAGGCCAACCGCGATCTGATGGAGACCCAGCTCTTCACCATGCGTGCGATGCTTTCGATGATGCCCGCGCTCTCGCTCATCATGAACCTCGTATCCGTGGGGATCGTGTGGGTGGGCGGGCACTACATCGCTCAGGGCAGCATGCAGACTGGCGACCTCATCGCTTTCATCACCTATGCGATGGTCATCATCATGAGCTTCCTCATGATCGGCATGGTCTCTGTGATGCTCCCGCGAGCAGAGGTCGCGGCAGGGCGCATAGAAGAGGTCCTCAACACCCCGTTCTCTGTGAGCGACCCCGCTAACCCCAGAGATGCCGAGCTCGAGGAGCTCGCCGCGTGCAGCGACGGCATCGAGCTCGCCTTTGACGATGTGAGCTTCTCGTACAGCCCGGACAGCGACCCGGTGCTCGACCATGTGAGCTTCACGGCCCCGGCGGGAATGACCACAGCCGTCATAGGCAGCACAGGCTCTGGGAAGTCGACGGTTATCAAGCTGCTCGAGCGCTTCTACGACGTGCAAGGCGGTGCGGTGACCGTGGGCGGCATCGATGTGCGGGAGCTGAGCCAGGGCTGCCTGCGGAGCGTTCTAGGGTACAGCCCCCAGCAGGCATTTCTCTTCTCTGGGACCGTTGAGTCCAACGTGGGGTATGCGGATCCGCAGATGCCTCGCCAGCGTGTGGACGCCGCTGTCGACGTCGCCCAGGCGCGCGAGTTCGTCGAGCAGCGCGAGGAGGGCATGCAGGCGGCCGTCTCCCAAGGCGGCACCAACGTCTCTGGCGGCCAGAGGCAGCGCCTCTCCATCGCACGTGCCCTTGCGGCAGATGCCAGGGCCTACCTCTTCGACGACAGCTTCTCTGCGCTCGACTACAGCACAGACGCAAAGCTCAGGGAGGGGCTCTCCCGGCAGATGAGGGGGAAGACCCTCCTCATCGTGGCGCAGCGCATCGCAACCATCATGCACGCGGACCGCATCGTCGTGCTCGAGGACGGTCGCGTGGTGGGCACGGGGACCCACGGGGAGCTCATGGAGCGCTGCCCCGCCTACCGTCAGATCGCGCTGAGCCAGCTGAGCCCAGCCGAGCTGGAGAAGGGAGGTGCGCGATGAGCAACACGCAATCATCGGGAAAGCGGCGCCCGCCCCAGGGGCCCCATGGCCCGCGCTTCTCCAAGGAGAGGGCAAAGGACTTCAAGGGGACCATGAGGCGCGTGCTCGGGTTGCTCGGCTCGCATAAGCTCACGCTCGCCGTGATCTTCCTCTTTGCCATTGGCGGCACGGTCTTCAACATCGTGGGCCCCAAGGTGCTCTCCACTGCCACGACTGAGGTCTTCGAGGGTGCTCTTGCCAGCATGCAGGGCACCGGCGGGATCGACTTCGACGCTGTGGCGCGCATCCTGTTGGCAACCCTGGCGCTCTACCTGCTGAGCGCCGCCTGCAGCTTTGTGCAGAGCTGGCTCATGGTGGGCATGGTCCAGCGCATGTGCTTCAAGCTGCGCGAGGACATCAACCTCAAGATCGACCGCATGCCCTTTGGGTACTTCGAGCGCAACTCGACGGGAGACACGCTCTCGCGCATCACCAACGACGTCGACACCGTGGGGCAGACGCTTGCCCAGAGCGTGGTCCAGCTGGTCACCGGCATCACCACCGTGCTCGGCGTGCTGCTCATGATGCTGCTCATCAGCCCGCTCATGACGCTCGTGGCGCTGCTCATCATCCCCGTGTCCCTGGCGCTGGTGATGTTCATCGTCAAGCGCTCCCAGAAGTACTTCTTCGCCCAGCAGGAGGTGCTCGGCGAGGTCAACGGCATCATCGAGGAGAGCTTCTCCGGCCAGGGCATCATCAAGGCCTTCAACGCCGAGCAGCGCTCGCTCGACGGCTTTTCGGATGCCAACCAGCGCCTGTACGAGGCTGGTTGGAAGAGCCAGTTTGCCGGCGGCCTCATGAAGCCCATGATGGACTTCGTGGGCAACCTGGGCTATGTGGCCGTTGCCCTCATGGGCGGCTGGCTGGCTGTGCGGGGCGTCATCACCGTGGGGGACATCCAGGCCTTCATCCAGTACGTCAAGAACTTCACCCAGCCTTTGAGCCAGATGAGCCAAGTGGGCACCCAGGTCCAGCAGATGGCGGCTGCGGCCGAGCGCATCTTCGAGTTCTTGGGAGAAGACGAGGAAGAAGACGGGCTCGCGCAGGGCCAGCTCCCTGTGGAGCTCGGGGCGCTGCGCGGCGCGGTGAGCTTTGAGGAGGTGTCGTTCGGCTACGAGCCCGGTGCCGAGGTCATACACGGCTTCAGCGCCCAGGTGGAGCCGGGCCAGACGGTCGCCCTGGTGGGGCCCACGGGTGCGGGCAAGACCACCATGGTCAAGCTGCTCATGCGCTTCTACGATGTGAGCAGCGGGTGCATCCGGATCGATGGGCGCGATCTGCGCTCCATCGCCCGCCCCCAGGCCCGCGAGATGTTCGGCATGGTGCTGCAGGACACCTGGCTCTTTGGCGGGACCATACGCGAGAACATACGCTACGGCAGGCTCGACGCCACAGACGAGGAGGTTGAGGCTGCGGCCCGTGCCGGCTGCGCCGACCACTTCATCCGCACGCTGCCGGGCGGCTACGACTACGTCATCAACGAGGACTCAAGCAACGTGAGCCAGGGCCAGCGCCAGCTGCTGACCATTGCGCGCGCCATCCTGGCAAACCGCCCCATGCTCATCTTGGACGAGGCGACCTCGAGCGTGGACACGCGCACAGAGGAGCGCATCCAGGAGGCGATGGACAGGCTGATGGAGGGGCGCACGAGCTTTGTCATCGCCCACAGGCTGAGCACCATCAAGAACGCCGACCTCATCTTGGTCATGAGAGACGGCGATGTGGCAGAGCAGGGGACCCACGAGGAGCTCCTCGCCAAGGGCGGCTTCTATGCCGAGCTCTACAACTCCCAGTTCGAGGGCTGCGAGTAGGCGCAGGCGGGACCTTTGGGAAAGATCAAGGAAAACGAACAGGGACGAATCGCAAACAGTGTTACCCTCGAAAAACATGTTTGTTTGAGACGAATCGCGGCGCCAGGGCCGGGAGGGGGCTTCGTGCTGTTCGAGAAGGGCATAGGGGTGTGCTGCAGGCGCACAATGGCGCTGCTCTGCGCTGCTGTGCTGGCCTGCGGTCTGTGCTTGGGTCCTTGCGCCAGCGCCCAAGCCTCCCAGCTCGACCGCTATGCCAAGCTCGAGGCGCGCTACAGCAGCTGCCCGGAAGGTGGCATCGCCTTCTTCGGCTCCTCGTACCTCTCTGGATGGAGCAGCGCGGCCAAGGACTTTGAGCGCGCGTTCTCTTACCCGGCCAACATGGTCTACAACTACGCGATTGGCGGCAGCGGCATCGGCGTCTGGACGAGCCGCGAGTACCTCGACCTCGTTGCCTCGAAGAAGCCCAGCGTCGTGGTGATACACGGGGTCAACGACCTGCGCTACTATCCCGCGCACCCCGACTCCCTCACAGACGCCCAGGCGGCAGAGAAGAGCTTTGCCGCGCTCAAGACCTATGTTGCCGGGCTCCAAGAGCGCCTGCCAGACGTCAGGATCCTGCTTGTCTCTGCTTTCAAGACCCCTGCCGAGTACCTCCACGAGAACGCATACGGAAGCAGCTGCAGGAGCTGGCAGCGCGTCGACCTCTACAACGGCAAGCTGCGCAGCTTTGCGGCGGGCAGCGAGAGGGTTTCCTTCGTCGACATCGAGCCCTACCTGCTGGGCGAGGACAGGGACCTGTGGGGCAACAGGCAGGTGCGCTTCTACGCCAACGCCTCCAAGCTCTGCGACAAGCGCAGCCTGGCGAGCGCCCGCGTCCTGCAGTACTGCAAGAAGCACGGGGCGAGCTCCTGCCCGTACTTCAAATCGGACCTGCACCATGCCAGCAAGCTCGCTTACGGCTCCATATGGCTGCCCGTTGTGGGCGCCGTTGCCGTCAGCAAGAGCGCTCCTCTGCCGAATTAAGAAATCTGATAATCAACGACTCAACATCCTTGGTAACGCATCTGTGACATAACATGGCATGCGGTGCGCTAGTCCCTAGAATCCTCTCAAACGAGTTCACCTCACATGCAGAACAGGGAGGATGCAATGCGCAAGTTCAAGACCGAGTCCAAGCGCCTGCTGGACTTGATGATCAACTCCATCTACACCAACAAGGAGATCTTCCTCCGCGAGCTCATCTCCAACGCCTCTGACGCCTTGGACAAGGTGTACCTGGAGTCCCTCAAGAACGGCGACGGCAGCGTTGTCCGCTCCGACCTCTTCATCAGCGTCGACTGCGACAAGGACGCCCGCACCATCACCATCACCGACAACGGCATCGGCATGGACCAAGAAGCCCTCGAAGCCAACCTCGGTACCATCGCCCATTCCGGCTCGCTCGAGTTCAAGGAGGGCGAGGACGCCAAGGAGTCCGATGAGATCGACATCATCGGCCAGTTCGGTGTGGGCTTCTACTCTGCCTTCATGGTTGCAGACCACGTGAAGGTCGTCTCCAAGCCCTACGGCTCCGATCAGGCCTTCACCTGGGAGAGCGAGGGCCTCGAGGGCTACACCATCGGCGAGGGCGAGCGCGAGGGCCGCGGCACCACCATCACCCTCACCCTGCGTGAGGACAGCGACGACTTCAACTACAGCCAGTTCCTCAACACGTATGTGCTCCAGGACCTGGTCAAGCGCTACAGCGACTACGTGCGCTACCCCATCATGATGAAGTTCACCAAGTCCGTGCCCGTCGAGCGCCCGGAAGACGCCCCCGAGGACTGGAAGCAGGAGTACCGCGAGGAAGACGAGGTCCGCACCGTCAACTCCATGGTTCCCATCTGGACCAAGAAGAAGGCAGACGTCACAGACGAGGAATACAACGAGTTCTACAAGAGCACCTTCCATGACGAGCACGACCCGGCAGCGGTGATCTCCATCCACGCAGAGGGCACGATCAGCTACGACGCCCTGCTCTTCATCCCGGCCGTGGCCCCGCGCGAGATGCTCAGCCGCGGCTTCAAGAAGGGTCTGACCCTCTACAGCTCCAGCGTCATGATCATGGACAAGTGCGAGGAGCTGCTCCCCGACTACTTTGGCTTTGTCCGCGGCATCGTCGACTCCCCTGACCTCAGCCTCAACATCTCTCGCGAGATGCTGCAGCAGAGCAAGGAGCTTGCCACCATCCAGCGCCGCATCGAGAAGAAGATCAAGGCCGAGCTGGTGCGCATGCTCGAGGACGACCGCGAGAAGTACGAGGAGATCTACAAATACTACGGTCCCAACTTCAAGTTCTCCATCTACAGCACCTACGGCGGCACCTCCTCCGTCCTCTCCGAGCTGCTGATGTTCCCCTCTGCTATGGAAGGCAAGATGGTGACGCTCGGCGAGTACTGCTCTGCCGCCCAAGAAGAGCAGGACAAGATCTACTTTGCCACGGGAGACACCGTCGAGCGCCTCAACACCGCGCCCACGGTCAAGAGCGTTGTCGACAAGGGCTTTGACGTGCTGCTGTGCACCCACGATGTAGACGAGTTCTGCCTGATGTCCATGGGCTCCTTCGATGGCAAGCAGCTCGTCAACGTGGGCACCGCCGAGCTTGACCTCGAGACCGAAGAGGAGAAGGCCGAGCACGAGAAGGTCTCCGAGGAAAACGCCGACCTCTTTGCAGACATGGCCGCCAGCTTGGGCGACAAGGTGACCAAGGTCGTCGCCAGCAGCATGTCCATGGACTGCGCTGCCTGCATCACCGCCGGCGGCATGGTCTCCCTGGCCATGGAGAAGTACTTCAAGTCGCTGCCCCAGCAAGACGACGAAGTCCCCAGCGCAGAGCACGTGCTCGAGCTGAACATGGCGCACCCTGTGATCAAGGCCCTGCAGAAGGCCTACGAAGACGGTGACACAGACACCGTGGCTGCCTACACCTTGATCTTGCACGACCAGGCGCTCATGGCAGAGGGCTTCCAGATCGAGGACCTCGACGCCTTCAACGAAGCCGTGTACAAGCTGATGGTCTAGAGCAGGGCGCAAAGCGCAATGACGGCGCGGCCTGGGGTCATTCCCAAGCCGCGCTTTTGTATGATGGCCTTGAGTCAACGCGCAGGCAGGGAGGCAGGAGATGGAGTACCAACAGGCGCTCGAGGCGCTTGAGGGGGCCCTCAAGTTTGGGATAGACCCCAGCCTGGAGCCCATCAGGCAGATGTGTGCGGCCTTGGGCAACCCCCAGGAGAGCTACACCTGCGTGCAAGTGGCCGGCACCAACGGCAAGTCGAGTGTGAGCCGCATGACCGCCGCCCTGCTCGGCGCCTGCGGCCTCAAGACCGCCCTCTACACCAGCCCGGAGTTGGTGCGCTACCCAGAGCGCATGGAGCTGTGCGGGCGTGTTGTGAGCGACCAGCGCTTTGCGGATGCCGTCGAGGCTGCCCTGGGTGCGGCGCAACGCCGCGGGATTCAGGCTACGGAGTTCGAGCTCCTCACAGCCGGGGCGCTGTGGCTCTTCGCTCAAGAGGGTGTTGAGGTGGCGGTGCTCGAGTGCGGCTTGGGAGGCCGCTGGGACGCTACGAGCGTGTGCTCGCCCCGGGTTGCCGTGATCACCGGCATCGCCTTGGACCACACGCATATCCTGGGGAACACGCTCGAGGCCATCGCAGCGGAGAAGGCCGCCATCATCAAGCCGGGCTGCACCGCCGTGCTGGCACCGCAGCTGGCCGCCCGCCCTGTGTTCGAGCAGCGCATCTGCGAGGTCGGGGCGCATCTGCTTGAGGTGGACCCCGCTATGGGGGAGGAGCTCGCCCCCGCGCTCGCGCACATGCCCTCCTACCAGCAGGGCAACGCCGCGGTTGCCTATACGGCCGCCCGCTCCCTGGTGGAGAGCCTCGGCCTGGAGGACGCGCGGCGCGCCCTGGTGTCCCTGCAGATACCCGGCCGCTTCGAGACCTTGAGGGAACGGCCCCTGCTCTTGATCGACGCGGCGCACAACCCCCAGAGCGCTCAGGTCCTGGCTCGCGAGGTGGAGTGCCGCTTTCCCCGTCTTGAGGAGCGCCCCGTCCTGCTCGTCGGCGTGTTGGCAGACAAGGACGTGGAGGGCGTGGTGGGTACCTTGGCTCCACTGTTCGAGCGCATCGTCTGCACAGCATCCAAGAGCCCCCGCTCCATCGCCGCAACCGAGCTCGCCGGGCTCGTTGCGCGCGCGAACCCCGCCGCCTCCGTGCAGGCAGTCCCCAGCATCCCAGAGGCCCTGCAGCTCCTGGCTGCCTGCGATGTGATCGCCTCCGGCTCCATCACCGTTGCGGGTGAGGTCAAGGGCTGCTGGCTGGACGGCTGCCCCAAGCCCGAGTAATGCTGCCTCTTCCCGTTGCCCCGGCCATCCAGGGTGCTGCCGCGCTTGCGGTGCCGCTTCCCGTTTGCCTGTGCATCGGGTTTATACTTATCAGCTATGCCGAAAGCTCGGCATACGGTTTGTCCTTGCGACTCGGTCTGTTCCCGAGCCGCTTTTCTGGTAAGTCCCTCTCGGTTTGTTCCCGAGCACGGGCAGAAAGGATCGCACTATGAGCACCATCACCGTCAACCTCCCGGACGGCTCCGTCAAGGAGCTCGAAGAGGGGGCAACCCTGGCAGACGTCGCAGCCTCCATCGGCTCCGGCCTGGCCAAGGCATCCCTTGCAGGTAAGATCAACGGCCAGCTCGCAGACCTGAGCGCTCCCGTCAGCCAAGGCGACGCCATCGAGATCATCACCAGCCGCTCCCCCGAGGGCCTCGACATCATGCGCCACAGCTGTGCTCACGTTATGGCAGAGGCAGTGCAGCTGCTCTTCCCAGGCGCGCAGATCGGCTTTGGCCCCCAGACCGAAGACGGCTTCTTCTATGACTTCGCGCTCTCGCGCACGGTGAGCAACGACGACTTCGAGGCCATCGAGGCCAAGATGGCAGAGATCATCAAGAAGGACGAGCCCTTCGTCCGCGAGGTTGTCACGCGCGAGCAGGCCAAGGAGATCTTTGCCGATCAGCGCCTCAAGCTCGAGCACATCGACGACTTCGACGCAGACACCACCATCACCATCTACCGCCACGGCAGCTTTGTCGACCTGTGCAGCGGCCCCCACGTCCCCAGCGCCGGCAAGATCGACGCCAAGGGCTTCAAGCTGATGAAGGTCTCCGGCGCCTACTGGAAGGGCGATGCAGAGCGCGAGCAGCTGCAGCGCATCTACGGCACCGCTTGGTTCAACAAGAAGGACCTCAAGGCCTACCTGACCCGCCTGGAGGAGGCCGAGAAGCGCGACCATCGCAAGCTGGGCCGCGAGCTGGGCATCTACATGATGGACGAGTCCGCCGGCGTGGGCCTGCCCCTCTACCTCCCCAAGGGCGCGCGCGTCATCCGCCTCATGCAGGAGTGGCTGCGCAAGGAGCTCTACCGCCGCGGGTACGAGGAGGTCATCACCCCGCACGTCTACAAGTCAGACGTCTGGAAGACCTCCGGCCACTACGGCTACTACAAGGAGAACATGTACTTCTTCAACATCAACGAGGGCACCGACGAGGAGCCCCGCTTGCAGGAGTACGGCGTGAAGCCCATGAACTGCCCGGGCCACGTGATTCTCTACAAGAACGACATCCACTCCTACCGCGACCTGCCGGTGCGCTACTTCGAGTTCGGCACGGTGTACCGCCACGAGATGAGCGGCGCGGTGCACGGCCTGATGCGCGCCCGCGGCTTCACGCAGGACGACGCCCATGTCTTCTGCACCCCCGAGCAGGTCGTCGACGAGGTCTGCGCGATCCTGGACACAGCGGACTTCATCATGAGCTCCTTCGGCTTCGTGTACGAGGCAGAGATCTCCACCCGCCCGGAGAAGTCCATCGGCACCGATGACATGTGGGAGCTGGCAACGGACGCCCTGCGCCAGGCGCTCGACCGCCGCGGCCTGCCGTACGAGATCAACGAGGGCGACGGCGCCTTCTACGGCCCCAAGATCGACATCAAGGTCAAGGACGCCCTGGGCCGCACCTGGCAGTGCTCCACCATCCAGGTCGACTTCAACTTGCCCGAGCGCTTTGACATGACCTACCGCACCGCAGACAACTCCGAGGCCCGCCCCTTCATGCTGCACCGCGCGCTCTTCGGCTCCATCGAGCGCTTCCTCGGCATCCTGATCGAGCATACCGCCGGTCACCTGCCCCTGTGGCTGTGCCCCGTCCAGTGCGCCATCGTCCCCATCGCAGACCGCCATCACGACGCCGCCAAGGAGCTCAAGGCAAAGCTCGAGGCAGTGGGCGGCCGCGTGGAGATCTACGGCCAGAACGAGCCCATGCGCGTGAAGATCGCAAAGGCACAGCAGCAGAAGATTCCCTACATGCTCGTCTTGGGTGACCAGGAGATCGCCAATGGGCAGGTCTCTGTCCGCGAGCGCCATGAAGGCGACCTGGGCACCATGGCCGTCGAGGAGATCTGCAAGATCATCGAGGAGGCACAGGTTTAACATGACTCGTCCTATGAACATCGCGGAGAAGATCCTCGCAGCCCACGCGGGCCTCGACGAGGTCGTTCCCGGCCAGCTCATCGAGTGTGACCTGGACCTGGTTCTGTCCAACGACGTCACCGCGCCGATCGCCATCGACGAGTGCAAGAAGATCACCGACAAGGTCTGGGACGTCGACAAGGTCGTCATGGTCCCAGACCACTACACCCCCAACAAGGACATCAAGTCCGCCGAGCTCTCCAACCGCGTGCGCACGTTCGTGCGCGAGCAGGGGATCACGCACTACTGGGAGGTGGGCTGCGTGGGCGTCGAGCACGCGCTTCTCCCCGAGCAGGGCGTGTGCGTCCCCGGAGACCTGATCATTGGCGCAGACAGCCACACCTGTACCTACGGCGCCCTGGGCTGCTTTTCCACCGGCGTGGGCTCTACCGATGCCGGCGTGGGCCTGGCAACGGGCCGTGCCTGGTTCAAGGTGCCGGAAAGCATCAAGTTCGTCGTCGACGGGCAGCTGCAGCCCGGCGTTACCGGCAAGGACATCATCCTGCACATCATCGGCAAGATCGGCGTCGACGGAGCGCTCTACAAGGCCATGGAGTTCACCGGCAGCGCCATCCGCAACCTGAGCATGGAGGGCCGCCTCACCATATCGAACATGGCCATCGAGGCCGGTGGCAAGGCCGGCATCATCGAGGTCGACGACATCACCCGCGCCTACGTGCAGCCACGCGCCGAGCGCCCCTGGGTCGAGTATCATTCCGACCCCGATGCCGAGTATGCTCAGGTTATCGAGATTGCTGCTGAGGACATTCAGCCCACCGTGGCCCTGCCCAGCCTGCCCTCCAACACCAAGCCCGCCGCTGAGTGCCGTGACATCCAGATTGACCAGGTCGTTATCGGCTCGTGCACCAACGGCCGCATCGAGGACATGCGCCAAGCTGCAGCCGTGCTCAAGGGCCGCAAGGTCAACCCCAACGTGCGCTGCATCATCATCCCCGCAACGCAGCAGGTGGTGCGTCAGTGCATCCAGGAGGGCCTGAGCGAGATCTTCCTCGACGCCAACTGCGTCATCTCCGCACCCACCTGCGGCCCCTGCCTGGGCGGTCACATGGGTTGCCTCGCGGCGGGCGAGCGCGCCATCGCAACCACCAACCGCAACTTCGTCGGGCGCATGGGCGACCCCACTTCCGAGGTCGTCTTGTCAAACCCGGCGGTTGCCGCCGCCTCTGCCGTCGCAGGCCACATCGCCCTGCCCGAGGATCTGGACTAGGAGGGGAGCGCCATGAAGTTTGAAGGAAGCGCACACCGCTACGGCCGCGACATCGACACAGACGTCATCATCCCGGCCCGCCACCTGACCACCACGGAGCCAGCGGAGCTTGCCAAGCACTGCCTCGAGGACCTCGACCCGCAGTTCGTGAACAAGGTCCAGCCCGGGGACATCCTGGTTGCGGAGGAGAACTTTGGCTGCGGCTCGTCGCGCGAGCACGCGCCCATCTCCATCAAGGCAGCCGGCGTGAGCGTCGTCATCGCCAAGAGCTTTGCCCGCATCTTCTACCGCAACAGCATCAACATCGGCCTGCCAATCATGGAGTGCCCCGCAGCCGTCGATGGCATCAAGCAGGGTGACACCGTCTCTGTGGATGCAGACACCGGCGTCATCACCAACGAGACCACAAGCGAGACTTACCAGGCCCAGCCCTTCCCCGAGTTCATCCAGGAGATCATCGAGTGCGGGGGCCTGATCGAGCGCACCAAGAGGAAGCTGGGGAAGTAGCCATGACCAAGCAGTACAAGATCTGCGTCCTGGAAGGCGACGGCATCGGCCCGGAGATCATGGCCGAAGGCCTCAAGGTCCTCGATGCAGTGGGCAAGAAGCACGGCGTGGAGCTCGTCTACGAGAAGGCGCTCATTGGCGGCTGCGCCATCGATGCCACGGGAGACCCTCTGCCAGCCGAAACCCTGAGCATCGCCCGCAGCAGCGACGCCGTGCTCCTGGCTGCGGTCGGCGGACCCAAGTGGGACACCACGGACAGCTCGAAGCCCCGCCCCGAGCAGGGGCTGCTGCGCATCCGCAAGGAGCTCGGCCTCTACACCAACCTGCGCCCGGTCCAGATCTTCAGCGCCCTGGCCGGTGCGTCCACCCTGCGCCCCGAGGTCATCGAGGGCGTCGACATCGCCATCGTGCGCGAGCTCACCGGCGGCCTCTACTTTGGCGCGAGGCACCGCTACTATGACGAGCCCGGCGCTGGCACGCAGGGCAAGCCCGGCCAGAGGGCTGTGGACACCCTCGAGTATTGCGAGTACGAGGTGGAGCGCATCGCGCGCCAGGCCTTCGAGGCTGCAAGGACCCGCCGCGGCCGCGTGCACAGCGTCGACAAGGCAAACGTGCTCGACACATCCCGCATGTGGCGCGAGGTCGTGCACCGCGTTCACGACGAGGACTACCCCGACGTCGAGCTGATCGACATGTTGGTGGACAACACGGCCATGCAGCTGGTGAACGACCCGCGCCAGTTCGACGTCGTGGTGACAGAGAACATGTTCGGCGACATACTCTCGGACGAGGCGGCCCAGATCACCGGCTCGCTCGGCATGCTCGCCAGCGCGTCCATGGGCGACGGGGTCTCGCTCTTCGAACCCAGCCACGGCTCTGCACCAGACATCGCGGGCAAGGGCATCGCCAACCCCCTCGCGCAGATACTCTCCTGCGGCATGATGCTCCAGTACGCCTTTGGGCTGGCAGATGCCGCAGCAGACATCACCCGCGCCATCACCGAGGTGCTCGACGAGGGCTGGCGCACCGGAGACATCAAGGACGACTCAACTCCGGCGGACAAGATCGTGGGCACTGTCCGCATGGGCGAGCTCGTGGTCTCGCATCTGTAACCCCCAAAGAGGAGGAAACCCTGTGAAAGCCGTTATCCCCGCAGCAGGTCTGGGCTCCCGCTTCCTGCCAGCAACCAAGGCCCAGCCCAAGGAGATGCTCTCCATCGTCGACAAGCCCGCCATCCAGTACATCGTTGAGGAAGCCCTCGACGCCGGGGCAGACGAGGTGGTCGTGGTCAACAGCCGCGACAAGAAGACCATCGAGGAGCAGTTCACCCCCAACCCGGGGCTGGTCGCTGCCCTGCGCGAGAAGGGCAAGGACTCATATGCGGACGCCGTGGAGGCCGCCGGCAACCTGCCTGTGAGCTATGTCTATCAGGAGGAGCCCCTGGGGCTTGGCCACAGCGTCCTCCAGGCTGCTCCCAAGACCGGGCAGGACATGTTCATGGTCATGCTGGGCGATGTCTTGGTACCCGACAACACCATCTGCCCGGCCATGGCCACGCTCTCAGCAGCGCATTCGAACGCCAGCGTCATCGCCGTGGTGCCCGTTCCAGACGAGCAGGTGAGCCGCTTTGGCATCGTCGGCTGTGTTGAGGAGCCGGACGGCGCCCTGCGCATCACCAAGATGGTCGAGAAGCCCACCCTTGACGAAGCCCCCAGCAACCTGGCGATCTTTGGTCGCTACCTGCTGAGCCCCAAGGTCATGGAGCTCTTGGAGACAACCGAGCCCGGTGCCGGCGGAGAGATCCAGCTCACCGACGCCCTGGTCGAGCTCCTCAAGACCGAGAACGTCTACGCCTATGTCATCGACCCCGCCGAGGGCTTTGACACCGGTACGGTGGCCACCTGGCTTGAAGCCAACGTGGCGCTTGCCATGAGGGATCCAAAGCTGGCCGCGCATTTGAGGGAGACGGTGGGGGCCTTTTTCGCGTAGAATGCCCTATGCGTCATTCACGGACGGATGGCCGAGTGGTTGAAGGCAGCGGTCTTGAAAACCGCCGAGCGCGCGAGCGTTCCTGGGGTTCGAATCCCTATCCGTCCGCCAGTCAAAAGTCACAAGAGCCCGGGCAACCGGGCTCTTTCCCGTTAAGGGCACACGCAAGGGGATTCGAACCCGAGGAGGGGTGAGCACGTCAAGCAAAAGCGCCGGTGGCGCTTTTGTAGTGCGAACACGCGAGCACGGGCGGAAGCCCGCGCGCAGCGGGGTGCGCGCAGCGCACGACAGAATCCCTATCCGTCCGCCAGTCAAAAGTCACAAGAGCCCGGGCAACCGGGCTCTTTCCCGTTAAGGGCACACGCAAGGGGATTCGAACCCGAGGAGGGGTGAGAATCCCTATACTTCTCTTCATCTGTAGCATTGCGTCTAGGGAGAAGGGGATCACCGTGAAGGAGCTGGAAGAGCGCATCTTGCGCGATGGGGTTGTTAAGACGGAAGGCGTGCTCAAGGTCCCGACCTTCCTCAACCACCAAATGGATGTCGAGCTCATCGATGCCATGGGGGCGGAGTGGGCGCGCCGCTTTGCCGGCAAGCCCATCAACAAGATCCTCACCATCGAGGCAAGCGGCATCGGCATCGCCGCCCTCGCCGCCCGCCACTTCGGCAACTGCCCGGTGGTCTTTGCGAAGAAGGCCAAGTCCATCAACCTCACGGGAGAGCAGTACTGCACCAAGGTGCAGTCGTTCACCCACGGCAAGGTCTTCGACGTCATCGTCGAGAAGGACCTGCTCGGCCCAGAAGACCACCTGCTCATCATCGACGACTTCATGGCCATGGGTGCGGCCATGCACGGCCTGCTCGAGATCGTCGAGCAGGCGGGGGCGACGGTCGAGGGAATCGGCATCGCCATCGAGAAGGGCTTCCAACCCGGAGGGGACAGCCTCCGCAGGCTCGGCTATCAGCTGGAGTCCCTCGCCATCGTCGAGGAGCTCGACCCAGCGCACGGGGCGGTCTTCTTCCGCGAGCAGCCCTGTGGCAAGTTGGAGGGGTAGGAGATGGCAGACGAGAGCAGGGAGCACAAGCTCACTCAGGATCTTCAGACACTCGATGCCAAGATCCCCCTTGCAGCCGGCATTCCCTACGGCATCCAGCACATCCTGGCCATGTTCGTCGCCAATCTGGCGCCCATCGCCATCGTGGCAGCGGCCTCCGGCATCGAAGATGCCACGACGCTCATCCAATCCGCCATGCTCATTGCCGGCATCGGCACGCTGATACAGCTCTTCCCGGTCTGGCGCATCGGCTCGGGCCTGCCCATCGTCATGGGCGTGAGCTTCACCTTCGTGTCCGCAGCCTGCGTCATCGGCTCCACGATGGGCTATGGGTACGTGCTCGGCGCCGTTATCGTGGGCGGATGCATGGAGGGTGTGCTCGGCCTGCTGGCCAGGTACTGGTGTCGCATCGTCACGCCCATCGTCGCGGCGAGTGTGGTCACGGCGATCGGCTTCTCCCTGTTGGGCGTAGGTGCCAGCTCTTTCGGCGGAGGCAGCGGCGCGGAGGACTTTGGCGCTTGGTACAACCTGCTGCTCGGCACTGTCTCGCTGCTTGCCTGCCTGGCTTTCCAAGTCTTTGCGCCCAAGGGCATCCGCCAGCTCTCGGTGCTTTTTGGCCTGATCATCGGCTACGTGGTCGCGCTGTTCTTGGGGAGGGTCGACTTCAGCGGCTTTGAGAACCTAACGCTCTTCAGCTTGCCCGCGCTGGCGTTCCTCGACGAGGGACTCACCCCTCAGTTTGCCGTAGGGCCCATCGTCACTGTGTGCATCATCTTCCTGGTCTCTGCAACAGAGACCATCGGCGACTCCAGCGCCCTGGCCATGGCGGGCCTCAAGCGACAGATCAACCAGAAGGAGCTCTCTGGCTCCATCGCCTGCGATGGCTTTGTCTCTGCGCTGGGCGGCTGCCTGGGCTGCACCCCCATCACCTCGTTCAGCCAGAACGTGGGCCTGGTGGCCATGACAGGGGTCGTCAACCGCCGCGCAATCGCCACCGGTGCCTGCATCCTGGTCATCGCCGCCTTCGTACCCGCGGTTGCGGCCGTGTTCAACAGCCTGCCGGAGCCCGTGCTGGGCGGCTGCACCATCATGATGTTCGGCAACATCATCATCAGCGGCTTCCAGATGATCGAGCGCGCCGGCTTCACGCACCGCAACATGACCATCGCGGCCCTGAGCCTTGCCCTGGGCATCGGCTTCACCCAGGTGAGCGACATCTTCGTCAACACCCCGCAGCTCTTCCAGGACGTCTTCGCAGCCAACTGCGTGGCGGGCGTGTTCGTGGTGGCGGTGCTTGCCAACCTGCTCATCCCCAAGGACCCCAAGCCTGCAGAAGGCGAGGCCCCGGCGGGGGAGTAGGCGGCGATTGCGGGCAGCTTGCGCAAGCCGCTCGGGAGGTGCTCCGAGCGTGTTTCCAGTATTAACACAGCCGAAATAATAGCCTGCTTTCTTGTGCCTACTATATGTTGCGCAGGTTTCTAGCCTGACAGTATCCACGTGATTTCCCAGGGAGGGAACGCAGATGTCTTACGCAGAGCGAGTTATTGAGCAGATCAAGGCCCGCGATGGCGAGCAGGAGCTCTTCATCCAGGCTGTCACCGAGGTGCTGGAGACCCTTCAGCCCGTCTTGGACGCGCACCCGGAGTACGAAGAGGCCAAGATCCTCGAGCGCATCACCGAACCCGAGCGCGTGATCATGTTCCGCGTCCCCTGGGTTGACGACCAGGGCAAGGCCCAGGTCAACCGCGGCTTCCGCGTTGAGTTCAACTCCGCCATCGGCCCCTACAAGGGCGGTCTGCGCTTCAACCCCACCGTCAACCTGGGCATGCTCAAGTTCCTGGGCTTTGAGCAGATCCTGAAGAACTCCCTGACCACCCTCCCCATGGGCGGCGGCAAGGGCGGCTCCGACTTCGACCCCAAGGGCAAGTCCAACAACGAGATCATGCGCTTCTGCCAGTCCTTCATGACCGAGCTGCAGCGCCACATCGGCCCCGACACCGACGTTCCCGCCGGCGACTTGGGCGTTGGCGGCCGCGAGGTTGCCTACATGTTCGGCCAGTACAAGCGCATCCGCAACGAGTTCACCGGCGTGCTCACCGGCAAGGGCCTGGCCTTTGGCGGCTCCCTGGCCCGCACCGAGGCAACCGGCTACGGCCTGGTCTACTTCGTGGCTGAGCACCTGCGCTGCCAGGGCGACTCCTTCGAGGGCAAGACCGTCGTGGTCCACGGCTCCGGCAACGTCGCCATCTACGCCGTCCAGAAGGCCGAGCAGCTGGGTGCCAAGGTCATCGCCGTCTCTGACACCAAGGGCTACGTCCAGGACGACGAGGGCATCTCCGTCGAGGCGCTCGAGGCCATCTACAACGCCAAGCGCTCCGGCAACGACAAGGGCGTCTCCCTGGCCATGTACACCGACTACCGTCCCAACGCCACGTACACCGCCGGCGACGGCCGCGGCGTCTGGCAGATCCCCTGCGACATCGCCCTGCCCTGCGCTCGCGAGAACACGCTGCTGCTCGAGGACGCCCAGGCGCTGGTCGCCAACGGCTGCAAGATCGTGGGCGAGGGTGCCAACATGCCCACCACCCTCGAGGCAACCAAGTACCTGCAGGAGCATGGGGTCGTCTTCATGCCCGGCAAGGCTGCCAACGCAGGCGGCGTCGCCGTCTCCGGCCTTGAGATGAGCCAGAACGCCGGTCACATCTCCTGGTCCTTCGAGGAGGTCGACAACAAGCTCAACGACATCATGATCAGCATCTACCATGCAGCAGACGACGCCGCCAAGAAGTACGGTGTCGAGGGCGACTTTGTTGCTGGCGCCAACATCGCCGGCTTCGAGAAGGTTGCCGAGGCCATGATGGCCCAGGGCCTGGTCTAAGCAAGCCAGCGCACACGCGCACCGCATCGGGAGCCCCGCTGCCAGAGAGCAGCGGGGCTCCTTTGCTATTCGTGCTTGGCCTTGGCGTCCATGATGAGCATCTGCAGGCGGTTCTCGATGTTTGCCGGGGCAACGTCTGGGTCGTAGTCCAGCGGCAGGATCTGGGCATCTGGGTAGAGCTCCTTGAGTCGCTTGCTGATGCCGCGCCCCACAACGTGGTTGGGCAGGCAGCCAAAGGGCTGGAGGATGATGAAGGAGCGACATCCCTGCGAGGCGTGGTGGAGTATCTCTGCCGGGATGAGCACGCCCTCGCCGGCATCGAAGGTGTGGTGGACGATGGGGTCGCTCGCCTTGACGATGTCCTGCATGCGGGCGGCTGGCTTGTAGAGCGGGTGCGCGCAGGCGATCTTGTCGGCCGTGCTGTGGGCCAGGTTGAAGATGTTGTTCTCGATGCGGAAGAGCGCCTTGTAGGAGAGGGGTTTGTCGAGCTTGTACTCCTTGACCTGCGCGTCCTTGTAGAAGTAGCTCTTGCGGATGACGTCGGTCATGCGCGCCTCGATGACCTCCATGCCGTTGTCCTCGAGGTACCTCTCTATGTCATGGTTGGAGCCGGGGTGGAAGTTGAGCAGGTACTCGCCCACGATGAGCACGCGCGGGCGCGGCGTGCTGCGGTCGTAGGCAACGCCGCGCATGAGCTCGATCGCCTGTGCAAAGCCCTTCTTCATCCCGGCGATGCCGCCTGCCTCCAGGCCGTCCATGGTCAGCTGCAGCCCCTTGTCGAAGGCGGTCTGCGTGCTGCCGGGCTCGAGCTCGTAGGGGCGGATCTTGCGCAGGAGCTCCTCGAGGGCGTCGACCATGGGCAGCCCGTAGGCTATGCGCATGGCCGTGGGCAGGCTCATGGTGTAGCCCGGGTGCACGTTGTGACTGTCTACGTCGTCGTTGGTGATGATGGGCACCTGCGGGTAGCCGGCGTCGTCGAGCGCCTTGCGCAGGAGGGCGGTGTAGTGGGTGAGGCGGCAGTCCCCCACGTACTTGCCCATGCCGATAGCCACCTCGTCTGGGTCGTACGCGCCGCTCTCGAGGGCAGAGAGGGCTTCTCCGATAACGATCTGGCAGGGGAAGCAGATGTCGTTGTGCACGTAGCGCTTGCCCAGGCGAATGGCGTCTTCGCGGCCCACGGGCAGGCTTTCGGCCCTGAGCCCCTGGGTCCTGAAGGCGGCTGTCATCAGCATGGAGAAGGCATGCGAGGTGTTGGGGACGAGCACGGTCTTCTCGTGTGCCCCGCCCGCGCGCATGTCCCGCGTGAACTTGGAGTGATAGGGGTCTTCGAGCTCGTGCACGGTGGGGGAGCCGCTGCTGCGGCGGCGGGTGTTGACGGTCTCGACAAAGCTCCTCACGCGTATGCGCAAAGGCCCGGCGATGTCGCTTTCATCGAGTTTGAGCACCAGGGGCGACTTGCCGCTCACCTCGTGCATGAGGCGCACGATCTCGTCCGAGAGGTAGGCGTCGTGCCCGCAGTTGAAGTTGACGACCTGCGCGTATTCCAGGAAGGGGCTCTTGGCCGCCTCCAGAGCCGTCGAGAGCATGCGGGCGTGGTAGTTGTTGGCTATCTCGAGTAGGCTCTTCGAGAGGTCCTCTGTGTGGATCTGGGGCAGGGAGTCGGCCGTGAGCACGGGGATGCCGAGCTCGTTGAAGAGCTTGGGCAGGTCGTGGTTGACGAGGTCGTCGTTTTGGTAGGGGCGGCTTGCCAGGACGACGGCGTAGCGCCCCTGTGCCTGGACCTCCTCCACCACCTGCATGCCGCGGGTCTGCAGCTGAGCGCGGAACGAGCCCTGGGCGGCGTCTGCTTGCTCGATGGCCTGCTCGGTGAGCGCGGGGGCTATGCCGAAGGTCTCCTTCATCCACGCGCAGAGCTGGTTCTTGCGGTCCTTGGAGCTGTACCAGTGCCACAGCGGCGCGTCGAACGGCACGCCCCAGCGCCGCATGGGGTTGTCCGAGTTGTTGATGACCATGGGGTAGCCCTTGACCACGGCGCACATGCTCTCGGCGCTCTGTGCTGTGCCCTCGCTTTCAACCACGGTGATGATGGGCATGAAGATGCGGTCGACCCCGCTCTTCACCAGGCTGCGGATGTGCCCGTGCACGAGCTTTGCGGGGAAGCAGACCGTGTCGCTGGTGACGGCGTGGAGGCCGCTCTCGTAGATGCGCCGCGTGCTGAGGGGGCTCAGCTTGACCTCAAAGCCCAGCGCGCGCCAGAAGGTCGTCCAGAAGGGGGCGGTGTCCCAGAACGAGAGCACGCGGGGTATGCCGATCGTGGTGTTGCGCGGGGGGCACAGCGGTGCGCAGGGGTACTCGGCAAAGAGCAGATCTTTTCGCTCCTCGAAGAGGTTGGGGACGCCGATAGCGGCCTCTGCAGCGGCTTTGAGCTGCCTCCTCACCTCCTGGCTCGAGGGATCGCCGAGCACCTCGCCCTTGGGGCAGCGGTTGCCGGTGACAAAGCTCTCTCCGTTTGAGAAGCGTATGCAGCTGCGGTTGCAGTGGTTGGCGCAGAAGGGGCAGGTGAGGTTAGACTCTTGGGTGTAGGTCAGGGCCTGAAGGTCGTCCCACCCGATGAAGCTGCTGGCGGGCAGCGCTCCGCCTGCGTCCCTGCGGTGCTCCATCTCCTCCTTCACCAGCTGGGCAACGCCGATGGCGCCCATGAGGCCGGGGGCGGGGGCGCGCATGACTTCGCGGCCCACGTACTCCTCGAAGGCGCGCAGCACTGCGTCATTGCAGAAGGTGCCGCCCTGCACCATGATCTTGTCTCCCAGGCGGTCGAGGTTGCTCAGGCGTATGACCTTGGTGAAGACGTTTTCGACGATCGAGCGGCACAGGCCCGCCATGATGTCTGCTGGCGTCTTGCCCTGGCGCTGCTGGGTGACGATGCTGGAGTTCATGAACACGGTGCAGCGGCTGCCGAGCTTGGCCGGGTTGCTGCTGCGGAAGGCCTCCTCTGCGATCTGCTCTGTGGGGATCCCCAGGTTGGAGGCAAAGTTCTCCAGAAAGCTGCCGCAGCCAGACGAGCAGGCCTCGTTGACGACGATGTTGGTGACCACGCCCCCGTCGAGCCAGATGGCCTTCATGTCCTGCCCGCCGATGTCGAGGATGAAGCTCGCGTCTGGCAGCCAGCTGCGGGCTGCGGTCGCATGCGCGACGGTTTCCACCACGTGGTAGTCGGCGTCGAAGGCCTCCTTCATGAGGAGCTCGCCATAGCCGGTGGTGCCTGCTCCCAGGATCTTCAGCTCGACACCGCGCTCGCGGTAGCGCTGGTGCATGGCCAGCAGGGCGTTTCGCGCCACATCCAGCGGCTCGCCCTCGTTGTGGGCGTAGAAGCTGTCGAGCAGGCGGTCGTCTTCTCCCCAGAGCACGAACTTGGTGGTGGTGCTCCCGCAGTCGATGCCCAGGTAGGCGCGCAGGGTGGAGCCCGGCTCCAGCTGCAGCTGGGGCGGGTTGGGCAGGCGGTGGCGCCGCTGGAACTCCTCTTGCTCCTGCAGGCTCGCGAAGAAGGGCGGCTCCTGCGTGCCGCCTGCCAGGCCGTTGAGCGCGCAGTTCTCGAGCGCAGCCAAGGCGGCGCGGGGCTCCAAGTCTGCTGCCCTGTCCTCAAAGACGCTGCCCAGGGAAAGGGCCGCTCCCAGGGCGACGATGGTCTCTGGGTGCTGGGGGACGAGCACGTCTTCCCCAGACAGCTCCAAGCGCTCGGCGAACACCTGGACGAGCCGCGGGTTGAAGGTGAGGGGCCCGCCCTCGAAGACCACGGGGGGCTCGATGTCGAGGCCTTGGGCCAGGCCGCCTATGGTCTGCTTGGCAATCGCGTGGAAGGTGGACAGCGCCAGGTCCTCCTTGGCCACGCCCTGGTTGAGAAGGGGCTGGATGTCCGTCTTGGCATAGACGCCGCAGCGCCCTGATATGTCGTAGACGTGCGTGCCCTGTTCGGCGCTGGCGTTGAACTCTTCGACGGGTATGCGGAGCAGGTTGGCGATCTCGTCGACAAAGGCGCCCGTGCCGCCGGCGCAGCTGCCGTTCATGCGCATGTCGCTCACCGTCATGGTGCCGGTGTGGGGGTCGGGCGAGAAGAAGATCATCTTGGCGTCTTGGCCGCCGAGCTCGATGGCTGTGCGCGCCTGGGGGTGGAAGCGCCTGATGGCGATGGAGTTTGCCACCACCTCCTGGATGAAGGGCACGCCCAGGGTATCTGCCAGGGGGGCGGCGCCGGAGCCGGTGATGGCGCAGCGGAACCGAGCGCCCGGGAAGCGCGCCGCTATAGTCTCTAGGGATTCTGCCAGCGCCTGTGCCTGGCGGGCACCGTGACGCTTGTACTCGCGGAAGAGCACAGTGCCCTCGAGCTGGTCGAGCACAACGGCCTTAACCGTGGTGGAACCCACGTCAAAGCCGATACTGAGCGTGTTGTTGGCAGGCGTCGTGCAGGCGCTCAAGGAATCACCCCGCTTTCTTAAGGAACAGTTTAGCGTGAGAGGGCGCGTTTTGGCCCTGTTTGACCGCCGCGCGGAGATGTTCCACGAATGCGGTCGGAGTGTCGAAAGGCTCCTGTAGCGGTTTGCTGAAGGGGACGGGCCGCAGGGGTGGCGGCTGTGGGCTTCGCCTTGCGCGAAACACAGGCTTTACATTGGCCGCTTGCCCGTTAAACACTTCGGAAACAAAAGCGCCATAAGATAGCACGCGTACTCATACGTCATAATGCGTTTCATGAGTTGACCGGAAACGTTCTCGAGCAAGGGAGCCGGCAAATGGCAAAAGACACTAGCGAGATCTACGGCAGCCTCGTCTTCAACGACAAGGTCATGAAGGAGCGCCTGCCAAAGCCCATCTACAAGAGCCTCCACAAGACCATCAAGGACGGCACGCCCCTCAACGAGGAGGTCGCCAACGCCGTGGCCCATGCCATGAAGGAGTGGGCGGTCGAAAACGGCTGCACCCACTACACCCATTGGTTCCAGCCCCTCACTGGCGGCACCTCTGAAAAGCACGATGCCTTCATCGACCCTGTGGGGGACGGCACCGCCATCATGGCCTTCTCTGGCAAGGAGCTCATCCAGGGCGAGCCCGACGCGTCCTCCTTCCCCAGCGGCGGCCTGCGCCAGACCGCCTCTGCGCGCGGCTACACGGCCTGGGACCCCACTTCTTACGCCTTCATCAAGGACGAGGTCCTGTGCATTCCCACCGCCTTCGTCTCCTACACCGGCGAGGCCCTGGACAAGAAGACCCCGCTGCTGCGCTCTATGAAGGCCATCAGCAAGGAGGCCAAGCGCGTGCTGGCCTGCTTTGGCATCGATGACGTCCCCCAGGTGGTCACCACCGTGGGTGCCGAGCAGGAGTACTTCCTGATCAAGCTCGACCACTACTCCGCTCGCCCGGACCTCATCCTCACCGGCCGCACCCTCTTCGGCGCTGCTCCCGCCAAGGGCCAGGAGCTCGACGAGCACTACTTCGGCGCTGTGCGCGAGACTGTCTCCGACTACATGAAGGAAGTCGACGAGGAGCTCTGGAAGCTCGGCGTCGACGCAAAGACCAAGCACAACGAGGTGGCCCCCGCCCAGCACGAGATCGCCCCGATCTTCGCCCGCAGCTCCACGGCCATCGACAACAACCTCCTCACCATGGAGATCCTGCGCAAGTGCGCCCCGCACCACGGCCTGTACTGCCTGATCCGCGAGAAGCCCTTCGCCGGCGTCAACGGCAGCGGCAAGCACAACAACTGGTCCATCGCCACGCCGGACATGAACCTGCTCTCCCCGGGCAAGGACCCCGCCAACAACACCATCTTCCTGCTGACGCTGGCAGCCGTGCTCCAAGCCGTCGACGACTACCAGGAGCTCCTGCGCGCCACCGTCGCAACCGCTGGCAACGACCATCGCCTGGGTGCCAACGAGGCACCTCCTGCGATCATCTCCGTCTTCCTGGGCGACGAGCTCGAGTCCATCCGCTCCGCCATCGCCAAGGGCGAGGACCCTGCTGCAAGCGCCAAGAAGCTCATGGACCTGGGCAGCGACGTGCTCCCGCACCTCTCCCAGGACGCCACAGACCGCAACCGCACCAGCCCCTTCGCCTTCACCGGCAACCGCTTCGAGTTCCGCATGCCCGGCTCCTCGGTCAACCTCTCCAGCTGCAACACCGTGCTCAACACCGCTGTTGCCAAGTCCTTCAAGGAGTACGCAGACATCCTCGAGGGTGCTGACGACGTCGAGGCAGCGGCCATGGACATCTGCCGCCGCGTCTTCAACGAGCACGAGCGCATCGTCTTCAACGGCAATGGCTACAGCGACGAGTGGCCCATCGAGGCCGAGCGCCGCGGCCTGGCCAACAACAAGAACACCCCGGATGCCATGCAGGCCTACCTCCAGCAGAAGAACATCGACCTCTTCGAGGAGTTCGGCGTCATGAGCGCCACGGAGACCCGCGCCCGCTACGAGGTCAAGATGGGTATCTACGCCAAGCTGCTCAACATCGAGGCCCTGACCATGCTCGACATGGCCTCCCAGCAGATCCTGCCCGCCGTCCTCGACTACAGCGGCGACGTCGCCTCCACGGCAGCTACCAAGCAGTCCGTCTCTTCTGCCATCAGCGTCAAGGCAGAGACCGAGCTGCTCGAGAAGCTCGCCGCGGGTGCTGACGCCATCTCCGCGGGCATCGAGGCGCTGGCTGCCGCTCGTGAGGAGGCGGCTGCGGCTGGCGACGACACCGCCCAGGCATTTGCCTACCGCGACAAGGTCAAGCCCGCCATGGCCCAGCTGCGCGAGGCGGCAGACTCCATGGAGCTGGTCGTTGCCAGGGACTACTGGCCCTTCCCGACCTACAACGACATGCTCTTCTACGTGTAAGAGCCTCTTCAAAACGGCTGTTGGGCGGCCCTGCTCCCCTGATGGAGCGGGGCCGCTCTTTGTGCGCAAGACGTCAAATCCGGCGCTGCCTTGGGGACTCTGTCGTATGATTGCGGGGTACAGCCTGGAGAAAGGACGTTATCCGTGGCCCTCATCAACCGCAAGAAGCCCGAGACCCCCGCTTGGGAGGACGAGGTTCAGCCCCTGCCAGAAAAGCTCATCACCTACGCCATCCCCTGCTATAACTCTGCCGAGTACATGGACCACTGCATCGAGTCCATCCTCGCATGCAACTGCGACGACATAGAGATCATCGTGGTCGACGACGGCTCCGCCAAGGACAACACCTTCGAGAAGGCCCAGCTCTGGGAGACCGCCTACCCCGGCATCGTCCGCGCCGTCCACCAGGAAAACGGCGGCCACGGTGCGGCTGTGATGAAAGGGCTCGAGGAGGCCCGCGGCCTGTACTACAAGGTCGTAGACAGCGACGACTGGCTGGACAACGGCTCCAACTGCCACATGCTCGCCACCCTGCGCGAGTACCAGGAGCAGCCCCTCGACCTCATGATCGTGAACTACGTCTACGAGCACACCACCACCAACACCCAGGAGCCCATGCGCTACCGCCATGTGCTGCCGGTGGACAAGGTCTTCTCCTGGGACGAAGTGGGCCGCTTCAACCCCAGCCAGTACATCCTCATGCACAGCGTGGTCTACCGCACAGAGATGCTGCGCGCCGTTGACCTCAAGCTCCCGCGCCACACCTTCTACGTGGACAACATCTTCGTCTACAAACCGCTGCCCTTCTGCAACCGCATCTACTACCTGGACGTCGACCTCTACCGCTACTTCATCGGGCGCGAGGACCAGTCCGTCAACGAGCAGGTGATGGTGGGGCGCATCGAGCAGCAGCTCCGCATCACGCGTGAGATGATCGACGCCTACCATCTGGACCGCGACGTGAAGAGCAAGAGGCTGCGCAGCTACATGTACAGCTACCTCACCATGATGATGTGCATCTGCACGGTCTTCAGCATGATGAGCGAGCGCGAGGACAAGGAGGAGCTGCGCGCAGGCATCTGGCGCTACCTCGAAGAGCACGACCAGAAGATGTACCGCCATGTGAAGCACAGCCTGCTGGGCTCTGCCATGCAGCTCCACGGCAACGTGGGCGACAAGCTGCTCTTGGGCGGCTACCACATCGCTCAGAAGCTCTTCAAGTTCAACTAGCTGCACCCGGCAGCTGCCAGACAGGTCCCTGTTGCGTGCGGGGGCTGCTTTGGCCTGCCCTGCGGGAGAGACCCTCGCGCGTACTGCCCAAGCGTGGCATAATCAAAGCTTGCGTCTAACCTGATGAGTAGTAAGGAACACAGAGCATGTACAGCAAGCTCACCAAGATCATCGAGGCCTACGAGGCCCTGGAGGCCAAGTTGGGAGACCCAGCGGTTATGGCCGATATGAAGGAGTACACCAAGCTCACCAAGGAGCATGCCAACCAGAGGGAGCTCGTGGAGCATGCCCGCCAGTACGTGAGTCTGAGCGACCAGCTCGCCAACGCCAAGGATGTGCTCAAGAACGAGACCGACCCGGACTTCAAGGAGCTTGCGCAGGAAGAGATCGCAGAGATCGAGCCCCAGCTGCCCGCCCTTGAGGAAGAGATCAAGTTCATGCTCCTGCCGGCAGACCCCAACGACGAGAAGGACATCATCGTCGAGATCCGCTCTGCTGCCGGTGGCGACGAGGCCGCGATCTTCGCGGGCGACCTCTTCAAGATGTACTGCCGCTACGCAGAGAGCAAGAAGTGGAAGATCGAGGTCATCGACTCCAACCCCTCCGACCAAGGCGGTTTCTCCAAGATCGAGTTCAAGATGCTGGGAGACAAGGTCTACAGCTCGATGAAGTTCGAGTCTGGCGTGCACCGCGTGCAGCGCGTTCCCAAGACAGAGAGCCAGGGCCGCATCCAGACCTCCACGGCCACGGTCGCCGTTCTGCCAGAGGCAGACGACATAGAGATCGACATCAAGCAAGAGGACCTGCGCATCGACGTCTACCGCGCAGGTGGCCCTGGCGGCCAGTGCGTGAATACCACGGACTCCGCCGTGCGCATCACCCACCTTCCCACGGGCCTGGTGGTGCAGTCCCAGGACCAGAAGTCCCAGATCCAAAACCGCGAGGCAGCCATGCAGGTGCTGCGCGCCCGCCTCTATGACAAGATGCTCCAAGAGCAGCAGGAGGCCCTGGGTGCAGACCGCCGCAGCCAGATCGGCGGCGGCAACCGTTCCGAGAAGATCCGCACCTACAACGGCCCGCAGGATCGCGTGACAGACCACCGCATCGGCTACAACGGCACCTACAACGGCGTGCTGAACGCAGACGGCCTGGCCGACCTCATCGAGAACCTGGCTGCTGCAGACCGCGCTGCCCGCCTGGAGGCGGCAACCGCCGGAGAAGCCCAGTAACCCGCACCCCAAGCAGCATCACGCGCCCCGCATCCCACACCAGGGTTGCGGGGCGCGGTGCACGCTGCACCGTTTGCGCACCAGAGGAGCAAACATGCCAGACAACGAGCTGTGGACCGTCCAGCGCACCCTGAGCTGGTGCACGGAGTACCTCGATCGCCATGGTGACGAGCACCCCTCGCGCAGCGCCGAGTGGCTCATGAGCGCTGCCACGGGCATGAGCCGTGTGGAACTCTACGCCTACTACGACAAGCCCCTCTCCATGGCTGAGCGCGATGTGCTGAGAGAGAGTCTGCGCCGCCGCGGGGCGGGGGAGCCCCTGCAGTATGTCACGGGAGAAGCAGCCTTTCGCCATATCATCGTGCGCACGGCACCCGGGGTGCTGATTCCCCGCCCAGAGACAGAGCTGCTCGTGGAGCTGGCCCTGGAGCATGCCCGCTCCCAGCAACTCGAGGACCCCCGCGTGCTCGAGGTCGGCTGCGGGACGGGCTGCGTCGCGCTTTCCCTTGCCAAGGAGTGCCCCGCCCGGGTGGTTGCCACGGACATCTCTGCACAGGCCGTTGCGTGCGCGCTCCGCAACGCAGAGGCGCTCGAGCTCTCGGACCACGTCCAGGTTGTGCAGACAGACTGCGTCAAGGGCGTTGAGGGCCCCTTCGACATGCTGGTGAGCAACCCGCCCTACATCCCCAGCGCCGTGGTGGCGGGGCTGGATCGCGAGGTTGTTGGCTACGAGCCGCACCTGGCCCTTGACGGGGGAGAAGACGGCCTCGACTTCTTCAACCGCTTGCTGGCAGAGGCTTGCGGGCTTCTCTCCCCAGGCGGACTGTTTGCCTGCGAGCTTCACGAGACCTGCCTCGACGAGGCGCTCGCGCGCGCGCGTGCGGCGGGCCTGAAGGAAGCCGCCGTTCACCGTGACCTCGCAGGCAAGCCCCGCTTCCTCACAGCCCGCGCGTAGAGGGCTAGTAAAAATTCTC
>JBJEHM010000060.1:0-3410 GCA_051876075.1 Coriobacteriales bacterium
GTCGTCGGTACCCTCCATGAGCCACTCGTCGAAGAACTCCATGAGCTCGGCTATAATGGCCCCTCTGTCTAAGGGAGGGGCATCGCATGGCGTCAAGCACAGAATACCTGGATTACGTCCTCGACCTGCTGGCCGACGTGCCGGAGATCTCGCATCGGAAGATGATGGGAGAGTATCTGCTCTATGCGTCGGGCAAGCTCTTCGGCGGCGTCTACGACGACCGCTTTCTGGTGAAGAACACGGAGTCCTCGCGAGCGCTGCTCTCGGCGCCCGCCGTGCCCTACGAGGGCGCTGCGGAGATGCTGCTCGTGGACGCGGAGGACAAAGCCGCCGTGAGCGCCATCGTGGAGGGCATGCTTCAGGAGCTGCCCGAGCCGAGGAAGCGCCGTGTTAACCCAAAATGGTGTTAGAAAAAGGGGCCCAGCTCAACATAGCCAGGCCCCTGCCCCTTTCCAAACCAGATTGACTGCTTTTACTTAAGTGCACTCACTATCAACTGCAGCAGCACGTCAGAGACTCGACCTATCGGCTCGTCTCTTTTAAGCATGTCCCGTTCCAGGATGAGCTTCTGGTCGAGGCGAACATAAGACGGCTTGCGCAAGCCACAGTGCTGCCAGTCGATGATGGGAACAACGATACCTGTTCCTGTCATGGACAAATCCTTAGACGTTACCTTTGCTGCCAGAGCGGTGAAAGTTGAGTCGAGGACGTCGACGATGATAACAGGCCGAACCTTTCCGACTCCGGGGTGGTCTTTGTACTCAACATACGCGAGCCAAATGTCACCTGGAGCCGGTTTACACGAGGTCATCATAGAGCCCATCGTCCTCGGGGCAATACCACTCTGCAGGCAATACGGTCACGCCGTCTGCATTCGGGCGCGCGATGTCAGGGGCGTTCCAGTCAATTGTCGTGATGTGCTTTCCCGACAGCGGCGCAATCGCAACCCAAGGCTTCGAGTTCTTGAAGACTGTGACAGGCTGGCCTGTCTCAGCCACCATGGTGGCGATCTTGGAGAAGTTGGCTCTGGTCTCAGCAACTGTAGCGGTAAGCTCTGCCATAACATGCTCCTTAACGAGTTGTACTATATTGCGGCATCCATTATAGCTCGAATTCGTTACACGATTGTGTACGCATTTCATGCTGAGCCCTCCTTTCTGTGCGCCGGGTAGGGTGGTCCATTCCGGCGTTCACCCCGAGTCGCTCATCATCGAGGACCTTGAGAAATCGCTTCGCCTGCTGAACGACGATACCATCGAGCCCCTCGTCCGGGCGGCTGTCTTCCATTACCTGTTTGGGTACATCCATCCCTTCTACGACGGCAACGGGAGGGTGAACAGGTTCATCAGCAGCTATGTTCTGTCCCGGCACTACGAACCGATTGTCGGCCTCAGGCTGTCCTTTGCGATCAAGGAGCATATCAGCGCGTACTACAAGGCGTACGAAACGTGCGAGCATGCCTTGAACCGCGGCGACCTCACGCCGTTTGTGATTGCGTTTTGCGAGATTGCCGTTGCCGCGATGGAGAGCATGAAGAGCTCGCTGGCAGAAAGGCTCGACAGCCTAGACAAGTACAGCAGGCTCATCGAGCACTCTCGGGTCTGCGCAGACCGCCAGACGCGCGAGGTCGCGCTCAACATTGTCTCGGCAACCTTGTTCTCGGCGTATGGCCTTACCCCGGCCCAGCTGGCCCAGCTCCTTTGCGTGTCGCGCCAGACTGTGTACAAGCGGGTCGAGCCCCTGAAGGCGGCGGGGTGGCTGGTGACCGCGAAGGTCGGCCGAAAGACCTACTACACGCTTGATCTGGACAGGATCGCCGAGTAGAGCTGCGTGGTTCTCTGGGCTATTGAGTTAAAAATCGCTAGCAAATTTAACTCAATGAGGCGAAAACGCCCCAATCAAGTCGAGTATTTACCCGTTTTCTGTCATCAAGCCCCATCCTGTAGAGCTGCTCCTACGCCAAGGTGCGCGAAGACTCCGCCCTGCTCGACCGGCTCAGAGACGTCGAAACGCGTTATCTTGCCGTCAGTGAAGCATGCGTAGATTACCCGGTCCGGGCCAGCCACTGCCTGGCAAACAACGGGGTAGTAGCTCTCCATGCGCACCCCCTAAAGCGGGTCGAATTGGTCGAGGGGAGGGCTGAATGCATCTCGATTACGATTGCGCCCATGGGACGCTCTTCTCGCCAGGGTTTTGGGGATTTCTGGCAGAAAACGGCTCTTGTGTAGCGCGCGGACAGGCTGGGCGCGAACAGCTTGTCCATGCCCAGGGCCCAGTAGATGAGCGCCTTGACGTCGTGCCGGCGCGCTCACCTCTCCTCCGGTGCTTTCCTTGCTAGTACGGTTTCGAAACTCTAAAATATTTTAAGTTTCGAAACCGTACAGGGGAGCACACCGTTGACTTGGGTAGACCGCACGGCATATATGGAGCGCCTTCGCTCCCTCGAGGGGACGAGGGACATCAAGGTGATCACGGGCATGCGCCGTTCCGGCAAGTCGGAGCTCATGAGGGCCTTCGCAGCAGAGACCGCCGCGGGCGATCCCCTGTCCAACAACCTCTATCTTGACCTGCTCGACCTCGACAACGAGTCCCTGCTCGAGTACCACGCCCTGCATCAGAGGGTGCTGGAGTCGCACAGGGATGGCGCGCACAACCGACTCTTCATCGATGAGATCCAACTATGCGAGGGTTTCGAGAAGGCGATCAACAGCATCCACGCGCGCGGTGGTTGGGACATCTATCTCACCGGCTCCAACGCCTTCCTGCTGAGCTCAGACCTCGCCACGCTCTTCACCGGCCGCCACAGGGAAGTGCACATCCTCCCGTTCAGCTTCCGCGAGTATCGCGCGTTTTTTGGGGAAGATCGCAGTGCAGACGAGGACTTCGACGGCTACGTGAGGCGCGGCGGGCTGGCCGGCTCGTACGAGTACGCCAGCGAGGCGGAGTCGTACGGCTACATCCGCGACGTCTACCGCACCATCCTCACGCGCGACCTCGTGCAGAAGTACTCACTCCCAGACACGGCGGTCCTGGAGAGGCTGGCCGAGTACATGATGGACAACTCCGGCAACCTCAACTCGCCCAACAGCATCGCCAACACGCTCGGCGCGAACAAGGTGCCTACCAACCACGTCACCGTGGGGCGCTACATGTCCTATCTGCGCGACGCCTTCGTCTTCTACGAGGCGCGCCGCTACGACATCAGGGGGAAGAAGTATCTGAGCACCCAGGCGAAGCACTACGTCTGCGACACCGGGGTGCGCTACGCCGTGCTGGGAACGCGCAACATGGACTGGGGCCGCATGTACGAGAACATCGTCTTCCTGGAGCTTGTGAGGCGCGGCTTTGAGGTCTATGTCGGCAAGCTGTACCAGAAGGAGGTCGACTTCGTCGCGAAGAGGGGGTCGCAG
>JBJEHM010000061.1:0-54781 GCA_051876075.1 Coriobacteriales bacterium
CGGCCACAAAACACCGTCAACCGCACATTCGCGGCCAGACAAGAGGCTGCGCTTAGCCAAGCGCGCTTGCCAGGCCCGCCTGCTGCGTCGTGCCAGCGCTGACAAACTGCCAAAAAGATTAAGGATTCGCTCTGTATCTCCCTTGGCTAACAGGCGTAGTATCTATGCGCATGTTAGGGGCAGCTCCCAGGGGCGCACTCGCATGCCAAACAGCACCGCATCGGCAACCGCACAACTAACTGGCGAACAGCTGTTGACGGGTGTATATAACTGTGTAATTAGTGCGCATGTCTTATATACACACTTGAGGATGCCCTGCAGGCAGGGCTCGAACGAGGGGGGAATCGAAATGACTGCTGCAAAAAAGCTGTGGGGCAAGGCGTTTGCCCTGCTTATGGCGGCTGTGCTGACCTTTGGCCTGGCCGGTGTTGCGAGCCTTGCGGCGAGCACCCAGGAAGCCTACGCGTCTACCAGCATCTCAGCGGTTGCGGGCCAGTGCAAGGGCAAGAGCACCACGGCCAAGCTCAAGAGCCTCAACAGCTACATGAAGAAGAGCTTTGGCTACAAGGCTAGCTCCGAGCGCCCCAAGACCATCTCTGCCGCCAAGGCAAAGACCTATGCGGGTAAGCTCTGCTCCAACGGCAAGGGTTCCTGCGTCGAGTGGGCATCCCTCTATGCTGTGGCTGCCAAGAGCGCCACCAAGTGCCCTGTGCGCATTGTTTCAGGTACTGTTGCGGGCTATAACGACACTTACCACTGCTGGGTCGAGGTCAGGGTGGGCGGCAAGTGGCTCGTCTGCGATCCCCTGCAAGAACAGGCAATGAAGAACTCGGTGTGCTGCAAAGTTCGCAAAGGTTGCAAGGTCTTCAAGACCTCCACGATTTAGCGTTAGGCCCGCATTACACAACTGACAGCCCATGGTCTTCAGCTCGTTGACATTCCTGTGTATCTTCCTGCCGGTCACGCTGCTGCTCTACCGGCTCATGCCCTCAATCAAGGCCAAGAACGTCCTCCTGCTGGCAGCCAGCCTGGTCTTCTACGCCTATGGCGAGCCCGTCTACGTGCTGCTGATGCTAGTGAGCGCCGCCTGCAACTACTGCTGGGCCCGGCTGCTGGCGCGCTTTGAAGGGCGCCTTTCCGCGCGCCGCGCCGTCATGGTGCTTGCCGTGGTGCAGAACCTGGGCGTGCTGGGCGTCTTCAAGTACGCCGGCATGGTAGTGTCGTCCCTCAACGCCCTCACCGGTCTGGCGCTGCCTGCACCCCAGATCACCCTGCCCATCGGCATCAGCTTCTTTACCTTCCAGGCCATGAGCTACGTGATCGACGTCTACCGCGGGCAGGTGCAGGCCCAGCGCAGCTTTGCGAACATCCTGCTCTACATCAGTCTCTTTCCCCAGCTCATCGCCGGACCCATCGTCAAATACCATGACATCGCGGCAGAGATCGAGGAGCGCCGTCAGACGCCCGAGGGTCTGGCAAAGGGCTTCCGCCGCTTCATCGTGGGCCTTGCCAAGAAGGTGCTCGTGGCCAACTACATGGCCGTGGTGGCAGACGCGATGTTCGCGGCCAACCCCGCAGACCTCAACGCCATCGGCGCCTGGATCGGCATTCTGGCCTACACGCTGCAGATCTACTTCGACTTCTCCGGCTACTCGGACATGGCCATAGGCCTGGGGTGGATGTTCGGTTTCCACTTCAAGGAGAACTTCCGCCACCCCTACGCTTCGACGAGCATCCGCGAGTTCTGGACGCGCTGGCATATCAGCCTCTCCACCTGGTTCAAGGAGTACCTCTACATCCCCCTGGGCGGCAACCGCAGGGGGCAGGCGCGCACGGCCCTCAACAAGGTGGTGGTCTTCCTCACCTGCGGCCTGTGGCACGGCGCCAGCTGGACCTTTGTGTTCTGGGGCCTCTACCACGGCTTCTTCCAGCTGCTGGAGGTCTACGTGCCCTTCTTCAAGAAGGGGCGGCAGCACTCGCGGGCCGGGCGCGCCGCCATGCACGTCTATCTGCTGCTGGTGGTGGTCGTGGGCTGGGTGTTCTTCCGCGCGGACAGCTTCTCCCAGGCGCTGTTCTGGATCGGGCAGATGTTTGCCGGCTGGCACTTCGAGCCCAACTGCATGCAGCTCGCCTTGGCCCAGCTCAGCCCGCTCAACCTCTGCGTCTTTGCCGTGGGCGCGGTCTGCTGCCTGCCGGTGCTGGACAAGCTGCGCGGCAAGCCAGCGCTCCAGAAGGCGTCCTGGGTGCTCAGCATCGTGCTGCTGGCACTGTGCATCCTGAGCCTGGCGAGCGGCACCTACAACCCGTTCATCTACTTCAGGTTCTAGCGAGGGGAGGAAGCTGTGAAGAAGAGGATAGCCGTCTACCTCACCGCGGTGCTCGCGCTGTGCCTGCTGCCCTCTGCCGGGCTGGCGGTCACGGGCTTTGCGACCTCGAGCGACGCAGACGCAGCCCCCGCGCCTCAGCTGCTGGAAGCTGACGGCTCCCCCAACCTGGGCCTGCTTTCTGACGCGGGCGCCTTCTTCGAGGACCATTTTGCCCTGCGCAACGAGCTCGTCACGGCGGCCAACATGCTCGGCAGCAGCCTCTTTGGCATGGCGTGCCAGGACAGCGTGGTGGTGGGCCAGGACGGCTGGCTCTACTACGCGGACAGCTTGGACGACTACCAGGGCACCAACCAGATGAGCGAGCGCGAGGTCTTTGCAGTGGCGCGTCAGCTGGCGCTCATGCAGGAGCACTGCTACGAGCTGGGGGCGGACTTCATGTTCACCGTTGCGCCCAACAAGGCCACGCTCTACGGCGAGCACATGCCCGCGCGCCTGCAAGCGGGGGAGGGGCAGTCCGCCAACCTCAAGCGGCTCGAGGCTGCGCTGGAAGAGCAGGGCGTGAGCTACGCCTCGCTTCTGAGCGCTCTGGGCGAGCACGCGGCCGAGGGCAGCGTGAACGGCGGCGCGCTCTACCACAGGCGCGACTCCCACTGGACCAACGAGGGCGCGGCCATCGCGGCAGACGCCCTGCTGGAAGAGCTGGGGGCGGAGCACCGCGCCTACGCGGGGCAAGAGGCCCAGGTCAGACGCGATTTTGCGGGCGACTTGGACGCGATGCTCTTCCCCGCTGCTCCCACGCTCGAAGACGAGCTCTACTACGAGGGCTGGCCCAACTTCCAGTACCGCGGCGATGTCGAGAGCAACTTCGACCCGCAGATAGACACAGTGAGCGAGGCAGGGGAGGGCAGCCTGCTCATGTACCGCGATTCCTTCGGCAACGCCCTTCTGCCTTTCATGGCGGAGTCCTACCCCAGCGCGCACTTCTCGCGCAGCGTGCCCTACCAGCTGAGCGCAGACGTCGCGGCGTACGGAGCCGGCACGGTGCTCGTCGAGCGCGCGGAGCGCTTCATCCCCACCATGGCCGCTAACGCGCCTATCATGCAGGCCCTGCCGCTGACAGAGCTCTCGTGCCTGGAGGGAGCAGAGCAGGTGCAGGCGCTGTGGGTCCAGAGCACGGAGCAGGGAGCTCAGCTCACGACGCTCACCGGCGCGCTGCCCACAGGGGCCGTGCAGCCAGACACGCGCATCTACCTGTGCTTGGGCGGGTGGCTCTACTACGAGGCCCTGCCCCAGTGCGGGCAAGACGGCAGCCAGCAGTTCGTTATCACCCTGCCCGCCGGCTTGCTGGAGTCATACGGCGGGGAGTTCGAGCTGCTGCTTACCGCCAGCGCGGGCGACGCGCTGGGCTACGTGGAGCTCAGCGCGGAGCAGCAGGCCGCCTACGACGAGGCCTACGCGGCCTTCCAGGACGTGCAGGCGGCGCTGTCACCCCAGGCGGAGCCCGCCGACTCAGACGCGCCCGTGGTCGAGGTAAGCCGGCAGAAGTACCTCGACTGCGACGGCAGCGGCCATGGCACGCTCGTCATCACATATTCGGACGGGAGCACCAAGGAGGAGCGCTTCTAGAGCTTGAGGAGCGCGGAGCCTGCGCACCGCGCCAGGGAGGAGGCAGTGATCGTGAGGAAGATCGCTAAGATGCTGGCAGCATGCGCGCTGTGCGCCGCTGTAATGGGAACCGGGCTTGCCGTCACCGCGCACCTCGGGGAGGGGAGCGCGCCCCAGGCGGCCCGCGTGGCCCAAGCCTCGGAGCTGCAGCAGGGCTGGGACAGCTCCAAGACCCGTTACTACACAGACGGGGTGGCCGCGGTGGGTGCCAAGAAGGTCGGCTCCACCTGGCGCGCCTTCAATGCCAAGGGCAAGCTGCAGAAGAAGAGCTTCACCTTGGCCAGGGTCACCTACTACTGCACGCCCAAGGGCGTGCTCGAGGCTCGCAAGGCTGGCGGGACCTACTACTACGCCAACGGGCGCGAGATGAGCAGCGCAGACGCGCGCGAGTACAAGACCCTGCTCAAGGCGCGTGCGGTCCTGACCAAGATCACCAAGGCATCCGACTCCAAGCAGGTCAAGCTGCGCAAGGCCTTCGACTGGGTGCGCGCCAAGAACTACCAGATCCACCGAGGCTGGAGCGGGTCCAAGTCCTGGCCCGCCGTCTACGCCATGGACCACTTCAGCGGGAGGGGCGGCGACTGCCATGCGGACGCGGCGGCCTTTGCGTACCTGGCCTACGCTGCGGGCTACCGCAGCGTCTACTGCTGCACAGACAGCGGCAAGACGGCCGAGGACAACCACGGCTGGGCGCAGGTGAACGGGAAGGTCTACGACCCGCTCTTCGACGAGTCCAAGAGCGGCTCGTACTTCGGGCGCAGCTACTCCGCTTACATGACCGGCGCGCCCACCACCAAGGTGAGGGTGGTCTCCATCAGCCCCTCGCATGCCCCCAAGAACGGCGACCGCCTCTCTGCCAAGAGCGGCTTCAAGAGCGAGGGCGGCAACCTGTACTACTACCAGGCGGGCATCCGGACGACCAACTCCTGGGTTGAGCAGGGCGGCGTGCGCTACTGGTTCCGCTCTAACGGCAGGGCGGCCCGCGGTGGGTCCTTCAAGACCAGCAGCGGCTACTGCGTCTTCAACGACGACGCCAGCCTGGCCGTAGGCGAGGGCACCCGCCTGCTGGAGCTGGGCGACCAGCTGTACCGCGTGGCGGCTGATGGCGCGGCGGTGAGCGGCTGGAGCGAGGACGGCACCCGGTGCTTCAATGAGCGCGGCCGCCTGCTGCGCGGCCCGGCTCTGGTGGAGGGGGTGCTGCAGGTATTCGGCGGCGACGGCAGCTACGATGCGGAGCGCTCGGCCGCCGTGGAGGAGTTGCTGCCGGCGCTGCGGGCCGCCTACGAGGACCCGGCCTCGCACCTCGACGCCAGCGTGAGCCAGCTGCTCGAGCTGCTGGGCGCGCCCGCCAAGAGCGAGTACCTGCGCAGCTGCAACACCGTGGCGCGTCCCAAGACGCCCGAGAACCCCAAGGGCAGGCCCTGCGGCGGTGACGACGGCATCTGGAGCTACCCCAACCTCACCGTCTGCACCTTCCGCGCCGACGATGGGGCTGAGTACCTGGCAGACTTCGAGTAAGAGCGCCGCGCCCCGCCCTCTTGGAGGCGGCGTGGCGCGCAGCTGTTCGGCGTTCCAGCTGCTTGCTGGCCGCAAATGCGCGGTCGACGGTTTTGAGTGGCCCCGAAATGCCGTTTGACGGTGTTGGTACTTTTACATCTGCCGTCAACCGTGCATGTGCGGCCACAAAACACCGTCAAACGGTTTTTCGGGGACAGCAGTCAGGGAGTCCAGGGACCTGTGAGGGCGCCGCAGCGAGCATGTGGCACCGCGGCACGCATGTGACGTTGCAGCATGTTTGGGCACAAGAAGCGGGGCCCGGCTTGTGGTGAGCCGGGCCCCGCTGGGTGCTCGTGGCTGTGGGAGCGCTTAGTCGACGATGCTGATGCTCTTGATCACGGGCTGCTTCTTGGCGCTGATCACGCCAGATGAGGCGTCTGCGCTCTTGATGCAGCTGGCGACGATCTTGTCAACGGTTGTCATGTCCTTCTTGGAGATGGAGCCGAAGGCGGCGTACTGGCCGTTGAGGCTGCCGCTGTAGACGTCGCTCAGGGTGATGAAGAACTGGCTGCTTGCCGAGTTCATGCTGGAGCCGTTGCGCGCCATGGCAACCGTGCCGCGCTTGAAGCTGTCAGCCAGCTTGTTGGGGACGCCGTTGCCGGAGAACTCGCCCTTGATGTCCTGCTCGCTGCCGCCGGTGCCGTTGCCCAGCGGATCCCCGCCCTGGAGGCAGAACTCCTCCACGGCGCGATGGAAGGTGAGGCCGTTGTAGAAGCCCTCCTCGACCAGCTTGCAGAAGTTGCTCACGGTGATGGGGGCGGCGTCTGCGTCCAGAGCGATGGTGAAGGCCTTGAAGCCCTCCACCTTGACCTTGACATGGTGGGTGCCGCTTGCGTAGGGGTCCGCCTCGTCGACGCTGTCGATGTAGGCGGGCTCTTCCTGCTGCTGTTGCTGCTGGGTGGAGCTGCCCTGCTGGCTGCCTCCGCTGCAGGCGCTGAGGCCCATGCAAACGCAGGCTGCCAGTGCGACGCTTGCGATGATGCTGACGAGTTTCTTCAAAACCTTCTCCTTTGGTCGGGTACAGGGGAGGGGGAGTGCGTTCCTGGGAGGAGCCCTAGTCCTCGAGCTCTATGCTCTTGATGAGCGGGGCCTGCTTCTTGCGCTCGATGCTGCCGTCTTCCTTGAGTGATGAGACCTCCTGGATGTCTGCGCAGATCTCGTCGAAGGTGGCCATGCCCTGGGTGATCTTGGCAAAGCCGGCGTAGGTGCCGTCAAGGTAGCTGGCGTCTGCGAGGAAGATGTAGAGCTCCGATGCGTCGCTCTTGATGATCTGTGGCCCCTGGGCCTGTACGTCGCTGCTGGCACGGCTCATGGAGATGACACCGCGCTTGAGGCCGATGTGGTTGTCTGCGTAGCCGGCCTCCTCGAACTCTGCCGTGACGACCTGCTGGCCATCGCCAGAGCCCGCGCTGACGCCGGCGTAGAGCCCGGGCATGAGCGTGGTGATGCGCACGCCGTCGTAGTAGCCGCGCCGCACGAGCTTGCAGAAGAGCGCTGCGGTCTCCGGAGCTGTGGAGGAGTAGATCTCGATCTCCATGGGATCGTAACCCCTCACGGTGAGCGTTGCGTGGTGTATGCCGCTTGCGTAGGGATCGAAGAGGATCACGGGGCCGATGATGCCTGCTTCCTCGTCAACCCAACCGGCAACGGGCTCGGCGGAGCTTGCGGGCTGCTCTTCCTGCTGGTCTGCCTGCTGCTGGCCCTGCGCAGGGCCGTCCTGGGAGCCTCCCTGAGAACAGGCGGACAGGCACATGGCCAGGGCCGCTGCGGTGAGAAGCGCTACCAGTTTCTTCACGTAAGCCTCCAATGGCTAGGCGTCAATCTGGGTGATTCTATCGTATAATTATCAAGATTGTGTGGATTTAGCCGCCTGCCTCTGCGCCTGGAGAGCTTTTGCCAGGGTTGCGAGCGGGCTTTCTTCTTTCCTGGAGGATCAGGCATGACGTTCCCGTTCTCGAAGGTCGTGGTGGTTGGCGTGGGCCTCATCGGCGGCTCTGTGGCTGCCGCCATCAAGGCCAACTGCCCCTCTGTGCAGGTCTGGGGCGTTGACCCCGTGCAGGGCTCGCTCGACGCCGCCCTTGCCGCCGGCGCCCTCGATGCGGCCGCCCAGCCCCAAGACGCGCGGGTGGACGAGTGGATCGCGCCGGGCAACGCCGAGCTGGTGGTGCTGGCCATCCCCGTCTTTGCGGCGCGCGAGTGGTTTGCACGCCTGGCTGCAAGCGGCTTTGACGGCATCATCACAGACACCGCCTCTACCAAGGCTGTGATCACCCAGATCGCCGCCGAGGAGCTGGGCGACATGGGGTCCTACCTGCCCGGCCACCCCATGGCGGGCTCCGAGGTCAACGGCTTCGATGGCGCCCGCCCGGACCTCTTCCAGGGCGCCTACTGGATCTTATGCCCCAGCGACGCCACCCAAGACGAGGTCTTCCTCAAGCTGCACGAGGCTTTCTCTGCCCTGGGGGCCCGCATCATCTCCATCGACCGCCAAGACCACGACAAGGCCGTTGCCATCGTGAGCCATGTGCCCCACATGGTGGCTAGCTCGCTGGTGGAGCTGGCGGCCAACCACGCGGGCGAGCGCAAGGAGCTGCTGCGCCTGGCTGCGGGTGGATTCAAGGACACCACGCGCATCGCAGCGGGCAGCCCGCGTCTGTGGTGCGGCATCGCCCTTGACAACCGCGAGGCCCTGGCAGACGGCATCAGCGAGATGCGCCAGATCCTGGGGGAGTTCGAGGAGTCCATTCGCAACGAAGACGCCCAGACCCTCACCGCCAAGCTCAAGCACAGCTCCGAGCTGCGCCAGAGCCTGCCTGCCAAGTGGGTGCCAGACAGCGCCAACCTCACGCAGGTGCGCATCCCCATGACGGACCGCCCAGGCATCATCGCCGAGGTTACCGGCATGGCGGGCCACGCCGGCTGCAACATCCAGAGCATAGAGATCGACCACATCAACGAGAGCAGCGCCGTGCTCGAGCTCATCCTCACGGACGAAGGCGACATGGGCCGCCTGGGCAGCGAGCTCATCAACGCCGGCTTCGACTTCTCGTTCCGCAACCTCGGCATGAGCAACAGCTAGCCGCGAGTCAGGAGTAAGCATGGCACTCAGGGGCTCCATCCGCGTTCCGTCAGACAAGTCCATCTCGCACCGCGCGGTGCTCTTCTCCGCGCTGGCCAGCGGTGTCTCGCATCTGCGCGACCTGCTCCCCAGCGACGACGTGCTCTCGTCGCTTGCCGCGGTGGAGCAGCTGGGCGCCACGGTCGAGCGCTCGCAGGGGCAAAACGGCATAGACGCCGTCGTCACCGGCTTTGGCGGCGCGCCCGTGCGCGGAACCCAGCTGCAGCTCGACTGCGGCAACTCCGGCACCACGACGCGCCTGCTGATGGGCCTGGTGTGCGGCCTGGGGGTCGATGCCGTCCTCACGGGGGACGAGAGCCTCTCCAGCCGCCCCATGGGCCGCGTCATCGAGCCGCTCTCTGCCATGGGTGCCTGCATCCAGAGCCAAGGCGGCACCCTGCCCGCCCACGTCATGCCGGCGCAGGGCTCGCTCCACGCCGTGAGCTACGCCAGCCCCAAGGCGTCCGCCCAGGTCAAGAGCGCCGTGCTGCTCGCCGGCCTGCAGGCCCAGGGAACCACCACCGTGACCGAGCCCGCCAAGAGCCGCGACCATACAGAGCGCCTGCTGCCCGCCTTTGGCGTGCCCGTGCAGGTCGACGGCCTTGCTGTGAGCGTCACCGGCCCCGCCCAGCTGCGCGCGCACGACATGAGCGCTCCCGGCGACCCGAGCTCCGCCGCCTTCCTGGCGGTGGAGGCCGCCGTGCTTGAGGACAGCGAGCTCCTCATCTGCAACGTCGCCCTCAACCCCACGCGCACTGGCGCCTTCGACGTCCTCAAGCGCATGGGTGCGGACCTCAGCTACGAGAACGAGCGCCTGGAGGGCGCGGAGCCGGTTGGCGACGTGCGCGTTGTCTGGGGGCCGCAGCTCACCGGCACGGTGGTCACGCCGGAGGAGATCCCCACCTTGGTCGACGAGGTGCCCGTCTTGGCCATCGCCGCAGCCGCCGCTCAGGGAGAGACCGTCTTCCGGGGCGCCGGCGAACTGCGCGTGAAGGAGAGCGACCGCTTTGCCGCGGTGATCGAGGGGTTGGCCGCCTTTGGCGTGCGCGCTTGGGCAGAGGGAGACGACCTCCACATCCAGGGTACGGGAGAGCCCCTCTACCTGCTGGGAGACGCCCTGGCAGACGACGGCGCGCTGGAGCTGCCCACCTACCACGACCACCGCCTTGCCATGACCTGGTACCTCATGGGCCTTGCCACCGAGGCGCCCGTGCTGCTCGACGACGCCGCATGCGTGTCTGTCAGCTGGCCCAGCTTCTTCACAGATGTGGAGGGCCTGCTGTAGGCTGCTGCTATCATTCGCTTGTGTTCCTGCAATCCAGAGGAGTTCTCATATGATCATCGCCATCGACGGGCCGGCAGGCTCCGGCAAGTCAACCGTGGCCAAGCAAGTGGCCAAGATGCTGGGCTTTCACTATTTGGACACCGGCGCGATGTACCGTTCTGTGGCGTGGCTGGCGCTCGAGCGCGGCATCAGCCTCGATGACGCAGTGGCCGTGGCCCGCCTTGCCCGCGAGGAAGCGGTCGTCTTCTCGCACGAGCCCGGCAACCCGCTGCCCAGCGGCGTGGAGATCGCCGGCCATGACGTCACCCTGGAGATCCGCACCCCGCGCATCGACAAGGCCGTGAGCCCCGTGAGCGCCATACCGGAGGTGCGCGAGGCCCTCACCCAGCAGCAGCGCGCCATCGCCGCATCTGAGAACATCGTCATGGAGGGCCGCGACATCGGGACCGTGGTCTTCCCCAACGCAGAGCTCAAGGTCTTCCTCACCGCGTCTGCAGAGGAGCGCGCCCGCCGCCGCGCCCTGCAGAACGCGCAGCGCGGGTTTGGCGAGACAGACCAGGCGGCCATCTTGGCAGACATCATCCGCCGCGACCAGGCAGACTCCACCCGCAGCGTGGCGCCCCTGCGCCCTGCTGAAGACGCCGTGCAGCTCGACAGCACCGGCATGGGTATAGACGAGGTCTGCGAGGCCATCGCCAACCTGGCCCGCCGCCGCTAGGGGAGGGGCAGCATGTCAGAGCAGCAGCGCTCACAGGGCGCCGCCGAGCAGGGCGGACGCAGCTTGGTCAAGCCCCGCGAGTGGTTCTACGGCCAAGATGTCACCGGCGCAGACGGCAAGGGCCGCACCTGGCTCATCAGGTTCTGCAAGGCAGTCGTCCCGCCGCTGTGCAGGCTGCTCTACAAGCTCGAAGTCCGCGGAGCAGAGAACATCCCGCCGCGCGAGGAGGGTCCGCTCGTCTTCGTGGGCAACCATGTCTCGTACATGGACCCGGTGATGCTGTGGGTGGCTGCGCAGCCGCGCAAGCCGCGCTTCCTGGCGCGCTCCAACCTCTGGCGCATTCCCCTCTTCGGCGGTTTGCTCTGCCGCATCGGCGCCATCCCGGTAGACCCGGAGAGCGCCGACCTCAAGGCTGTGAAGACCGCCGCCGCTGCGCTCAAGCGCGGCGAGGACGTGGGCATCTTCGCCGAGGGCACGCGCATGCGCACGCCAGACAAGGTCTACACGCCCCACGCGGGCTTTGTGCTCATCGCCAACATGGGCAAGGCCAAGGTGGTCCCCGTAGGCATCACGGGTGCGGACCGCATCAAGCCCTATGACAAGAAGGGCCTGCACTTTCCCAAGATCACCGTGAGCTTTGGCCCGGCCATAGACCTCGCTGCTTACAGGGAGCTCCCCAAGGCCGAGCGCACAGACACCATCGTGCGCGATGTCATGGGGCAGGTCTTCGCGCTGCGCGATGCCGCGGACCCTGCACCCATCCGCCCCGGCCTGCCGCCTTACGGCCAGGTCGATGCAAAGTACCTGGAGGGCGGATGCGAGTAGAGCTGGCAGAGAAGGCCGGTGCCTGCTACGGCGTCAACCGCGCTTTGGAGCTGGCCCAAGGCGCTGCTGCCCGGGCCCCGCAGCCCGTGCACACCCTGGGGCCGCTCATCCACAACCCGCTCGTAGTGGCAGAACTCGAACAGCAGGGAGTGGGGGAGGCCTCCAGCCTGGACGAGGCGGGCAGCGGCACGGTGGTGATCCGCAGCCACGGCACGAGCCCCCAGCTGATAGAGGAGGCACATGCCCGCGGCTTCAACGTGGTCGACGCAACCTGCCCCTTCGTGGCCAAGGTGCAACAGCGCGCCGTGCAGCTGGGCCGGGAGGGCTATGCGGTGGTGATCGTCGGCGAGGAGGGCCATGCGGAGGTAGAGGGTATACGCGCCTGGGGTGGCGCGGCCGTGCTCGCCGTGGTCGAGGAACCCGAGCAACTGCCTGTACAGCTGCCGCCCAAGGTGGGCGTGGTGGTGCAGACCACCCAGAGCGAGGAGCGCTACCAGCGCGTGCTCGCTGCCTTGGAGCAGCGCTGCCAGGACCTGCGCGCTTTCAAGACCATCTGCAGCGCAACGCAAAAGCGCCAAGAGGCAGCCGCCCGCCTGGCCGCGCGCTCGGACGTGATGCTCGTTTTGGGCGGGCGCAACAGCGGCAACACCCGCCGGCTGGTGGAGGTCTGCTCTGCTCACTGCCCCACCCACCATATAGAGAGCGCGCAAGAGCTGCAGCGCGAGTGGTTCGGCCCAGACGCGCGCGTGGGGGTCACCGCCGGTGCCAGCACGCCGCAGTCTCACGTCGACGCCTTGCTCGCCGCCCTCGAGGGGCTCTTCTGATGGCCTGGGACGTCATGCGCAGCCCCCAGCGACCCTGCTTGGCGCCCATCATCGCCGTGGAGGAGGACTCGCCGGCCTGGTGCGTCGGGCTCGAGCCGGGCATGGCGCTCACCCATGTGAACGGCGTTCCCCTGCGCGACATGATCGAGTGGCAGTGGCAATCCGACGGCCTGGAGGTGGAGATAACCACCGCGGAGGGAGACGTCGCCGTGCTCGAGCGCGAGCCGGGCGAGGACTGGGGCATCACCTTCGGCGACTGCATCTTCGACGGCATCACCACCTGCCGCAACGCCTGCGTCTTCTGCTTCATGTCCATGCTACCCGCAGACATGCGCCCCGCCCTCACCGTGCGCGATGACGACTACCGCCTGAGCTTCATGCAGGGGAACTTCGTCACCCTCACCAACGTCACCGAAGAGGACCTGCAGCGCATCGTCGAGCTGCATCTGAGCCCTCTTCACATGAGCCTGCACGCCGTGACCCCGGAGGTGCGTCGCCAGCTCATGGGACGCAACGCCGACCGCGGCCTGGAGGTTGCCGAGCGCCTGCTTGACGCGGGCATCGAGCTCCACACCCAGCTGGTGGTCTGCCCCGGCATCAACGACGGGCTCGAGCTCATCCGCACCCTGGGCTGGGTGGAGGCCCACCCCGGCGTGCTGAGCGTGGGCATCGTGCCTCTGGGCTACACGCGCTTCCAGAAGCGCTTCAACAGCTCGTTCAGCGACGACCCGGACGCAGCTGCAGAGCTCATCGACATGGTGCGCGAGTTCCAGGAGGACTCACGCAACGACACCCGCGTCACCAAGTACCACGTGAGCGACGAGTTCTACCTGGCGGCGGGCTACAAGTTCCCCCCGGCGGAGTTCTACGACGGCTTCCCGCAGTACGAAGACGGCATCGGGATGATGCGCGTCTTCATAGACGAGTGGGAGCAGCGCGCGCCCGAGCTCGAGGCGGCGGGCAGGGCGCACGAGGGCGCACCTGTCACCGTGCTCACCGGCGAGGGCTTTGCAAAGGTCCTGGGCCCGCTGCTGCGCCGCAGCTTTGCGGGTGGGCAGGTGCAGATGCTCGCTGTGCGCAACGAGTTCTTTGGGGGCAACGTGGATGTGGCCGGCCTGCTGACCGCCCAGGACATGGAGCGCGCGCTGCTGCAGGCGGCCCCGCAGGGCGTGGTGCTCGTGCCCGCGAGCGCTTTCAACGCCAGCGAGCTCACGCTCGACGACAAGAGCCTGGAGGACATGGCCGCTGCCACCGGCTGCGTGCTCAAGCGCTCTGCCAGCGTGATCGAGAGCCTGCTCGCGGAGCTCTAGGCGCTGCAGGCGCGTTGCAGCCCGCGCTGCTGCCTGGCGCGCGCCTACTCTGCCTTCTCTGCCAGCTTGTCTGCGCTTTCCAGCGTGAGGTCGCCCTCCTTGATCCAGCCCAGCTTGCGCAGCAGCTGCCCGATGCCCCAGCTCAGCACGGCGGGCAGCACGATGCAGATGAGCAGCAAGCCCAGCCAGTCGAAGGCCGTGATCTGGGTCATGAGGCCTGCTTCGATGTCTGCGAGCCAACCCGTGTAGACGCCAATGGGCCCCACCATGCCGCAGGTGCCCATGCCGCTGGAGATGGCCGCACCGTCCATGCGCAGCCCAAAGACGCAGGTTGCCAGCGGGCCGGTGACGGCGCTTGCCAGCGTGGGGGCTATCCAGATGCGGGGGTTGCGCACGATGTTGCCCATCTGCAGCATGGAGGTGCCCAGGCCCTGGCTCACCAGGCCGCCCCAGCGGTTCTCCTTGAAGCTCATCACGGCAAAGCCCACCATCTGGGCGCAGCAGCCGGCCACGGCGGCGCCGCCTGCCAGGCCGGTGAGGCCCAGCGCCGCGCAGATGGCCGCAGACGAGATGGGCAGCGTGAGGGCCACGCCCACGATCACGCTCACGAGTATGCCCATGAAGAAGGGCTGCAGCTCTGTGGCCCACATGATGAGGCCGCCCAGGCTGCTCGCCGCCGCTCCGATGCCCGGGGCAACGGCGTAGCTCAGCAGGCAGCCAACCATGATGGTGACGAAGGGCGTGACCAGGATGTCGATCTTGGTGGCGCCGGAGACCAGCTTGCCGCACTCGCTGGCGACGATGGCCACCACCAGCACTGCCAACGGCCCGCCCGCGCCGCCCAGCTGGTTGGCGGCGATGCCCACGGCAACCAGCGAGAACAGCACCAGGCTCGGGGCGCGCAGGGCAAAGCCGATGGCAACCGCCATGGCCGGGCCGGCGGCGCTCTTGGCGAATGCGCCGATGTCCACCAGCAGCTGAATGCCCAGCTGCGTGCCGATGGTGGAGATGATGGTTCCCATCAGCAGAGACGCGAAGAGGCCCTGCGCCATGGCGCCCAGCGCGTCTATGAGGTAGCGCTGAACGGAGACCTCGATGTCCTTGCCTTTGAGAAATGCCGAGAGCTTGCTCACCGTGAGCCTTCTTTCTGTGGATGCCGTGCTGTGTATAAGGCAAGCAGTCTAGCCATTGTTAAGACAGGTGACAAGACACAAAACCAGCATGCGGGCGCCCAAATGCCCAGTGGCGCCCGCCTTGTGGTTCACGCCGAAAAATGCCTTGCCAGCCGCGTGGGCTTGCAGAGCTGGGCCAAGCGTGTAGTACCATGTTCAGATACTGCAACCACGACTGATGAGGGGATTTCCTGCCATGGCGTTTTTCTACGAAGAGCCGTCTCACACCTTCAGTGAGTACCTTCTGGTTCCTGGCTACACCACCAAGGACCACACACCGGACAAGGTGAGCCTGAAGACTCCGCTTGTTCGCTTCAAGAAGGGCGAGGAGTCTCCCATAACCATGAACATCCCCATGGTGTCTGCCATCATGCAGGCTGTCTCTGGCCCGGAGCTGGCGGTTGCCCTGGCCAAGGAGGGTGGCGTCTCCTTCATCTACGGCTCCCAGTCCATCGAGGACGAGGCAGCCATGGTCGCCAAGGTCAAGTCCACCAAGGCGGGCTTCGTCCCCAGCGACTTCGCCCTCAAGGTCGACATGACCATGGCAGACTGCGTGCGCCTCAAGGAGGAGTACGGCCACTCCACCATGCCCGTCACGGATGACGGCACCCCCACCGGCAAGCTCCTGGGCATCGTCACCAGCCGTGACTACCGTCCCAGCCGCATGGACCCGGCCACCAAGGTCGCCGAGTTCATGACCCCGCGCGAGAAGCTCATCGTCGCCCCGGACGGCACCACCCTCAAGGCCGCCAACGACATCATCTGGGACCACAAGCTCAACGCCCTGCCCATCGTCGACGCAGACGACCACCTGGTGAGCTTTGTCTTCCGCAAGGACTACGACTCCCACAAGGCCAACCCCCTCGAGCTGCTCGACGACCACAAGCGCTTTGTGGTGGGCGCCGGCATCAACAGCCGCGACTACGCAGAGCGCGTCCCCGCCCTCATCGAGGCCGGCGCAGACGTCCTGTGCATCGACTCCTCGGAGGGCTACTCAGACTGGCAGAAGTTCACCCTCGAGTGGATCCGCGAGAACTACGGCGACTCCGTCTACGTGGGTGCCGGCAACGTCGTCGACGCCGAGGGCTTCCGCTTCCTGGCAGACGCCGGCGCCGACTTCATCAAGATCGGCATCGGCGGCGGCTCCATCTGCATCACCCGCGAGCAAAAGGGCATCGGCCGCGGCCAGGCCACTGCCGTCATCGAGGTTGCCAAGGCCCGCGACGAGTACTTCGAGGAGACCGGCATCTACATCCCGCTGTGCGCAGACGGCGGCATCGTGCAGGACTACCACATGACCCTGGCGCTGGCCATGGGCGCGGACTTCATGATGCTGGGCCGCTACTTCGCCCGCTTCGACGAGTCCCCCTCCAACCGCGTCAACATCAACGGCAACTACATGAAGGAGTACTGGGGCGAGGGCTCCGCGCGCGCCCGCAACTGGCAGCGCTATGACGATGGCGGCAAGGGCGGCAAGATGGACTTCGTCGAAGGCGTCGACTCCTACGTGCCCTACGCCGGCCCCCTGCATGACAACGTCCGCGTGAGCCTCTCCAAGGTCATCCATACCATGTGCAACTGCGGCGCGCTCACCATCCCCGAGCTGCGCGAGGTCGCCAAGATCACCCTGGTTTCCTCTGTCTCCATCATCGAGGGCGGCGCGCACGACGTCCAGGTCAAGAACACAGACGCAGACGCCCGCTTCCGCTAGGATCCGGCACGCTGACTCAAAGCACGAATACTACGAGCGCCCCGCAGGTACGCAGCCCGCGGGGCGCTCCTTGTTGCGGGGCAAGTGCTGTCCAAGATGGCGGGGTAGGCGGCGTTTGCTGTCCAAGAATGGGGGTGAGGCGGCGTTTGTGCTTTTACGAACGCCGCCTAAGCGCCCATCTTGGACACTAAACGCCGCCAAACGCCTGGTTTTGGCCAGCGCTAGTGGGGGATGGAGGTGTTGGAGGGGTCGCGGGGGATGAGCTGCACGGCGATCTGCAGCGGGGCGGCGCTGTCGAGCCCGCTTGCGAGGGGGTACTCCTCGTAGAAGTACTCGCCCGGGTACTCCTCGAAGTCCTCCATGCTCTTCACCAAGCGCGCATAGGCGTCTTCCGGGGTCTCGCCGGGCTGCTGGTCCGTTATGCCGTAGCGGCCCTCCGGGCAGCTGAAGGGCTGCAACCCGAGCTCCAGGGCCGTCTGCTCTGCGAGCTCCGGAGACTTGCGGATGAGCAGGTAGAGCTGGCGGTCTGTGACGCCTGCCAGGACGTCTTGGCTCGAGAGGACCACGGCGCTGGGCTCAGCCTGCTTGACGATACGCGCCACGTATTCGACGAGCTCCTTGTCCTCCATGCTGTCGAGCGGCTTAGTAGACCAGCATTCCAGGCGGGGGCGGTTCTCAAGGCGGATCTCGTCTGTGTTGGCGCCGGCGCTGCCCGGTGCGCTGCCGCCGCCCGCAAAAGAGCTGGCCAGGATCTTGCGCACGTTCATGAGGTAGGCGATGCGGTTGTCGAGCGCGGCAAGGCGCAGCTCAACCGTGTGCTGCCTGCGCAGGGGGTCGTCTTCTTCGAGGTAGTCCTTTATCTCTGTGAGAGACATCCCCGCCTCCTTCAGGCATGAGATGAGCAGGAAGGTCTGGTACTGGCTGTAGGAGTAGCGGCGGTAGCCGTTTTCCTCCACCAGCTCCGGGCGCAGCAGGCCTATGTCGTCGTAGTGGAAGAGCGTCTGCTTCTTCACGCCACAGAGCTCTGCGAACTGCCCGGTGGTGTAGAGCGTCTCCTCGGCCAAGCGAGCCTCCTTAAAAATGTGCGGAAAAGCACTTGAGTGTACGGTTACCGTACACTTTACAGTCGGCTCATACGGTAAGGCAAGGGAGGTATCTCGTGGGACAGCTGCCTCCCCTCGGATACAGAACGGGTGATGTGTAACGCGCTCTCAAGAATCGTGATTGAAGGCACTCGGTTCCCTGCAAAGATCTTGAGTGCGCTTGCACGGCGCGAGGGCAACGCTCCCGCGCCGTGTTTCTTGCGGCCGCGTTTTTGTCACAGCCCTGCGCTAAAGTGTTCACTTTGAATGGCAGCGCGGCAACAAGGGGGTGCTCATGACAGACTGCTCACCGTACTTCGAGTTCACAGCAGAAGAGAAGGACCTGCTCAGGGAGCGCTACCAGGCGTCCCAGGCGCTGCTGTCTCCCCATGCCTGCCACGACTCCCAGGCTTTGCGCGAGCGCCAAGAGCACTACCGGGACCCAGACGTCTACCTGGGCCGCCCGCCCTTTGTGGTGGATGTGGAGAAGATCGTCCACAACCCCTTCTACAGCCGCTGCGCAGACAAGACCCAGGTGTTCTCGCTGGTCCGCAATGACGACATAACCCGCCGCTCCTTCCACCTGCAGGTGGTGAGCCGCGTGGGTCGCACCATCGGCATGGCGCTGGGGCTCAACCTCGACCTCATCGAGGCCATCGCCGTCGGGCACGACCTGGGGCACACGCCCTTCGGCCACGAGGGAGAGCGCATACTCAGCGGCATCTACCACCGCCACACGGGGCGCTTCTTCAACCACAACGTGCACAGCGTGCGCTTGCTGCGCACCATGGCCCAGACCAACCTCTGCTTGCAGACCTACAACGGCATCCTGTGCCACTGCGGGGAAAAGGCCTTCCTGGAGTACCGGCCGGCGCCGTGCCCCAGCTTCGAGGAACTCGACCGCCTCATGGGGGAGTGTTACCGGGACCAGAGCAACATCGGGGACCTGCGCCCCAGCACTCTGGAGGGCTGCGTGGTCCGCATCAGCGACATCATCGCCTATGCCGGCAAAGACCGCCAAGATGCAGACCGCATCCACCTCAAGGACGTGGATAGCTATGCCCAGAGCCCGGTGGTGGGCACGCTCAACCACCAGATCATCTACAACGTCACGCGCAACATCATCAAGAACTCCCTGGGCAAGGACTACATCGCCATGGACCAGGAGGTCTTCGAGGGCATAGACGCCATCCGCCGCGAGAACTTCCAGGAGATATACTGCAGTCCCTTCGTGCGCCAGCGCATACGCCCGGTTGAGGAGATGATGGAGCTGCTCTACGAGCGCTTTGCAGACGACCTGCGCCGCGGGGACGAGAGCTCGCCCATCTTCAGGCACCACGCCCGCAACGCCCTCATGCGCTACGACTACGCCTGGGAGCTGCAGCACCGCCCAGACGACGTGGTGGTCGACTACATCGCCTCCATGACAGACGACTACTTCATCGAGCTCTTCGCCCATCTCTTCCCAGAGAGCCCGCTCAACGCAGAGGTGCGCTACGAGCCGTACTTTGGCGCCTAGGGCGCCCGGATTGGAGAACCATGCCCTTTGAGAAAAGCGTTTTGGACAACGGCGTCACGGTTGTCACCGAGCACATGGGCGGCGTGCGCTCGGCGGCCCTGGGCCTGTGGGTGCGCACCGGCTCGCGCGACGAGGAGCCCCAGATGGGGGGCATCTCCCACTTCATGGAGCACATGCTCTTCAAGGGCACGCCCACGCGCAGCGCGCTGGAGATCTCTGCCGCCTTCGACGCCCTGGGTGCAGAGGCCAACGCCTTCACCACCAAGGAGCAGACCTGCTTCTACGCGCGCATGATGGACGAGAACCTCGACCCCTGCTTCCAGATCTTGGCAGACATGCTGGTCAACGCCTCCTTCGAGCCCATGGCCGCCCAGCCAGAGCGGGAGGTGGTCATAGAGGAGATCGCCCGCTCCGAGGACACCCCGGACGACTACGTGTTCGACATCTTCAGCGCTGCCGCCCTGCCGGAATGCGCCCTGGGCCGCCCCATCCTGGGCACCCGGGCCACGGTGGCGGGCTTTGGGCAAGAGGAGCTGCGCGCCTACCACAGCGCCAACTACGTGGGCGGCAACGTCACGGTCGCCTGCTGCGGCAACGTGAGCCATGCCCAGGTGGCCCAGCTCGCGCAGGAGTACCTGGGCGGCCTGAGGCCCGGCCCGCGCCGCGTGCGCCCGGCCCTGCGGCATGCCGCGCCCCTGCGCCTGAGCGCCTTGGAGAAGGACAGTGAGCAGGCCCATGTGGTACTGGGGTGCCCTGCTGTGAGCCAGACGGACCCCCGCCGCCATGCATATGCCCTGGTGGATGCCGCTCTGGGCGGCTCTATGAGCTCGCGCCTGTTCACTGAGGTGAGGGAGAAGCGCGGCCTGGCGTACTCGGTGTTTTCCACCAGCCAGCTCTACGAGGACTGCGGCCAGTTCATGGTCTATGCGGGCACCCGCCCAGACAAGCTCGCGCAGCTACTGCAGCTGCTGCGGCAGGAGCTGCAGCGCATGGCGCAGGGAGGCATCACAGAAGACGAGCTGCATCGCGTTCGCGAGATGGTTTGCGGCAGTTACGTGCTCAGCCAGGAATCCCCGCGCAGCCATATGCTGCGTCTGGGTAAGATGGCCTGCAGCGGCATGGAGCTGTACGAGCTGGACGAGACCCTCCACAGCTATCGCGCCGTCACTCTCGAGCAAGTCAACCAAGCGGCTTTCGAGCTCCTCAGCCAGGAGATGACCGCCGCTGTCATAAGCCCCTGCCCCGTGCAGGAAGTCGAAGGGATGGTAGGTTAAATGATCAAGGTTCTTGTGAGCGGCGCACTCGGCCGCATGGGCACCCAGGTCGTCGGCGCGGTGGACGGCGCCCCGGACATGCAGCTCGTTGCAGGCTTCGATCCCTTTGCGGCAGACGGTCAGATGGTTGGCCAGGAGGGCGTCCCCGTCTACACCCAGCTCGCAGAGGCGCTCGAGGCCTCCCGCCCAGACGTCATGGTCGACTTCTCGCGCCCGGATGCCGCAGAGGCCAACCTGCGCCTGGCGCTTGCCGCCGGCGTCAACTGCGTGCTCGGCACCACCGGCCTTTCCGAGGACAAGCTCCAGCAGATCTTCGACGAGTCCGCCACTGGCTCCGCTGCGCTGTTCTGCGCCCCCAACTTCACCACCGGCGCGGTGCTGATGATGCTCTTCGCCCAGCAGGCGGCCAAATACTTCCCAGACGCCGAGGTCATCGAGTTCCATCACGATGGCAAGAAGGACAGCCCCTCTGGCACGGCGGTGCGCACTGCGAAGATGATCGCAGAGGCCCGCGACTTCAAGATGACCGCCCCGGGGCGCGAGACCGAGCTCGAGGGCATGGAGGGCGCGCGCGGCGCTCTCGTCTGCGATGTCCCCGTGCACTCCGTGCGCACGGCGGGCTACGTTGCCCACCAGGAGGTCATCTTCGGCTCTGCAGGCCAGACCCTCACCATCCGCCACGACTCCATCGACCGCTCCTCCTACATGCCCGGCGTGCTCCTGGCCGTCCGCGCGGTGGGGGACCTCAGCGGACTGGTTGTCGGGCTGGAAAAACTCATGGATTAGTGGCACGATACTCAGTTAGTTCGATTTGCGATCAGAGGAGACAGCGATGACTGAACCCGTATTCGGCAGGCTGGTGGCCGCCATGGTCACCCCCTTCGACCAAGAGCTCAACGTCGACTTCGCACGCGCCCAGGAGCTTGCAACGCGCCTGGTCGACGGCGGCTGCGACGCCCTCGCGGTCTGCGCCACCACGGGCGAGTCCCCCACGGTCTCCCATGAGGACAAGCTGCGCCTCTTCAAGGAGGTCGCGCAGGCTGTTGGCTCCCGCGCCAAGGTCATCGCCTACTGCGGCGGCAACAACACCGCGGCAAGCGTGGCAGACGCGCAGGAGTACGCAGCCCTGGGCTGCATCGACGGCTTCCTCACCGTCGTGCCCTATTACAACAAGCCCCCTCAGGCGGGCCTCTACGAGCACTACCGCGCCATCGCGCAGGCCGTGCCCAGCATGCCCATCCTGATGTACAACATCCCCGGTCGCAGCGGCATCAACATGACTGCTCAGACCACCCTGGCCCTCGCCCGCGACTTCGACAACATCGTCGGCGTCAAGGAGGCCAGCAGCAAGCAAGACCAAATCGCCACCATCGCCAAGGAGGCCCCCGCCGGTTTCTGCGTCTATTCGGGAAACGACGACGAGGTGCTCCAGATCATGGGCTACGGTGGCGTCGGCGTAGTCTCTACCATCGCCAACGTTGCACCCGCTCGCTACCGCGAGGTCATCGACCTCTACGTTGCCGGCAAGCACGACGCTGCCCAGCAGGCGCTCGATGCCCTCAGGCCCCTCATGAAGGAGCTCTTCATCACTGCCAACCCCATCATGGCCAAGGAAGCCCTCGACATCCTGGGCTTTCCTGTGGGCGGCCTTCGCCTCCCGCTGGTCAAGGCAACGGCAGAACAGCGTGCGGAGATGGAAGAAGTGCTGCGTCTAGTTGGAGACATCCGTTAACCAGACGAGCCTGTCCATGATCGCAGGCAGCAAGGAGCACACTGAGTAATGCCCAAAACCAATAAAGACGCCGCCAAGGCAGCGGCATCTGCACCTGTCGAGCGCAAGGCTGCCGGCAAGCAGCAGCGTGGGGAGAAGACCCCCTCCGCGCACAGGACCCGCCGCGGCTCGAAAGGACGCGGCCGTTCCAAGGAGAGCGCTGCCAAGATGCGCGTGATCCCGCTCGGCGGTCTGGATGCCATCGGCAAGAACATGACGGCCTTCGAGTGCGGGGACGACATCATCCTCGTCGACGCCGGCCTGATGTTCCCAGACGACGAACACGTCGGCGTCGACCTCATCCTGCCCGACTACACCTACATACTTGAAAACGCCAGCAAGCTGCGCGGCATCGTCATCACGCACGGCCACGAGGACCACACGGGTGCGCTGCCCTACCTCCTCAAGGACCTCGACATGCCGGTTGTCATCTACGGCACCAAGCTCACCTTGGGCCTCATCGAAGGCAAGATGAGCGAGCACAAGCTCTCCAAGCAGCCCAAGCTGCAGGAGGTCTCGCGCCCGGGCAAGGTGACGCTCGGCTGCTTTGAGCTGGAGTTCTTCACGGTCAATCACTCCATCCCCGGTTCCATGGGCGTCTTCATCAAGAGCCCTGCCGGCACCGTGCTGCACACCGGCGACTTCAAGGTGGACACCACCCCCATCGACGGCGAGGTCATGGACTTCGCCGCGCTCTCGCGCTTTGGCGCAGAGGGCGTCGACCTCATGCTCTCTGACTCCACCAACGCCGCCAACCCCAACTTCACCCGCTCTGAAGCCGAGGTGGGCGTTGCGCTGCGCCAGATCATCAACCAGGCAAAGCGCAAGGTCATCGTCGCCAGCTTCTCCAGCCACATCCACCGCATCCAGCAGGTGTGCGACGCCGCAGTCGAGGCCAAGCGCAAGGTGGCCGTCACGGGCCGCTCCATGCTCACCAACACCGCCATCGCCCAGGAGCTGGGCTACCTCAACGTGCCGGAAGGCCTCATCGTCGACGCCTACGAGGTCAACGACATCCCGCCCCACAAGCTGGTCATCCTGTGCACCGGCAGCCAGGGCGAGCCCCTCTCTGCGTTGGCGCGCATGTCCACGGGCGAGCACCGCACCGTTTCCATCGAGCGCGGAGACACGGTGATCATCTCCGCTACACCCGTCCCGGGCAACGAAAAGTCCGTCACCCGCGTTGTCAACCAGCTCTCCAAGATCGGCGCGGACGTCTACGACAAGAAGCGCGCCATGGTGCATGTCTCCGGCCACGCCGGCGCAGAGGAGCTCAAGCTCGTCTTGCGCATGGTGCGCCCCAAGCACTTCATGCCCGTCCACGGCGAGGCCATCCACCTGCGCGCCCATGCGCACCTGGGAGAAGTCTGCGGCATCGACCCCAAGAACATCTTCATCATGGAAAACGGCGAGACCCTCACCCTTCAGGGTGGCAAGGTGCGCCGCTCGGAGCCGGTCGAGAGCGGTATCGTCTTCGTCGACGGCTCGAGCGTGGGCGACATCGGCAAGGATGTCCTGCGAGACCGCCAGGCGATGCAGAGCGAAGGCGCCATCACGGTCTGCGTCATGCTCGACAAGAAGACCAACAAGCCGGTGGGAGAGCCCGTCATCATGATGCGCGGCATCCCCGGCTTCAACGACGAGCAGTTCCTGGCAGATGCCCGCGCCCGCATCCTCAAGGCGTTCAAAGATGCGGCCAGCGCGCACAAGGGAGAGACCAACCGCATCAAGAAGGCCGTGCGCGACGCAACCGGCAAGTTCGTCTGGGAGCGCTGCCACCGCCGCCCGGTGATCATGCCGGTGATCATGGAGGTCTAGCGCGCTCCGCGGGCCCGCCGCACCACAGGGGAGGGGCGGGCCCGCGTGCGCCGCATACCCGTCTGGGTTAAGGTGACGATTGTCTGCAGTTTGCAGAGCCCGGTCCCAATCTGGGTATAATCGTTGGAATCTGTCTGTTCGTTGTCATGCCATGTGCATGGAGGTAGTTTTGAGCGCAAGAAACGCAGCTAAAACCAGCAGCTCAAACTCTGGCTCCACCAAGCGGGGCTCTAAAGCGGAATACAAGAGAGAAGGGGATCGCGAGCCGGCTCTCAGCCCCGGCATGCGCGACGACCTCATCGGCATCGGCTTGGTGCTGCTGGGCATCTTGCTCTTCCTCATGGTCGTCATCCCGCAGCAGGCCTTTGTCTCTGCGGGCATCGCCAGCGTCTTGCGCCATGTCCTTGGCCTCGGCGCCTTTGTGTTGCCCGTTGCCCTCGTCGCGTGGGGCATCTCCTACTTCCTCAAGCCGCAGGAATGCCGCCTGTGGCGCTTTGTGCTGGGCGTGAGCCTTATACTCCTGGCCCTCATGGGCGTCTTCTCCTGCGTCACCTACCAGGTCTCCGGCTGCACGGAGCCCTCCCAGCTCTTCTCGGAGCCCGTGCTCGTGGGGGGCGGCGGCTATGTGGGCTCTGGGCTCAGCTGGTGCCTGGTGAGCGCCCTGGGGCTCGTCATCTCCTATGTGGTCTTCGCCTTCGTCATCATCATCGGCCTGGTGCTTGCGGGCTTCTCGATATCGAGCGCGTTCCTCTTCGCGCGCAACCTGGCGCAGGAGCGCCGCAAGGACCGTCAGGCCGCCAAGGAGCTGCAAGACGGTTTTGAGCCGCAGGTCCGCAAGGGGGCGGCCCTGAGCTACACAGACGAAGAAGCCCTGGACGAGCAGCCCCGCGCTGACGAGACCGTTGTGCTGGGCAACAAGCGCGGCCGCAAGCAGCTGCCCACGTTCAGCGCAGGCTCCTTCAACCAAGACGATTACACGCAGGCCTGCCAAGACGAGCTCTTCGACGGCGAGGACCCCACGGATGCCGCGGCGCCCACCCAGGTGCTGCCGGGCAAGCGCCGGGGTGCCAAGACCGTCAAGCTCTCCAAGAAGGGCAAGGATGAGGCTGCAGCTGCAGAGGAGGCCAAGACCGTCAAGCTCGGCGCGGCGCCCGCCGTGCCGGAAGGCGCCGCGCCTGCTGCCACCGAGGGCTTTGTGCTCCCCGACCTCAGCCTGCTCAAGGTGAGCGGCAAGCGCAACCGCAGCGCCCTCAACGCGGAGTTCAAGGACACAGCGACCCTCCTGCAGCAGACGCTCGAGGAGTTCTCTGTGCCCGCGCGCGTGGTGGGCTGGCTGGCCGGCCCCACCGTCACGCTCTTCAAGGTCGAGCTGCCCAGCGGCGTCAAGCTCTCAAAGCTCACCGGCCTTGCAGACGACATCGCGCTCGCCCTGGCGGCGAGCTCCGTGCGCATCGCGCAGATACCCAACACCTCGCTCGTGGGTGTTGAGATCCCCAACAAGCAGCGCCAGGACGTTCTCTTGGGCGACATCATCCCCAGCTGCGGGGACGCCCCGCTCGACATGGCCATCGGCGAGGACATCGACGGCAACGGCGTGTGCGTCAACCTGGCCAAGATGCCCCACCTGCTCATCGGCGGCACAACCGGCTCCGGCAAGTCCGTGTGCATCAACTCCATGATCATGTCCATCATCACGCGCGCCACCCCCGCGGAGGTGCGCATGATCCTCATCGACCCCAAGCGCATCGAGTTCTCTCAGTACAACGGCATCCCGCACCTCTACGTGCCCGTGGTTACCGAGCCCAAGGAGGCTGCAGCTGCGCTGCGCTGGGGTGTTGTGGAGATGGAGCGCCGCCTCAAGGTCTTCGAGACCGTGGGCGCGCGCAACATCGGCTTCTACAACCAGAAGATCCAAAACGGCGAGCTCGACAGCGAGGAGGGCGAGCGCCCCAGCGAGATGCCCTACATCGTCATCGTCATCGACGAGCTCTCCGACCTCATGATGGCGGCGGGCAAGGACGTCGAGGACTCCATCGTGCGCATCTCGCAGCTCGCGCGCGCCGCCGGCATCCACCTCATCGTGGCGACCCAGCGCCCCTCCAGCAACGTCGTCACCGGCATGATCAAGGCCAATATCACCAACCGCATCGCCCTGCTCGTTGCCACGGGCGTGGACTCCAGGGTCATCTTGGACGCAAGCGGTGCAGAGAAGCTGGTGGGCCACGGCGACATGCTCTTCAACAAGCCCGAGTGGGGCAAGCCCAAGCGCATCCAGGGCTGCTTTGTCTCTGACGAGGAGATCAACCAGGTGGTCGCCCACCTCAAGGAACAGGGAACGCCCGAGTACCACCCGGAGATCCTCCAGATGAAGGTGGAGGGCGGCAGCGCCTCTGGTGCGAGCACCTTCGAGGACATACAGGAAGACGACCCGCTGATCTGGGAGGCGGCAGACGCCGTGGTGCAGTCCGGCCTGGGCTCCACCTCCATGCTGCAGCGCCGCCTCAAGGTGGGCTATGCCCGCGCCGGCCGCATCATGGATATGCTTGAGAACAAGGGCATCGTGGGCCCGCCAGACGGCTCGCGCGCACGCGAGGTGCTCATCGACTCCGTTGAGGACCTCGAGGCGATCAAGGCGTTCGAGATGGCAGACGGGGAGGGATTCTAGTGAGCAACCAACTCGTTGGGGACATGCTGAGGGAGCGCCGCGAAGCGCTCGGCCTGAGCATCGACCAGATGGCTCGCACCACAAACATCCGCCCGCGCCTGCTCGAGACCTTCGAGTCGAGCGACTACGACAAGTTCCCGCCCAAGGGCTATGCAAGCGGCATGCTTTCCTCCTATGCCCGCGCCCTGGGGATGGACCCGCGCCCCGTTCTCTCCGGCTTTGAGATGGAGCTCAGCCACCACCAGCAGCAGCTCGAGATAGCCGAGGGCGCCCGCAACGCCAAGATCGGACGAGACTCCCGCGGCTTCTCGAAGGGGAGCACCCCCTCTGCGCGCCGCAACCGCCGCGACCAGGACTCCTCCTCTCCACGCACCACCGGGCCGATGGACCCGCTGCCGGGTTCTGTGGACACCGCGGGAGACATCGCCCGCGCCACCAGCGCCATCAAGGTGGTGAGCAAGTCGAGCCGCAGGAGCGCGGGGGGCCGCAGCGCAGCGTCTGCAAGCGCCGCCGGGGGCAGCAGGCTCGACGCCTACAAGCGCACCATGAGCCAGCGCTACAGCGATGCGCCGGAGCAGGACCTGGTCTCGAGCATGCACAGCTCCAGCGCAGCCACGACGGGGCGGATCAGCGCGCTCGCAGCCAGCACGGGCTCGTTCGCAGCAGTCGACGACGTCTTTGATGAAGACGAGGAGCTCTTGGAGGACGACTACGAGCTCCGCGGCGGCGGCAGACGCCAGCCTCGCTCGCGCACGGGCTCTTCCCGCACCCGCCGCTACAGCGCCCCTGCCCAGGAGAGCCTCCCGGCGCGCATCGCGGGCACCGTGAAGGCGGCGTTCTCCGACAAGCGCACGCGCCTCATCATCCTGGCTGCCGCCCTCATCATCGCAGCGCTCGTCATCGTGGCCAGTCTGCTCATGAGCACGGCCGGCGGCAACAGCTCCGGCATCCTCAACGTCACAGGCGGTGCGAGCGGCGAGAGCTCCACCCAGACGGGCGAGGACAAGGAGACCGGCGCAGCTGTGGTGACGGTGACCACCGCCAACGGCAACCCGGTGGTGGTGAGCGTCGACGTGGAGCAGGGAAAGACCTCGCTGGTGACGGTGACCTACGACGACGACAAGGCCTTCGACGGCACGGCGGTGGGACCCTGGCACCGCGATTTCCAGGTGACCCAGTCCTTCAGCGCCAGCTTTGGGACCCCAAGCGCCGTGACAGTCACCCAAAACGGCACCCCCATCGAGATACCCACCACAGAGGATGGCTCGGGCAAGCTCGAGATAAGCGTCCAGGCATCCGGCTTGGCGGCGAACAAGAACTAGCAGCACCCTGCGTGCACGGCAACAACGAGGAAAGGCTACACAAATGGCAAAGGACAGCAGCTTCGACGTGGTCTCTGAGTGCGACCTCCAGGAGGTCGACAACGCCTACCGCCAGGCGGCAAAGGCCCTCACCCAGCGCTACGACCTCAAGGACTCCGGCTCCAGCATCGACTACGACAAGGCTAACAAGACCTTCACCGTCATCGCGCCCAGCGAGTTCATCAAGAACCAGGTCATCGACATCCTCAACACCCACCTCATCCGCCGCCTTGGCGAGGAGGGCATGAGGTTCGTCAAGTGGGGCAAGAACATCGACGCATCCGGCGGCAACATCCGCTGCGTGGGCACTATCGCCTTCGGTCTGGACCAAGACACCGCCAAGAAGATCAACAAGGCCATCAAGGACCAGAAGTTCAAGGTCAAGACCCAGATCGAGGGCGACAAGCTGCGCGTGAGCGCCCCCAAGCGCGACGAGCTGCAGGCCGTCATCGCCTTCCTGCGCGAGCAGGACTACGGCGTGCCCCTGCAGTACACCAACTACCGCTAAAACCACGCCGAGCACAAAAGGAACAGCGCCCCCATGTCCTCCGGAACCGACATCGCCTTCATCACCCTCGGCTGCGCGAAAAACGAAGTCGACTCAGACAAGATGCGTGCCCTGCTGCGGGCTGCCGGCTACAGGATCGTCGACGATCCCGAGCAAGCCGACCTCACCGTGGTCAACACCTGCGGATTCCTGGCCTCTGCCGTCGAGGAAGGGCTCGACACGATCTTTGCCGCCCTGGGTGTGGCAGACGCGCCCGACATCCCCGTGAACAAGGTCCTCGTCACCGGCTGCATGCCCTCGCGCTATGGCGCCGACCTCGAAGAAGAGCTCCAGGAGGTGGCAGGTTTCCTGCCCGTTGACCAAGAGGGGCGCATCGTTGAGAAGGTGGGGGAGATCCTGGGCACCCAGGCAGCAGCGGGGGACGCCTCTCTGCGCGACCAGGTGGGAACCTTCGCCTACGTCAAGATCTCCGATGGCTGCGACCGCTTCTGCTCGTACTGCATGATCCCCTACATCAGGGGCCGCTACCACAGCTTCCCTTACGAGGACATACGCGCGGAGGTGGCCGAGCTTGCCCAAGCTGGTGTGCGCGAGGTGGTGCTCATCGGCCAGGACACAGGCATCTGGGGCCGCGACCTGCCCCAGCCCAGCTGCACCAAGGAGCTGCTGGAGCGCCTGGCGGCAGAGTTCCCCCAGCTGTGGCTGCGCCTGATGTACATTCAGCCGGAGGGCATCACAGACGAGCTGCTCCTCACCATGGGCAGCACCCCCAACATCTGCAGCTACATCGACATCCCGCTGCAGCACGTCGACGCCACCGTCCTCAAGCGCATGAACCGCAGCGGCAACCCCCAGCAGATCAAGGCCCTGCTGGAGCACATCCGCCAGCTCGTCCCGGACATGATGATCCGCACCACCTTGATGGCCGGCTTCCCCGGGGAAACCGAGGAGCAGTTTCAGACCCTCATGGACTTTGTGGAAGACGCCGGCTTCGACTACGCGGGCGTGTTCGCCTACTCGGCGGAGGAGGGCTCCAAGGCCGCGGAGTTCGAGGACCAGGTTGACGAGGAGCTGCGCCTGGAGCGTGCCCAGCGACTGCTCGACTTCTGCGACTCGTGTGGTTTTGCACGCAACGAGCAGCATATCGGCCGCAGGTTGACGTGCGTTGTCGAAGGTTACGAGAGCACAGACGCTGGCGAGGAGGCCCTTGCGCGCTGGCAGGGGCAGGCCCCCGATGTGGACGGCATGGTGCACATCCCGCTGTCTGACGTGGCTGAGCTGCAGCTAGGCGACATGGTCGAGGTGCAGGTTGCCGATGCGTTCTGCTACGAGCTGGTAGGGGAGCTGGTGTAGCCATGGCCTCCCCCCAGGTCAAAGACAACATACTCACGCCAGCGAACATTGTCACGGTGGTGCGCATCCTGCTCATCCCCGTGTTCGTGGCGATCCTCGTCTCTCCCTGGCCGGCGCTCACAGAGAACCTGCCGCTGTGGGCTTCCCTGCAGCCTTGGATCGCGGCGCTGGTGTTCGTCGCCATCTCTGCCACAGACGCTGTGGACGGCTACCTGGCGCGCTCGCGCAACCAGGTCACGGACTTTGGCAAGTTCCTTGACCCGCTGGCAGACAAGATACTCGTCTGCGCTGCGCTGCTGGGGCTCGTCGAGCTACAGCTGCTGCCCTCGTGGATCGCCCTCATCATCCTTGCGAGGGAGTTCATCGTCTCTGGCCTGCGCATGCTTGCCGCCTCGCAGGGGCTTGTCGTGGCTGCCTCGTGGTACGGCAAGGTCAAGACCGTGTCCCAGATCGTCGCCATCATCGCCTTCATAATCAAGGACACCGTGCAGCTGCAGGCAGTGGGCGAGCTCTTCGCCACCGCGTTCAACATCTTCTCCTGGCTCGCCATGCTCGTTGCCGTGATCATGACCATCGTGAGCATGATCGACTACTTTGTGAAGTGCAAGGGCGTGTTCGGGCTGGACGACTAGGGACAGTACGGGTTGTTGCTTCTCATAACTTGTGAAGGCTGTTTTCATGCAGCATACAAGAGGGGATGGGCGCTGCGTTTCGCAGCGCTTTCTTGTTGTGTGCCGCAACCGGGACGTGCCCTGTGAGCTGGGCAAACGCTAGAGGGGCGATCGCGTGCGGACGGTCGTTGGCTGAAGTTGGAGCACTCGGTTGCGGGCGGACAAGTGGGGGGTAGGTGAGCCAGGGCCTGTGGGGGTATCCTACTGCCACGTTGAAAGGAGTGCTTGACTGCGAACAGCTGTTCGAGTAGAGTATACGAACAAGTTTTCGAGCACGAGCAAGAGGAATGGAGCATCAGATGGCCCGGAGCACCACTGGCAAGGACAAGCTGGACTACGAGCTGGCAGGCGGCGATGTTGACAAAGCCCTCAAGATGACGACGGATGCCATAGAGAAGAAGTTCGGCAAGGGCTCCATCATGAAGATGGGGGAGAACGCCGCCAAGATGGACATCGAGGTCATCCCCACCGGCTCCCTGGCCCTTGACGCCGCCCTCGGCATCGGCGGTGTTCCCAAGGGCCGCATCATAGAGATCTACGGCCCAGAGTCCTCTGGCAAGACCACGCTCGCCCTCTCCATCCTGGCAGAGTCCCAGGCCATGGGCGGAAAGGTGGCTTTCATCGACGCAGAGCATGCACTCGACCCGGTGTGGGCCGCGCGCCTCGGCGTCGACATCGACGAGCTCCTCATCTCCCAGCCAGACACGGGAGAAGAGGGCCTGGAGATCTGCGACATGCTCGTGCGCTCCAACGCCATCGACTGCGTGGTAGTCGACTCCGTTGCCGCGCTCGTCCCCAAGGCAGAGATAGAGGGAGAGATCGGCGATACAACGGTGGGCCTTCAGGCGCGCCTCATGAGCCAGGCCATGCGCAAGCTCGCAGGCTCGCTCTCCAAGTCCAAAACCACCTGCATCTTCATCAACCAGCTGCGCGAGAAGATCGGCGTCATGTTCGGCAACCCAGAAACCACCACGGGTGGGCGCGCGCTCAAATTCTATGCCTCCGTTCGCATGGACATCCGCCGCACAGACACCATCAAGGAGAAGGGCGAGGCCATCGGCAACCGCGTCAAGGTCAAGGTTGTCAAGAACAAGTGCGCTGCCCCCTTCCGCCAGGCGGAGTTCGATCTCATGTACGGAGAGGGCATCTCCCGAGAGGGCAGCATCCTGGACATGGCTGTCGAGGAGGGCATCGTTGACAAGAGCGGTGCCTGGTACAACTACGGAGAAGACCGCCTTGGCCAGGGCAGGGAGGCTGTCAAGGAGAACCTGCGCAAGAACCCGGAGCTCCGTGCAGAGATCGAGGCGCAGGTGCGCGCCGCAATCGGCCTTGGTGGCGACAGCTCTGTGGCTGTGCCGGCTCAGGAGTTCAACGACACCTTTGCGGCCGCATCCTTTGAGGATGACGACGAGCCCATTCAGTTCGACGTGGTCGAGTAATCGCAACCGTCGAGTAGCCTAGCGAGAAGGAAGGGGAGGGGCCCGCATGAAGATGCACCTGACAAAGGGCGGTGCGCCCGTGGCGATGCAGAGCCTGTTCGAGCTGACGCCAGAGCCTGGCGAGCCCCTCTTCCTCGAGCAAGAGCACATCAAGGCGATGGACAAGATCGCCGCCTTGGTTCGCGTGCGCGAGCGCACGCCAAAGGAGCTGCTCGGGCGCCTTGTTGAAGGGGGCTTTTCCCCAGAGGTCGCCCAGGAGGCGGTCGACTCTGCCGTCCGCTGCGGGCTCGTTGACGAGGAGCGCTACGCAGCCGCCCTCATCAGGGGCAAGGTGAGCCAAGGGTGGGGCCGTGCCAAGATCATGGCGCGTCTCAGGCAAGATGGCGTGAGCCCTTCAGCAATCGAGCGCTGCAGCCAGTACTTCGCCACTCCGCAGCAGGAATACGAGCGCGCCCTCTACGAGCTTGGAAAGCGCAGCGTCCGCTCCAAGAATCCCCGCGCAACGCTTACGCGCCGTCTTGTGCAGAAGGGGTATTCCCCCGAGCTGGCAAATCGTGCCGTGGAAGAATTTATGTACGGCGCTTCAGAATCATAGCTGAGCCCCTGTGCTAGTATTGGGAGCGGTATCTATCTATTCCTCGCGCAAGCGAGTTGTGCTTTTATACAGTTTCCGGGCTAGCTTTACCAAACGGACGCACAGTCCTGCCTGTCGACGTAACCTCTCAAGCGTCGCTGCCTGCGGGTGGCGCTCGCATCACTTTGCATGGTCTAGATGATGCCGGATGTCTTCCGGCTGTTTTGTTGGGCGGCATCCTCCTCAACTGAATGTCAAACACGAGAACACACCGTCCATCACTACACACAGGGAGGCAAGGACACATGCAGGTCAACATCGCTGTTGCGCTCGTCATCTGCGCTGTCGTCGGTATCGCCTGCCTTGCCATCGGCTACTTTGTGAGCAGCTCCCGCATCGCGGCGAGCGCAAAGGGCAAGATCGCAGAGGCAGACAAGCGCCTGGCAGAGGCCGAGCGCAAGATCGCAGATGCCGCGAGCGAGGCAGAGAACATCAAGCGCTCTGCGCAGGTAGAGGCCAAGGATGCCGCGCTTGAGATCAAGCGCCGCGCTGAAGATGAGGCCCGCGAGCAATCGCGTGCCATCAAGAGCCGTGAGGATCGCCTGAGCAGCAGGGAGGAGTCCTGCGACCGCAGGGTCGAGTCCCTCGACCAGCGCGAGAAGCAGCTCTCCCAGCAGGCAAGCCAGCTCGAACAGGGCCGCGTGGAGCTCGCCGGCATGATCGAGGAGGCAGACAACCGTCTCACCCAGATCGCCGCCATGTCGCGAGAAGAAGCGCGCGAGACGTTGCTCGAGACCGTCAAAGACGACGTCACCCGCAAGTCGGCCCAGATCATCCGCGACGCAGAAACCCAGGTGAAGGCCGAGTGCGACCGCAAGTCCAGAGAGATCCTCTCCGTTGCCATCCAGCGCATGGCTGCCGACTACACCGCGGAGCGCACCGTCACCTCCGTCACCATCCCCTCTGACGACGTCAAGGGCCGCATCATCGGCCGCGAGGGCCGCAACATCCGCTCCTTCGAGCAGATCACCGGCGTCAACCTCATCATCGACGACACGCCGGAGAGCGTCACGCTCTCCTGCTTCGACCCCGTCCGCCGCGAGACCGCCCGCATCGCCCTCGAGAACCTCATCGCAGATGGCCGCATCCATCCGGCCCGCATCGAGGAGATGTTCAAGAAGGCCAGCATTTTCGTCGAGCAGCAGGTGCAGGAAGCCGGTGAGCAGGCCACCTTCGACATGGGCATCCATGACCTGCACCCAGAGCTCGTCCGCACCCTCGGCCGCCTCAAGTACCGCACCTCCTACGGCCAGAACGTGCTCCAGCACTCGCTCGAGGTCGCAACGCTTGCGGGCGCCATGGCCTCCGAGCTCGGCCTCGACCCCGTCACCGCCAAGCGCGCCGGCCTGCTGCACGACCTCGGCAAGGCCGTAGACCATGAGGTCGAGGGCTCCCATGCCGTCATCGGCGCAGACCTCGCCCGCCGCTACAAGGAGTCTCCTGCCATCGTCCATGCCATCGAGGCCCACCATGCGGATGTCGAGCCCTCCACGGTGCTCGCCGTCCTCATCCAGGCTGCCGATGCCGTCTCTGCCGCCCGCCCCGGTGCACGTCGCGAGAGCTACGAGAACTACATCAAGCGCCTTGAGAAGCTCGAGGCAATCGCCAACGCCCACGACGGCGTTGAGAAGACCTTCGCCATGCAAGCTGGTCGCGAGGTCCGCGTCATGGTCCAGCCGGACAAGATCGACGACGCCAAGGCCACTGTGCTCGCCCACGACATCGCAAAGCAGATCGAGGATGAGATGGAGTACCCCGGCCAGATCCACGTGATCGTCATACGCGAGTCCCGCGCCGAGGGCCTCGCAAAGTAGCTCTGCCTCCAAGGCTGTTCAGGCGCCTCGCCCGCATGCACTGCGGTGGGGCGCCTTGTTTTAATCTGCAGCGCGTACGCTGGCACGAATGGCAACATCAAGGGTTTAGATTGTTCACAAGGGTACGCGCCGCAAGTTTTCCCTGCGTATAATGTCCCAGTAGTCTGATTGGTTTTGAGAGAGGCGGGCCTCCCCATGGCGCAAAGTCTTGCAGATTTCGTTCACGCTGTGAGCGGGGACAGCCACTTGGCTGTCGAGGAGAATCTGGGAGACGGCTTTGTGCGCCTCAAGACCGCAGAGGCCGAGCGACGCCAGGCAAAGCACGACATACGCGCCGTGGAAGACATCGTGGTCGAGATGCTGCGCAACTCCCGTGACGCCCACGCGCGCAACATCTACCTCGCCTGCTCCAGAGAAGGCCACAACAAGACCCTGGTGTTCATCGACGATGGCGACGGCGTGCCCCTCAACCTGAGGGAGCGCATCTTCGAGCCGCGTGTCACGAGCAAGCTCGAGTCCATGGTCATGGACAAGTGGGGCGTGCACGGCAGGGGCATGGCGCTCTACTCCATCAAGTGCAACACCTCCTCTGCGCAGGTTGTCTCTGGCGACACTGGGCTCGGCTCAAGCATACGGGTTGTGATCGACCTCGACCAACTCCAGGAGAAAGCGGACCAGTCCACCCTGCCCAAGCTGGTGAGGGAAGACGACGGCAGCCTCTCTGTGGGGCGCGGCCCCCACAACGTGCTGCGCAACATCGTCGAGTTCTCGCTGGAATGCAAGGACCGCGTGAACGTCTACTTCGGCTCGCCCACAGACATCGTCGCCCGCCTGTACGAAGACGGCCGCAAGAAGCTCTCTGACGACCAGCTGCTCTTCTGCGACGACGTTGACGAGCTGCCGGTCTTCCTGCGCCCGGGTGCCTGTCTGGATGCAGCTGAGCTCGTGCGCGTGAGCAGCTCGATCGCCCTGCCCATCTCCGAGCGCACCGCGCACCGCATCATCGCAGGCCAGATCGAGCCCGCTGCAGCGCCGCTGCAGTGCATCACGCCCACTGCAAAGAAGGAGAAGCCGGTCGACCTCTACCGCGACAACCGCGGGCTCAAGATCGCCAGAGAAGACCTCCAGGCGTTCAGCGATGCGGCGGAGCGCTCGTTCAGAGCCCTCGCAGACCGCTACTACCTCGAGCTCAAGGGAGCGCCGCGCGTTACCGTGGGCAAGGACAGCATCACCGTCAGGTTCAACATAGACAAGGGTTAGGGCTTGTGAGAGCAGCACCCTGCACTCATCGCGCTTGTTTGAGGGGACATGCAATGAATCGCTCGATGACACATATCAAGACCGTACTCTCCTGCGTGGCCAGCGCCGCCTTGGCGCTCAGCCTCGTGCCGGCAGCCGCGCTCACCGCGTATGCGGAAGAGACTGGCGGAACAGAAGCCGGCACAACGGCGCCTGTTGAAGGAGAGGGGCAGCCAGAAGAGCCCAGCACCCCGCCTGTCGTTGTGAGCGACCCGGCTCAGGCCGCGCCGTATCTCAGCTTCTCGTGCGCTAACTCGCAGGGAACATGGAGATCAGCCTCCAAGAAGCCCGCGGCACCGCAGACCACGCTGACCATTGTCCTGTCCAAGTACAACGTCAGCGGCGTCAAAGCCTCGCTCAGCCTCGAGGGCCAGGAGCTGGCCCCGGGCGTCGAGTACAGCTGCAGCATCTCCTACGGTGTCTATTCCAGCGGAACATGGACAAGCGCCTCCAACGGGGAGGCGGCGTCTGCGGGGCAGGACGTCCAGGCCCTGAGGTTCTCGCTCGACGAGCAGAGCACCGCCGCCCAGTACTACTCGCTGCGCTACCGCGTTAAGCAGCGCGACTGCGGTTGGCTCGGCTGGGCGCAAGACGGGCAGAGCGCGGGCAGCTATTCCTCCAAGTGGAAGATCAGCGAAGTCGAGCTCAAGCTCGTCCCCAGGGACGCAGAGCCTGAGACCTCCTCTGTGCCCGCGTACCTCGGGAAGACGAGCGTGAGTGCCAGCTACTCGCTCAAGAACGCCGCTGGCTCTGTGAAGAGCGCCTCTGAGCTGGGTGCAACAGCGGGCAAGAACTCCACGTCTGCAAGCAGCGCCATCCGCATCGCTGCCAGCTCCAGCTCCGCCGACGTCCCCGGCTCCATCAGCTACAAGGTCTACCAGAAGGGCAAGGGTTGGTCTGCCAGCGCCAAGCAGGGCTCCTATGCGGGCAGCTCCAGCAGCAAGGCCTGCATCACAGGCATCAAGATGAACCGCAGCAGCAAGCTGGCCACCTTCTACGACCTCTACTACCGCGTCTACCTCAAGGGCTACGGCTGGATGGGCTGGGCGAAGAACGGCGCCCTGGCCGGCACCACGTCGTATGTGGACTTCCCCGTCACCGCGTATCAGCTGAGGCTCGTGCCCAAGGGCTCTGCGGCCCCCGGCAAGACGGCCAACGCCTCCTCTGGCAAGGAGGGCGTGCTCAAGGAGCCCGCCATCGCCAAGCGCATGCAGGCAAAGGCCAAGAACCTGAGCTCCAACACCACGTACCTGCTGCTCACAGACACCACCTACTGCCGCACCGCCGTCTTCACAGGCTCCAAGGGCAACTGGACGCTCAAGTATCTGTGGAAGGCCGGCGTGGGCGCTTGGGGCTCCGAGACCCCCAAGGGCACCTACACCACCTCCTCCCACGTCCCGGTGTTCGGTGCGGAGAAGGGCTACAACTGCTGGTACGGCACCTGCTTTGACGAGAACAGGGAGATACTCTTCCACAGCGAGGTCTACAACATCGGCAGCAAGACGCAGATGCAGTCTGGCGGCCTGGGCACCCATGTCTCTCACGGCTGTGTGCGCCTTGCCTTGAAGAACGCCAAGTGGATTTACGAGAACGTCCCCCTGGGCACCAAGGTCCTCATCTTCTAGGCCCTGCCTGCCCAAGCGCTCGTCCTTGTGCGCGGCTTGCAAACGTCTTAGTATGTTTGCAAGCCGCGTTTTCTTTGGAGGTGCGCATGGATTCTGAGGGGTATCAGAAGTGGCTGCTGAGCGTGAAGGGGCTCATGCGCAGCACCTGCTTGTCGCGCATCAGCAACTGCGCCAAAGTCGAGCGCTATGAGGGGGACCTCGACCTCCACTATGAGAGGGACAGGCTCGCGGAGCTGTTGGCAAAGCTGAGCTACACGGCAGACGACGAGCGCCGCGGCCTTCCAGCGCGCCACAAGGTCCCGCTTACGGGCAGCCTGAGGCGCGGTACGGCACCCCTCAAGAGCGCGGTCACGCTCTACCGCGACTTCAAGGACAGCCAGCACCTCGACTTGCTCTTCGTTGCCGGCTCAAGCGACGAGGCTGCCGAGTTCCGCCAGCAACTGCTGTGGGGAGAGGTCTTCATGAAGCGCTACAAGCACCAGCTGGAGCTGCTCCACGCAGACCCCCTGTTCACGCTGCTCATGGACGAAGTCGTGCGCCGCAGCCCAGATCAAAGCGTGGACTCGCTGAGAGAGGCGGCAGTCGAGCTCTTCAACGCTTGCCAGCCCCAGCGGCGCTTCCCGGAGCTGCAGCAGATTGTCAGCGAGGTCTGCGAGGGAGGGCACAGCGCCGCAGCCGCGTACAGCTCGGTCTACTTCGCCTTGCGCATCCTGAGCCTGGCCCGCGCCGCCGGCACACCAAGCTAGTTTTTCAGGCACCGTTTTTTGTCACACCCCCCAGCTAAGCTGGTCTCAACATCGGCAAGAGGGAGCGAGGTCAACCCTGTGAACGAGATTAAATGCCCCAACTGCGGCGAGGTCTTCCAGGCAAGCGAGGACGGCTACGCAAAGCTGCTCAAGCAGGTGAGAGACGAGCAGTTCCAGCTCGAGCTGGGCGAGCGCCTCCAAGAGGCACAGCGCCTCTCCCAAGCGCAGCAGGCTACCCAGCAGGCTCTTCAACAACAGGAGAGGGCTGAACTGGAGAACCGCATCACCCAACTGCAAGACCATCTCAAGGCTCAGGAAGAGGCGGCGCGTGCTCAACAGCAGCTTGCCGTGCAGCAAGAGGCCCAGCGTTCCCAGGGCAGGCAGGAGGAGCTCGAGCGCCAGGTGCTCTCCCTGCAGCAGGAGCTCCAGGCTGCTGCCAGCGCCGCCCAGACAGAGCGCCAGCTTGCCGTGGAGCAGGCAGTCAGCGCCAGCAACAAACAGCTCGCAGAGCTCAAGGGTCAGCTCGCCCAGGCGCAGGACAAACTCCAGAGCAGCCAGGAGCAGGCGGCTGCTCAGCTTCAACAGGAGAAGAGCCGCGCCGCCTCAGAGCAGGAGCTCGCAGTGCAGAGGCTCCAAGGCCAGCTCGACCACAGCCTCAAGGAGGCGCAGGCTCAGCGCGAGCTCGCAGTCGCCCAGGTGCTCAACCAAGCCCAGGAGCAGCGCGCCGCCCTGGAGAAGGAGCGCGACCAGCTCGCTGCCCAGTTGAAGACTATGGAGGCTGCCGCAGCAGAACGCGACTCTGCCCACAGGCTCGCCCTGCGCGAGAAGGACGCGGAGATAGAGCGCGTTCGCACAGACAAGGCCAAGCTCTCCACCAAGATGCTCGGAGAGAGCCTCGAGCAGCACTGCGAGGTCGCCTTCAACCAGGTGCGCGCCTACGCCTTCCCCAATGCGCAGTTCGACAAGGACAACGACGCCTCCTCCGGCACCAAGGGCGACTACATCTTCCGCGAATACGATGACGAGGGCGTCGAGGTCCTCTCCATCATGTTCGAGATGAAGAACGAGGCAGAGGGCTCGGTCCACACAAAGAAGAACGCGGACCACTTCAAGAAGCTCGACAAAGACCGCAGGGAGAAGAACTGCGAGTACGCTGTCTTGGTCAGCTTGCTCGAGCCAGAGAGCGAGCTCTACAACGGCGGCATCGTGGATGTCTCGTACAGGTACCCCAAGATGTACGTGATCCGCCCCCAGTTCTTCATCCCGCTCATCGGCCTGCTGCGCAATGCAGCCCAAGACGCGCTGGCATACAAGCAGGAGGCCGCCCTCATGCGCCGCCAAAACGTCGATGTGGCCACCTTCGAAGACAAGCTCGAGAAGTTCAAGAAGGGCTTCAGCGGCAACTTCGACATCGCCCAGCGCCAGTACTCAGAGGCCATCAAGGAGATAGACGCCGCCATCGCCAAGCTGCAGAAGGCGCGTGAAGCCCTCACCAAGAGCGAGCGCCAGCTCAAGCTTGCGGGCAACAAGCTCGATGACCTCACGGTGAGAAAGCTCACCTGGGGCAACCCCACGATGAAGGAGAAGTTCGAGGAAGCGCGCAAGGCCAAGGCGGTGCAAGGGGAGGCCGGTGATGACGCCCCGGAGTACGTCGAGGCAGAGCTCGTAGACGAGGGGTAGCGCTCCGTGCCGCTGCCAGCTTTCGGCAGCGGCGCAGGCTTGGGAACACGGGATTGGGTTGCGGGGTGGCGCCCGAGCTGGCAGCGCTTGGCAAGGCGGAGCGGTGCGCGCCTACCTGATGACGGACTTCACCATGTTGCGGCTGCCGAGGTAGGCTACCACCAGGTAGGCGGCGTAGATCCCCACGATGACGAGCGCAGCCACGGCGATGCTGCCGCTCATGTCGGTGCCCAGCTCGCTGAACAGCCCGCTGGCGAGCACGTTGAGGGCGCAGGCGCTGTGGCAGGCTGCCAAGCACAGGGGCAGGAGGAAGTAGATTCCCGTCTGCATCTTGAGCGAGCCCAGGATCGTGCGCCTGTCTGCACCCAAGGTGGCCAGGCGGCGGTAGCGTGGCAGGGAGTCCGTGGTCTCGGAGAGCTGCTGTATGGCGAGCACAGCAGCTGTGGTGAGCATGAGGATGAAGCCGATGTAGACCGCCAGATAGGTGATCACCATGCGCAGGCCGCTTGCCTGGTCTCCCATCTCCTGGCCGGTGTTCATGCTCATGATGGGCCAGTTGCTGGTGTCGTAGACGGGCGAGCCGTCGAAGGAGTACATGCCCTCTTGGGCGGGGAAGGCCTTCACCAGGGCGTCCTTCATCATCTGGTCGCCGTTGATGCGGTCCGTCTTGTACATGATGTTGAAGATCTCCATGGGCAGGGCGTCCTTGGCCTTCAGGGTCTCGACCACGCTCTGGGGCACGATGATCTCGAGCGCCGAGTCGGTCATGGCGCTGGTGCGGAGGGGGATGCCGAGCTTGGCGGGGCTGCAGTGCAGCTGTGCCCCAAGGATCGTCAGCATGCTCCCCGTTGAGCGCAGCGCCTCTGCCAGGGGCTCGGTCAGGTCGAGGTTGTTGTTGATCGCAAACTCGTCCTCGGCCAGCTCGATGGGCTTTTCGCCTACGAGGCTCAGGCTCTTGTTGAACTGCTCGACGGACACGACACCCAGCTTGGTGGCCATGATGCCGTCGAGTGAGTCGGAGCCGCCCATCAGCCGTTCTGCATCGATGCCCTCGAGGAGCTCGCCATAGGTAACGGGGACGGGGTAGAAGTCGAGCTGGGCGCAGTCCTTCACCAGGCTGTCCCAGCAGTCGAGGTTCTGGGCAAAGTAGGATGCGGCATCGCCGTTGTAGTCCTCGTAGCGCTGGGCAGAGACGGGCCACTCTTTCTCGTATTCCTTGGCAAGCTTTGCGTAGTCCTCTTCTGACTCCAGGGAGCCGCTCGAGTACCCCAAGCGCGTGGTTATCGAAGCATCGTAGCGGGTGACCTCGTTGACGTTGCCTGCAAAGACCTCGACCATCCCCAGGCCGCCAGCCAGCGTGGTACCGGCCAGGAAGAGCATCACGCACACTACGGACATGGAGGCAAAGGCGGTGTTGAGCTTGGATGAGAGCTGGCGGGCGGTGAAGCTTGCCAAGCCGCGGAAGCGCAGCTGCTTGGAGTGCAGGAAGAGGCCCAGGGCAAAGCCCGCGACAGACCAGAAGAAGAGGACGGTGCCTATGATCATGAGCACAGTTGCTGCAATGAAGTGCTCGTCTACCAACAGCAACCCGTTGAGGTGCAGCTGCCAGTAGGCGGCGGCGAGCACCGCGATGGAGACGATGAAGATCAGGCAGTTGACGAGCGGCTTGTGGACGCGGACCTGCTCGTTGGACTCATGCTGGGAGATGAGGTCGGCCAGCTTGCGGCGCGAGATGTAGATGACGTCTACGGCTGCAGAGACCAGGAAGATGCCCGCAAAGCAGAGCAGGGTCATGATCACGGCCTTGCCAGAGACGATGAACTGGTACTTGGACATGGTGGTTCCCATGAGGGCGGCTGTTGCAAATGACATGCCCTGGGAGATGCCGATGCCAGCCAGCAGGCCCACAGCCAAAGAGACAGCGCCGACTATGGCGGTCTCTGCCAGCAGGATGCGGCTCACCTGGCCGGCTCCCATCCCTAAGGTGAGGTACATGCCGAACTCGCGCTTGCGCCGCTTGAGGAGGAAGCGGTTGGCATAGACCACCAGGAAGGCCAGGACAAAGGCCACGGCCCCGGAGAAGAGCCCCATGAAAAGCTCGAGCAGGCCCAAGACGCGCTTGCTCTCTGCAGAGAGGGCGTCGAAGAGCACGGTTTGCTCGGAAATGGAGTTGAACGCGTAGAACATGGCAACGCCCAGCGCCAGGGTGAGGAAGTAGACCGCGTAGTCCCTGGCACAGCGCTGCACGTTGCGCAGTGCCAGCTTAAGCGTCATTGCGTGCCTCCCCACCGAGAAAGGCCTGCACGCGCATGATGCGGTCGTACATCTCCTGGCGCCCCGCCCCGCCAGCGCGCACCTCGTTGAAGACGCGGCCGTCGCGCACGAAGACGACGCGGCTGGCAAACGAGGCGGCAAAGGCGTCGTGGGTCACCATGATGATGGTGGCGCCCATCTGCGTGTTGAGCTGGGTGAGGCAGTCCATCATGATGCGGGCGTTGCGGGAGTCCAGAGCGCCGGTGGGCTCGTCGGCCAGGATGAGGGTGGGATCGGTGACGATGGCGCGGGCTGCGGCAACGCGCTGGCGCTGGCCGCCGGACATCTGAGCGGGGAATTTGTCGAGCACGTCGCTCACGCCCAGCTGATTCGCCACGTACTCCGTCTTGGCGGGGATCGCCCGGGCTGCGGCACCCTTGATGCTCAGGGCCAGGGCGATGTTCTCGCGGCCCGTGAGCGTGTCGAGCAGGTTGGAGTCCTGGAAGATGAAGCCCAGGCCGTCGCGGCGGAACTTGGTGAGCTCGCGGCCCTTGAGGCGCGTGACGTCGCGCCCGGCCACGATGATCTGGCCGGCAGTTGCGCGCTCGATCGTCGCGATGCAGTTGAGCAGGGTCGACTTGCCGCTGCCGCTGGGGCCCATGACGGCCAGGAACTCCCCAGCAGGCACGCTCAGGTCGACGCCTGCGAGGGCATGGGTCGTCACGCCCTTGCTGCCAAAGACCTTCTCGAGGTGGTTGATCTCCAAGGCGCAGTTCTGGGGGCGCGCGGCTCCAGCTGTTGCAATGGTTTCTGACATGCTTCCTCCTTGAACAGTGATGGGGACGCTACCCATAGTGGAGCTTGCCGCCGTTCCCAACCATCGATTGGCATGACAGCCGCCTTACAGTGCTGTTAGCTCTCTACACCCTTGCCGTTAGCTGCGGGTTTGCTGCCGAGCCTGCTCGCATCGCAGGGGAAGGCGATGAGCACGCGCGTGCCCCGACCCTCCTCAGAGGCGATGGAGATGCTCACGCCCAGGGCCTCGCAGAGCTGGGCAGAGAGGTAGAGCCCCATGCCGGTGGCGCTGCCCTCGGCGCGGCCGTTGCTCCCGCAGAAGCCGCGCTGGAAGACGCGCGGGACCTCGTCTGCGGGGATGCCGATGCCGTCGTCTGCGACCTCGAGCACCACGCAGCCTTGCGGTGTGCAGGGGTTTTCCACCCAGGATGTGAAGCTGACCGTGCTCGCACCGTACTTTGCGGAGTTGCTGATGAGCTGCCTCAAGACGAACTTCATCCAAGACGCGTCTGCAAAGGCACGGTCGTGCTCGCCCAGCTTGAACACGGGCGTGACGCCAGAGGAGATGAGAAGGTGCGAGAGGCTCTTGCAGGCCTCTTTGCACAGGGAGCCGAGCTGCACTTCCTCGAGCGCGTAGTCCCCGGACACAAGCCCGATGCGGGTGGTGTAGAGGGCACGCTCGCAGGATGCCTCGATGCGCTCGAGGTCGAGCTTGAGGCTGTTGGCGTCCTGACCGCGCATGCGGGCCAGCGTGAGCTTGGCCGCGGCAATGGGCGTCTTGATCTCATGCGTCCACAGGTCCACAAAGCGCTGCAGTGCGCGCATGCGCTCCTGCTCCTGGGTGACCAGGCTGCTGCTGGCATCGCAAACCTCGCAGCAGCTGTCATAGAGGAGCTGGCCTTCGAGGAACTCGGGGCGCTCCACCAGGGATGCCAGGTGATAGGCCGCCTCGAGGCTGCCCTGGCAGCTGCTCAGCTGACGGTAGAAGGAGCGCCTGCGCAGATAGCCCCCGGCAGTTGCCGCAGCCCCGACAAGGGCGACGAAGGCGACTACAGCGCAGGCTCCCTGCGTGGTGGCCCCCAGCACCGCCGTCATCGCGCCGGCGCCACCTGCTGCGAGCAGCCAGGCGGCGATGCTCCCCAGGCGGTCTCTCAGGTACGAGGCCAGCGTGAAGCGCGGCTGCTCGTCTTCTCTCATGCGCATACCAGGTAGCCCTCGCCGCGGCGCGTGACAATGAAGTCGTCCGGGGCGCCGATAGAGGCGAGCCCCTTGCGAAGGCGGTTGACGTTGACGGTGAGGGTGTTGTCGTCGACGAACGCATCGGACTCCCAGAGCTCGCACATGAGCTCCTGACGGGTCACCGTGCTTCCGGCACTGTTCATGAGCATCGCGAGTATGCGGGTCTCGTTGCGCGTGAGGCGGTTGCAGCGGCCGCCAAAGCAGATCTCTCCGCTGCCCAGGTCCAGGCTCACGCCCCGGTGGGCGAGTATGCTCTTGACCTCTGGAGCGCTGCGGCGCAGGGCGGCTCGTATATGGGCCATGAGCAGGGCGGGGCGGTAGGGCTTGGTGAGGTAGGCGTCTGCGCCCAGGTCCATGGCGGTTACCTGGTCGAACTCGGAATCGAGGCAGGTGAGCATGATGACGGGGATGTCGCTGCTGCGCCGCAGCTCCCGGCAGACCATGCGCCCGTCACCGCCGGGGATCATCGCGTCCATCACCACGCAGTCTGGCTGGGCGCCGAGGATCTGGCTGGCAACCGAGTCAAAGCTGCTGCAGCAGAGATGCTCGTAGCCCTCGAGCTCGAGCAGCTTGCAGAGCTCGTCTTGGAGGCGCTCGTCGTCTTCTACTACGAATACCGTGGGCATGGTGGGCTCCCTTGCTTGGAGGCTGCTGCACTCATTGTAGGGGCGTGCGGGGTGTGGGGAACCTTACGTAATGTGACAATCGCGGAGGGATGCAGCGTGTGAACCTGCGGGGAGCGGGCTGCGAGGAGCACGGCACATGCGATGCTCCGGGCGCTCCGGCTGCTCGCGCCTTCGGCGCTCGTGCGCCTCCACCGCTCTAATAGGGCCGCCTTCGGCAGCATTTCAAGTTTGTGGCTTAGCCGCTACGCATCGCATGCGCCGCGCCCCTCGCAGCCCTGAACCTGCACGGAGCCGGCGGAGGCCCGGCAACCTGGACGGGTTAGGCGTTCATGGAGCCGCGGCGGTAGCCTTCGGTGTCGAGGGCTATGTGGGTGAAGCCCAGACTGTGGAGCTGCTCGTTGCCAGAAGTCTGGAGCCATTCCAGGGCCTTGGCGATCTGGGTGGGGGAGGTCTCGATGCGGACGAGCGCGCCGTGGTTGTGGACGCGGACGCGTACGCTTTCGAACCCCGCGCCCGTCAGCAGCTGCTCGGCGGCCTCTACGCGGGCAAGTAGCTCGTGGGTGATAGAGGTGTCGCATTCGAAGCGCGTTGCCAGGCAGGGGCTCGAGGGTTTGTTCCAGGTGCTCAGCCCCAGGGCGCGGCTCAGCTCGCGGATCTCCGCCTTCTCCAGGCCCGCTGCCTCGAGGGGGCTTGCCACGCCCAGCTCCTGGATGGCCTTGCGGCCGGGGCGGTAGTCTTGGAGGTCGCTCATGTTGGAGCCCTCGGCCAGCTGTAGGCGCTCGCCTTGGGCGATAAAGCCGTGCTCGCGGGCCCATGCGCTGCCGGCTGCTTGCAGCTGGGCGAATATCTGGTGCTTGCAGTGGTAGCAGCGATCGGGCGGGTTCCTGCGCATCGCATCCCAACCCTCCACGTCCAGCTCGAGCTCGATGTGCTGGGCTCCAAGCTCGGCGCATACCGCCCGTGCTCCCTGTGTTTCTGCTTGGGGGTTGAGGGTGCTGGCAGCGCTCAGGGCCACGCAGCGCTCGCCCAGCACCTGCAGCGCAACGGCAAGCAGCAGCGTCGAGTCGACTCCGCCAGAAAAGCACACGCCCACGGCGCTGTAGCTGCCAAGCTCGCAGCGCAGGGCGTCGAGCTTGGCCTGCAGGGTGGGAGAGAGGGCGGATGCTGCCTCAACTGCGCTTGCATCCGCACTCACGAGCGCGCTCCCTCGGGTTCTTCGAGCGGCTGCACGCCCGTCAGCGCGTGCACGACCTCGCCGGCGATGATGAGGCCGGCGGCACTGGGGACGAACGAGACAGAACCCGGCGCGCTGGCAGGCTCACCGCTCTCATCGAGCGGAGTTCGCGGGGGCTCGGTTGAGTACACGCACTTGAGCGCCCCTACGCCGCGCTTGCGCAGTTCCTTGCGCATGACCTTGGCCAGGCGGCAGATCGAGGTCTCGTAGATGTCGCCCACCTGCAGGCGCGTGGGGTCGAGCTTGTTGCCCGTTCCCATGCAGGAGATGTGCGGCGTGCCTGCCTCCTGCACCGCTTGCGCCAAGTCAAGTTTGGCGGTGACGTTGTCCACAGCGTCGACCACGTAGTCGTACTGGCTGAAGTCAAAGCGCTCGCGTTCTTGCGGCAGGTAGAAGAGCTGCAGCGGGGTCACTGCGCACGCGGGGTTGATCTGGGCGATGCGCTCGGCCATCACCTCGACCTTCGGCCTGCCGACAGTTGCATGCGTGGCGATGACCTGGCGGTTGATGTTGGTGACATCCACCACGTCCTTGTCCACCAGGGTGAGGGCACCCACACCCGCACGGGCCAGGGCCTCTGCGGCAAAGCCGCCCACACCGCCGATGCCGAACACGCAGACATGCGCGGCAGCCAAGCGATCGACTCCGGAGCTGCCCAGCACGTACCTGGTGCGTGTGAATTGGTCTGTCATTGAGCTGACCCCTTGCCATAGATGTACGGACAAAGGCTCAGTGTAGCGCTTAATCGTCTGCGGCGGCAGCGTGTGGGTCTCAGCGCCCGGTGGCGAAGAAGAAGACAGCCATAGAGCCCGGCCCGCCGTGGGCGCCGATCACTGGGTCGAGGTACTCGATGTGGCAGGTGCAAGGCTTGCCAGCTTCCTCGACTATCATGTCCCGCACGCTCTCTGCATCTTCTACGCAGTCTGCGTGGGCGACCACCACCTCGTCGCTTTGCGTGGGGTCAAAGCTCTCGCGCAGCTTTTCCACCATGCCGCGCAGGCTCTTCTTGCGCCCGCGGGTCTTGTTGACCACGTCAACCGCGCCGCCTTCATCGATGCGCATGACGGGCTTGAGCTTGAGCAGGTTGGCGGCCATCGCGCCGGTGCGGGCGAGCCTGCCGCCGCCCAGCACGTAGGAGAGGTCGTCCACCGTTATCCAATGGGCCATCTTCATGCGGTTGGCCTCCACCCAAGCGGCCACCTCGTCAAGCGCCGCCCCGGCGCGCTTCATCAGCGCCGCCTGCTTCACCAGCAGGCCCTGGCCAAACGACGCAGCCACGGTCTCGACGCAGACGATGCGCCGCTGGGGGTACTCCTCCTGCAGGCGCTCGCAGATGTGGTGGACGGAGTCGTACGTGCCAGAGAGCGCAGAGGAAAAGCCCAGGTAGAGCAGGTCCTTTCCCTCCTCGAGCAACTCAGCGAGCGTCTCTTTCGTCTCCTTGGGGTTGGGCAGGGAGGTGCGCACCTTGCATCCGCGGCGCATGCTCTCGTAGAAGCCCTTGAGGTCGACGGGTTTGTCCTTGAAGAAGCCCGGGTGCTCGACTTCGTCGATGTAGTAGTTGAGCGGCAGCACAGCGAGCCCGAGCTCGTTGCAGAGCGTATACGGCAGGCTGCAAGCGGAATCTGTGACGAGTGCGTATGACATGATGTCTCCCCTTGGCATCGTGATGACGGGCACGAACCCTCTCTTTCGTACCTCATGCCATTATGGCAAATTCAACAGCGATTGCTGCTTTGGGGAGTATCTCTGCGCAAGATACTGGCAGGCGGAGCGCGAGGCCGATGTCCTCTAGCAGCTCAGAGCCTTGAGGATGCGCTGGTAGTGGAGGAACTGCCCCACCTCTTCCAGAGCGCTGATCTCTTCCCAGCTCGCGAGCCTGCAGTCGATGGACTCGCTTGCCTGGAGGGTGACGTCATCCAGGCAGAAGTCCGCCTTGAAGCTGAAGATGCTGTTGATGTAGTTGTCGCCGCGGGCCAGGTCGGTGTTGACGTAGCTGTAGCACAGGCGGCCCTGCTCCGGCTCGAGTGCGAGCCCGACTTCTTCGCGCACCTCTCGCAGCGCGCCCTGCAGCGGGGTCTCTCCAGCCAGCACGCCGCCGCCGGGGACCTCCCACAGGCCTGCCGCCCAGCGCTTGTCCAGCGAGCGGCGGGTGATGAGGAAGCGCCCCTGCATGTCCTGGATGACAGCCAGGGCATAGAGCATGTACTGGCCCTCTTTGAGGAAGGCGCCCTTGCGCGGGATGGTGAGGCCGGTGAAGACCATGTCCTCGCTGTAGATGTCTATGCGTTCCTCGTCTGTCACACTGCCCCCCAAATCGTCGATTCTGTTGGCCCTATTGGGGCCGGTCTGCTTGCGCGCGGTATGCAAGCCACCTAAACTTACCACTTGTACGCCTCAGACACTGGTGACTCCCCCGAGCGGGGGAGCAGCTGAAACGAAGGGACAAGGGAATATGCAAGACAAAAGCAGCTATGGCGCGAAACTGCGCCAATGCAACAGGGAGGCCCTGATCACGGTGGTGGCGCTCGTGCTTACCATCGCGGTTTGGGCTCTCTTGGGTTTTGGGCTCTCTGGCGTGGAAACCCGCATCTGCGGCATCCCCCTGTGGGCCGTTGCGGGAACGGTGGGGACCTGGGTCTTCGCCATCATCGTGAGCGTTGTGCTCTCCAAGAAGCTCTTCTGCGACTTTGACGTGGAGGAGGGTGATGAGGATGCATAACCTGCTCACTTTGGCGCCCATGGCCGTCTTCCTAGTGCTCGCTCTGCTCATCGCGTTCTTTGCGCGCCGCACGTCAAACGCCCAGGGCGGCAGCTTTGCCAGCCGCTACTACATCGGCAACCGCGCGCTCGGTGGCTTTGTGCTCGCCATGACCACAGTGGCAACCTATGGCTCTGTCAGCTCGTTTGTGGGCGGCCCGGGCCAGGCCTGGAGCATCGGCTGGGGCTGGGTCTACATGGCGGCCGTCCAGGTGACCGCGCTCTTCCTGCTCTACGGCATCCTGGGCAAGAAGATGATGCTCGTGTCCCACAAGACCGGCGCAGTCACCGTCATCGACGTCATCCGCCAGCGCTACAACTCCAACCTGCTCGCGGGCTTGAGCGCCCTCATCATCATCTTGTTCTTTGCGGCCACGATGGTGGCGCAGTTCGTGGGCGGGGCCAAGCTCTTCGAGGCGGTCACCGGCTACTCCTACGAGCTGGGCCTGGCGGTCTTCGGCATCGTGGTCATCCTGTTCACGGCAATCGGCGGCTTTCGCGGCGTGGCCCTCACAGATGCCCTCTGCGGCATCGTCATGCTGCTGGGCCTGGTCATCCTCGCCACAGGCCTGCTCAACGCCGGCGGCGGTCTCGAGAACCTCCTCCAGCGCGCAGAGGCGGTGAACCCGGCCATCAGCGACCCGCTTTCCGGCGGCAACATGCCCTACGGCCTGTACTTCACGCAATGGCTGCTGGTGGGCATCTTCACCTTCTGCCTACCCCAGAGCGTGGTGCGCTGCGTTGGCGCACGCGACACCAAGGCCCTGCGCAACGCCATGGTCATCGGCACCGTGGTCATCGGCTTCATGATGATCCTGGGCACCTCCATGGGCGTGCTGAGCGCCGGCGTGCTCACCCAGCCGCTCGAGGCCTACGGCAGCGTAGACGGCATCATCCCCGCCGCCATCGCCACCACCCTGCCGCCCGCCCTGGCCGGCGTGGCCATCGTGGGTCCCATCGCGGCCTCCATCTCCACGGTATCCTCGCTGCTGATCACGGCTTCTTCCTCCATCGTCAAGGACCTCTGGATGCACTCAGCGACGGCCAAGGGCAAGAGCCTGCCCGAGCGCCGTGTGGTCAATGCCAGCCAGGCGATTACACTGGGTGTGGGCGTGATCGTCTTCGTGCTCGCGCTGGTGCCGCCCTCTGTCATCTGGAAGATCAACATGTTCGCCTTTGGTGGCTTGGAGACGGCGTTTTGCTGGGTCCTGGTGATGGGCCTGTTCTGGAAGCGCGCCACCAAGGCAGGAGCCATCGCCTCCATGGCTGGTGGTACGCTCGCGTACTGCGCGTGCATGGCCCTGGGTCTCAAACTCTTCGGGCTGCACCAGATTGTCATCGGCATCAGCGTCTCCCTGATCCTGATGGTGGTGGTTTCCCTGCTCACAAAGGGCGAAAACGAGAAGACCCTCAGCCTCTTCTTCCCCCAGCGCACGCAGGGCTAGCGCCTGCAAACCACAGCGCATGGCATCGGGCGCCGCTCCACAGGGGCGGCGCCCGTGTTTGCGCACCTGCGCTGGGGGCCTGTCCCCGAAACCTTAAGGGGCCTGTCCCCGCGTGTTACAGCTGGGGCCTGTCCCCAAGCGCGCACGCAACGAAACCTTAAGGGGCCTGTCCCCAAGCGCGCACGCAACGAAACCTTAAGGGGGCTGTCCCCGCACGTGGTTGACAGCCGGCGTTTTTCGTGCCTCTCGCGGCTTCTTTCCAGCAGCGAACACTTGTGAATTCGCACATGTGGCGGTACCCTGTGAACAGGTTTTGCAACGCGTGTTTTATATGGAGGTCGCCATGCCCCCTCGCCCCAAGTTCACCAAAGAGCAAGTGCTCCAAGCCGCCCTGGGCATCATCGACTCAGAAGGCGAGTCTGCCCTCACCGCGCGCCGCTTGGGCGAGGTGCTCGGCTCGTCTCCGCGGCCCATCTTCACGCTCTTCGAGGGCATGCAAGACCTCAAGAAGCAGCTGCACGACGGCCCGGCCATGGATGCCTTCAACAACTACTTCGACGAGTACCTGTCGTCTGTCCCAGAAGACGATGCAGCTCCGTTCAAGCGCTTTGGGTACTGCCTGGTGCGCTTTGCCACCGAGCGACCGGGGCTCTTCGGCTTCCTCTTCATCAGCAGCGGCGCGGGGACGAGCAGCTTTTCTGACTGGGTGTGGAGCGAGCAGGCGGAAAGCTCGATCAAGCTGCTCATGGCTCACTACGAGCTCGATGAGGAGACGGCGAGCGTCCTCTTCCGCGAGACCTGGCTGCACACCTTCTCCCTGTGCGTGCTGCGTGTGACAGGAGCCGCCGAGGTCTCCGACGAGGAGGTCTCCCTCAGCCTGAGCCGCGGCTTCCAGGGGCTGCTCTCGCTTGCGCGCAAGGGAACCCTCCTCAACCCCCTGATGCCGCGGTAGCAGCATGTCCTTACAACAAGCTCCGCACCGTGTGCGGGGGTTGCGATCAGTGGACGATTCTTCGGTCGATTCTTCGTGATTTCTTTTCCGTTTGCTTCCAAACGAGCAGCTCACATGCCTCATACTGGTTGGTGACTGCGGCTCTATGCCCCTGTTGAAAGGACGTGCCCCATGGCAAGAAGCGTGAGCTACAAGTGTCCTGCCTGCACCGGCCCCCTGGCCTTTGACGCCCAGCTGGGAAAGCTCCACTGCGAGTACTGCGGCAGCAGCTACACTGCAGAGGAGGTCGAGGCCTTCTATGCTGCCAAGCAGGAGGAGGCAGAAGCCCAAACCGCCAAGGAGGAGCAGCGCGAAGGCAAGCGCCAAGCCAAGGAGCGGGCGGAGCAGGCGGCAGGCGCCGCCGTGCCCCAAGATGCTCCTGCGCAAGCTCCCCAAGACCCGATCCAAGCCTACTTGGATTCCAAGCGCCCGCTGAACGAGGGAGACGCTGGTGCCAAAGCGGTCAAGTGCAGCAGCTGCGGAGCCACGATGATCGTCTCCGATGTCTCCGCCGTCACCCAGTGCCCGTATTGCAGCAACAACAACATCGTGGCCGGTGCCTTGGGAGACACGCTCGAGCCCGACCTCGTCATCCCGTTTTCCACCACCAAGGAGCAGGCTGTCAGCGCTTTGAAGTCCCACTACAACGGCAAGGTCTGCCTCCCGGCCGTCTTCAAGGACCAAAACCACATCGAGGAGGTCCAGGGGATCTACGTGCCCTTCTGGCTCTACAGCGGCAGCTGCCAGGGAGACGCCGCCTTCACTGCAACAGACAGCATCACTTGGAGCGATTCTGACAACATCTACACCAAGACCAGCACCTACCGCTGCACGCGCAGCGGCTCGTGCAGCTTTGAGATGGTGCCTGCAGACGCCTCCAAGCGCATGCCCAACCAGCACATGGACTCCATAGAGCCCTACGACTACAGCGCCTTCAAGTCCTTCTCCATGGGCTACCTGCCCGGCTTTGCCGCCGAGCGCTACGACGACACGGTGGAGGACTGTGCCAACCGCGTCAGCTCGCGCATGCAGAACACGCTCGAAGACGAGCTTGAGCGCACGGTTACGGGCCATGACACCTGTTCGAAGGAGAGCATGAGCGCTCATACGCAGCTGAGCGACGTCAACTACGCCCTGCTGCCTGTTTGGATGCTGCACACGCGCTGGAACGGCGAGGACTTCCTCTTTGCCATGAACGGCCAGACCGGAAAGCTCGTGGGCGACCTGCCCTGCGATGAGAAGAAGCTGAGGCGCATATCGCTGCTCTCTGGCCTGGGTACCTTTGCTGTGGTCTTCGGCATCATGGCCGCGATGATCTTGCTGTAAGGAGGGGGATACGATGAGCACAAGCAGCACCTGCACCGGTTTCAAGCTGAGCAGCTCCCTGGCCTCCCTTGCGGTGGCCGTTGCATGCGCCCTGGCGCTCCTGCTCGCGCTGGCACCCAGCGCGCTGGGCAAGCAAACCTACATCCTCGACGAGTACGGCCTCTACCCGTCCTCGACCGCCCAGCAGCTCGAGTCACAGGCCTCGCAGCTCGCTGGCAGCTATGGTGTGGCACCCTACCTGGTGGTTGTCGACGACATCGGGGCCAGCTCTGTGCGCAGCTACGCAGAGAGCTACTGGCTCGAGCACGAGCTGGGCCTTGGCTCTGACACCAGCGGCATCATGTTCCTCATTGCCGTCGACTCGCGCGATTACGTGACCATCACGCACGGCAAGGGCATCTACACCTTCACTGACTACGGCATCGAACAGCTCGAAGACGCCGTGGTCGAGCACTTGAGCGACAACGAATGGGGGGAAGCTGCCACCACCTACCTCGACGAGTGCTCGCGCATCATGGCCTTTGCCGCAGAGAAGGGCGAGCCGCTGGACAGCAACAACGACCCCTCTAACATCGCCTTCGGGCTGCTGATCAGCGCGGGGCTGGCGCTGCTGCTGGCCCTTGCCGTGGCGCTCATCGTCAGGCGCGTCCTCAAGGGGCAGCTCACGAGCGTGGCCACCGGCTCGAGCGCTGCCGGCTTCATGACGGGTGCCGTCGCGCTCACTGCGCAAAACGACGCCTTCGTCGGCTCGCATGTGAGCGTTGTGCCCAAGCCCAAGGACAACGGCGGCTCTGGCGGAGGTGGCTCGACCATCAGCGCGAGCGGTTTTGGCGGATCCTCCGGAGGCAAGTTCTAAGCTCAGGCACGCAGCTTGGGCCTTTTGAGTGTGAGTGTTTGGTACTACGCGCGGCCACAGCGCTGGAATGTGGTGTGTGACTGATCGTGAAAGGACGTTCCCATGGGTCTCATCAAAGCAATCACCGGTGCTGCTGGCGGCGTCTTGGCCGACCAGTGGAAAGAGTACTTCTACTGCGACGCCCTTCCTGCCGACACCTTGGTCGTCAAGGGCAGCAAGCGCGTCTCCGGGCGCAGCAGCAACACCAAGGCAAGCGACAACATCATCACTGCGGACAGCGTGATCGCCGTCGCAGACGGCCAGTGCATGATCATCGTCGAGCAGGGCAAGGTCGTTGAGGTCTGCGCCGAGCCGGGCGAGTTCGTCTTCGACGCCTCCACCGAGCCCACCATCTTTGCCGGCGATCTGGCCGAAAGCGTGGCCGAGTCCTTGGCAACCTTGGGCAAGCGCTTTACCTTCGGCGGCGAGCCCCCCAAGGACCAGCGCGTCTACTACGTCAACACCAAGGAGCTCATCGGCAACAAGTACGGGACCGCTTCTCCCATTCCGTTCAAGATCGTCGACCCAGACATGAACTTCAAGTTCACGATGAACGTCAAGTGCTTTGGCGAGTACAGCTACCGCGTCATCGACCCGGTCCTGCTCTACACCAACGTCATCGGCAACGTGGTCGACGAATACAAGCGCAGCGAGCTCGACAGCCAGCTCAAGTCCGAGCTCCTCAACGCCCTGCAGCCGGCCTTTGCGCGCCTGTCGGCCCAGCGCATCGAGTACGACCAGGTGCCCGCCCACACCGTCGAGCTCACCGAGTACCTCAACGAGGAGCTCTCTGCCAAGTGGCGCGATCTGCGCGGCATAAAGATCGTCTCCATGGGCATGAACTCCATCGTCGCCAACGAGGAAGACGAAGAGCGCCTCAAGCAGATGCAGATGGCTGCCACCCTGGGGGGCGGCAACATCGCCATGGGCTACTCCGTGGCCGCTGCAGGCGAGGCCATGAGGGACGCCGCCAACAACGAGGGCGGTGCGATGAACGCATTCATGGGCGTGGGAGCCACCAACATGTTCGGCAGCAGCATGGTCAACTCCGCCGCTGCAGCGGGCCAGCAGGTAACGGCAGCCCAGCCGGCTCAGCCCGCAGCCGATGCCTGGACCTGCGCATGCGGCGCCAGCAACACCGGCAAGTTCTGCGCCGAATGCGGCAGCCCCAAGCCTGCCCCTGCGGGCAGCTGGACCTGCGCATGCGGTGCTGTGAACAGCGGCAAGTTCTGCCCCGAGTGCGGTGCAGCCAAGCCTGCGCCTGCCACCTGCGCCAAGTGCGGCTGGCAGGCCGAGGGCGCTGCGCCCAAGTTCTGCCCCGAGTGCGGAACGCCCTTCGGAGCGTAGGCAGCGCCTGCTGAGGCGGTGTCTGCGCGCTCTGAACTGGCGTCACCGCCTTCGTGTGCTTTGATCGATACCGGCGAGGCCCCGCACGCGGGGCCTCGTTGT
>JBJEHM010000062.1:0-3339 GCA_051876075.1 Coriobacteriales bacterium
CCCCCGAGCTTTTCTGTATGCGTTCTCCTCGTAGAAACGCGCCTTGTTCTGGAACATTGAGATGTCTGCAGAATGGATCATCGCATCCATGTCCATGTCGTCATCGCGCCAGTCGCAGCCCACGGAGCAGCTCAGGCCCCGCTGTCTGAACAGCTCGCACACCCGCTCGACCATGTCCTCCAGGCGCTCCTTGGGGAGGTCTTCGCAGATGGCGACGAACTCGTCCCCGCCGGTGCGGAACACGCAATCGTCGCCGAAGACCTCCATGATCGTCCCGGCAACGTTGGCGAGCATCAGGTCGCCTTGGTCGTGCCCATGCTCGCGGTTGTACTCATGCAAGCCGTTGACATCGAAGTACGCCGCCCCCACGCAGCGCAGCACGTTGCTGTTGAACGACGAGAGGTAGTCGAGGTAGTAGTCCCTGCTCAGAGCGCCGGTGCCCCTGTCGCGTCGATTCGTCGCAGCGAGCTTGGCGTTCACGTCGAGCAGGATGTGGACGATGTTCTCTATGGAGGAGGCGCTGTTCACCTCGATGCCCTGCTCTAAGCCGCGCTGCAAGATGCGGCGGTACTCTTCGACGGAGTCGTGCGGTCCGCTTGCGCGCAGCTCCTTGGTGTACATGTCCTCAAAGCGCGGCGCCACGCGTTGGAAGAGCTCGAGCATGACAGGGCTGAAGGTACCGCACTCGCCCGCCATGATCATGTCGATGGCAACGCTGGGGCTGATGGCCTGCTTGTAGGGCCTGTCCGAGGTGAGGGCGTCGTAGACGTCGGCAAGGGCGGTGATCTGCGCAGAAACGGGGATAGCACTGCCCTGCAAGCCATCTGGGTAGCCAGAGCCGTCCCAGCGCTCGTGGTGACACGCCACGATCTCCAGGGCAAAGCGCGCGAAGTTGTCCGAGCGGTCGCGCAGCGACGTGGAGATGAGCTGGTAGCCGCAGATAGTGTGGGTCTTCATGACGGCCATCTCGTCTGGCGTGAGCATGCCCGGTTTGAAGAGGATGTTGTCCGGGATGGCGATCTTGCCGATGTCGTGCAGCGAGGCGGCACGGCCCAAGGGGGCGACGTCTGCCTGGGTGATCCCAAAGGCGGGGTGATTGTCTGCCAGCTCCTGAGCGAGCACAGTGGCAAAGCCCTGGACGCGCTCGACATGACCTGCGGTGTCGCAGTCGCGGTACTCCATGATGTTGGTGAGGATGGAGCCCAGCTGCTCGTTGATGCGGGCGAGCTGCACAGACTGCATGCGCAGCTCGTCGTTCTTGGCGACGATGTCGGAAGCCTGCTCCTGCACCTTGCGCCGCAGGTTCTTGCGCGTCGAGTAGAGCTCGACGGCGTTGGAGACGCGGCGCTTCAAGATGCTTGGGGAGATGGGTTTGGGAAGGAACTCGGCCGCCCCAAGATCGAGGCACTTGGCCCATACCTCGGCTTCGTCCTCTGCGGTGACAACCAGCACAGGCGGCAGGTCTCCCGGCTTCCCGATCCCGCGCAGGCCCTCCAAAAAGCCGTAACCGTTCAACTCGGGCATGTTGAGATCGAGCAGCACGACGTCGAAGCCCTCTTCGTCTGCCTTGACGATGTCGAGGGCCTCCTTGCCGTTGCAGGCCTCGACCACCTCGTACTCGCTCCCGATGGCCCCGGCGATGACAGCGCGGTTCGTCTCGACATCGTCGACGACCAGGGCGCGGTACTTTTCGATCTTGTTTGAGATGTTCTGCCTGACAACACGCGCGGCCAACGACTGCCCGTCTTCTTCCTCGACAACGAAGAGCGCACTGCCCGCAGTACCGTCCTCGCAGCCAGCCTCGATCTGGAGCACGGCGGCGAGGGCCTCTGCAACCTGCGGGTCGAACTGCGTCCCCGCGTTGTCCGCAACCTCCTTGACCGCCTGGGCGGGCGTGAGGGCGGGAAGTGAGCCGCTGCGGTTGACCATGGCGTCATACGCCCCCGCAACGCTGACGATGCGGGCCTCCACGGGTATGTCCGCACCGGCAAGTCCATCCGGGTAGCCAGAGCCGTCCCAGCGCTCGTGATGGTGCAGAACCGCCTCTGGGATGCCCTCGACCGAGCCCATGGCGCGCAGGATGCGGTAGCCGACCTCGACGTGCTGCTCCAGCAGGCGGCGCGCCCCGTGGGGCAGGCTGCCCTCGTAGAACGCGACGCTGTCCGGCAGCGAAAGCTTGCCGATGTTGCAGAGCTCTGCGGCGAGGGCGCTGCGGTAGACAAGCTCGTCTTCCGCGCCCAGCTCGCGCGCAATCAACCCCGCGAGGCGGGCACGGTTATCGATGCGCTCCTGCGTGATGAGCCCTCGGTCGATGAGCGGGCGGACAAGGGAGTTGATCTGCGCGCTGAGGTGAGAGGTGGGGGAAAGCAGGCGCTTGAGCTTGACGAGCTCCTCGGCCTTGCGGCAGGCCATGGTCACGTTCTCGATGTAGCCGGTGCAGTCGTACTCGACCACCGCATACTCGAAATCTGGCACGATGCCACTGGGGACGTCCCAGTCGATGCTGTTGCGGAAGTCCTCGAGCCTCTGCCCCATCGCCTCCTTGCTCACTGTGGTCGAGATGATGGCAAAGTTGCCGCCGCCACGGTACGCGACAAAGCAGCCCTCCTGCTGCGGGCAGGCACCCTTCATCTTGGCGCTGAAGTCCCACACCGCCTCGTCGGCGCGCACACGGCCGCAGCACTCGTTCATAGTCGTGAGATGATTGAGGGACATGGCGGCGACCGTCACCGGCTTGACGCCGGAGCTCTGCAGCTTGCGGCGATATGCGCGCAGGGCGTCTTCGTTGTAGAAACCGGTATGGGCGTCGATGCAGGCGCTCTCCTCGGTCTCGGGCTCCTGGGAGGCAGCTTGCCTGTCCCCCACAGAAGCGCGCCTGTGCGCGTAGATGGCACCTGCCAGCAGCAGGGCGACGCAGGCGCAGAAGCTCGCGGCCACAGCGTGCAGCACTGGGGCGCTGCTCGCGAAGAGGGGCACCGTGACGGAGATGCAGGCAAAGCCGGCGAGGACGAGAAGCGGGGCTGCGGGCAGCGTGGAGCGCCCCGGGTGCCTGAATGCCTTGACGGCAAACGCCCAGCACACGAGGGCCTCTGCCAACGCAAGACACCCGATGACCAAGAGGAACATCTATCCCCTCTCTCTTCCCGTAGCGCAGCTGCAGGCCGCGGAGCGGCCACAGGAGCCAATTATCGCATGAGACGTGGGGATACCATTCTTCCATTGTCAGATTCTTCGCCTGAATCCTTCGCCGCCGCCAGCCAGCACTAACCCGCTGGATAACAGCGCATTCCGGCAAACAGGGGACAAAATGTGAGTCACATGGAGAGAAGAGTCTGGTAT
>JBJEHM010000063.1:0-12856 GCA_051876075.1 Coriobacteriales bacterium
TGATACCGAAGGAGTCGATGACCTCCGATACCGTGAACTCTTTGGATTCGCTCATTTGTTTCCCTCCTTAGGATGCACACAGAGTTGCGTGAGCGATATGTGAACGTACGCCGGGAGGCGCACGCCTTCTAAAACGGTTGCCAGTCGTTGAGTCCGCCTTGGTTCCCCAACCAAGGCGGACCGACCTTTAAGCCTTTTGCTCGAGCAGCGTCTTCTTCTTGAGCTGACAGATGAGTAGCGGTTTGCCATTGTGGATGCGGTACTGCCTATAGCCGCAGTTGCCGTACCCGCTGCATGCCGCGCACCTGACATCCTCGATGGACAAGCCCCCCAGTTCTTTCAGATCAAGCTCTGCGTTGATCTTCCTTCGTTCAGACACGGCTTACCTCCATCTCGGTTGCTAGAAATACGTGTCGGACAATCAGCTAGTTGCTACCGTTTTTGGAAGCGATATTACATGCCGGGAGCCTTGGGGGCACCGGGAGCGGCAGGAGCGCCAGGTGCACCGGGAGCGCCAGGAGCGCCAGCGGGGGCGCCAGCAGGAGCAGCAGCACCGGCGGGGCCGTCGGAGAAGCCGCCCTCCTTCTTCATGGTCTCCATGTCCTCCTCAGAGAAGGCGGTCTTGCACTTGGGGCACTTCTTCAGGATGGTGTTGCCCATGATGGGCACCTTGAAGCCGCAGTGGGGGCAATGGATGTCGATCTCGACACCAGCAGGCCTAAAGCACATATGAAACTCCTTTTCGTTTTGCCCTCCTTGTGAAGGGCAGTCCAACCCTCAAAGACACCCGACGAACCCAGACACATGCTTGATCGCCGCGATGTCCCCTAGAAAACGGCATACAGAGGCAAGCGCCAAACTGCATGCCGTTTCAATCTACCGTTTTGCACTATCTCTGGCAATAAAGGAAGCAGCTCATTTTTTTAGTTTCGTTAAAGTTTTTCGGAGACGGGCGTCGTGCCCAGCCCCTTGCCAAACCCCGCCGGCCAACCCCACCGCAGCTGCAGAGAAACAGTGCGTGCTTTTCTCGACATCTTCTGAATACGTCCCGTTGAGTGCATGTGGACAGAGCTTCATGTAGACTGGCTGTTTGTGTTTCAAACGATTTGCACTGCACGTACAAGGGGGATCTTCCATGGCCAAACACAGCAAAGGGCCCGCACGCAAGCACCTGCACATGGCGGCAGCAGCGCGCAAGGACCGCAACAGGCAGCTCTACTTCCTGCTTCTGGCGGTGCTGGGCGGCTTGCTGGTCTGGGGCCTCATCTCCTTCACCCCCATCAACGACCACTCCATCGCCGGCAGCGTGGTCATCTTTGGCGGCGTGCTCCTGCTCGTCATCGTCATCGGCGAGGTGGGCGTGCGCTTCTCGCGCTTCAACAACGAGTACAACCGCATCAAAGACGAGTACAACATTACCAACCAGCAGGTGAAGGAGTACATCAAGAGCACCAAGTAGCGGCTTGGGCGCGGCTCCTCTGCCCGCGCTCCCCAATGCGCGCAAAGCAAGCGGCCCGCCGGAATACCCAGCGGGCTGCTTTGTGATGTTATGCGTTGACGCAGGCGGGCTTACTCGACAACCGTCACCTGGGCGGTCTTGACCAGCCAGCGGGTGACCATGTCCTGGCGGGCGAGCTTGCGCAGATCCGCCATGCGGTTGGCCTCGGACCAGCTGCGGCGGATCTCCTCGGGGTTCTCCTCCTTGGCGAGGGTCTTGTCGAGCTCCTCTTCGGTGAGCTCCATGCCCAGCTCCTCGAAGAGCGCCTCGATGGCGACGTCGAGGGCTGCGCGGTGCTTGGCCTCTGCCAGGATCTGCTCCTGGATCTCCTCCTTCTGCATGTCGTTCTTGAGCATCCACTCCTGCAAGCTGGTGCCGTTCTTCTCCATGCTCTGCATGAACTCGCGGAAGACATCCTCCTTGATGATCTCCACGAAGTACTCGGGGACTTCGCCCTTGATGCGGGCGATGAGCTGCTCCATGCAGCGCTCGACCATCAGGTTGGGGAGCTCCTTGCGCTTGTCGTTGTCCAGGGCCATCTTGACAGCGCCGCGTAGCTCCTCGACGTCCTTGGAGCCGAGCTTCTGGGCAAAGGCGTCGTCGAGCTCGGGGACGATGCAGGTGCGGAAGCTCTTGACCTCGACCTCTGCCTTGAGCTTGCCGTCTCCGAACAGGGGGTTGTTGCTGTCTTCGACCTCGAAGTCGAACTCCAGCTTGTCACCGCGCTTGGCGCCCACGATGTGCTCGTCGAAGGTGGCAGGCATGGTGCCCTCGCCCAGACCGATGAGGCGGTCGACGTTGGTGAGGCCGCGGATCTCCGAGGTGTCGGACTTGGTGACGGTCATGGTGAGGTCGACGTAGTCGCCCATCTGGGCCTTGTGCTCCGGGTCCTCGATGGTCTGGTAGGTGTGGTAGTAGTCGCGCAGGTTGTCGAGGTGCTCCTCGATCTCTTTCTCTGTAGCCTCGTCGGGCGGCATCTCGATGGAGACGGGCTCTGCACTGCTGAGCTCGACCTTGGGGAGCACCGGGCCAGAGACGGTGAAGCTGAAGGGCTTGTGGTCTTCGGGCAGGGTGTCCACGTTGAACTCGGGCTCCGCCACGAAGATGACGTCTGCGTCGTCGATCACCTTGAAGGAAAGGGTGTTGATGATGGTCTCTGCGATGGCGCCGAAGGTGGGCTCGTGGCCGCCGAGGTTCTGCTCGATGACGTTGCGCGGGGCCTTGCCCTTGCGGAAGCCCGGGATCTCCTTCTGCTCGCGGGCGTCCTTGAAGAACTGCTTGATGTTCTCGTCGACCTCTTCCGCGGTGGCGGTGAGGGTCAAGATAAGCTCCCTCTTCTCGCCGTCTTCCTCGAAGACCCTGCTCGTGATCTCCATTGCTTTCTCCCCCTATGCTAGATGTCAATGCTGACGTGGAAACTACGTATGTGACGAAGGATTGTACCGCAGTGCCTCGTGCTCTTGCCATAGGAGACTGCAAAGCCGCTGCAAGGGCCGAAAGCCGTCTCCTGCACGCTCGCGGGCCTGTGCGGTTGCGCAGCAGAATGAACATGCAAGCGATGTTGTTAAACCGTCACCTGACCTATATAATCTGGCGAGTTTTGAGCTGGCTATAAGAGGGGCCGGCTCGTTCAAGGCCGGCTATTAGAGGGGCCGGCTTTCCATCTCTGATATAGGGGGAACTACATGCAAGCATGGAAGAAGACTGTGCTGAGCTTTCTCGTGGGCGGTACTCTGGCCCTGATCGCTCAGGCAATCCTCACTATCTGGCAGAACCTTCTGCCAGGAACGCCGATGGAGTTCTTCATCGGCGGCGCGACCCTGGTCTCCATGGGCGTCATCGGCTTCTTGCTGGGCGGCTTTGCCGTCTACCAGCTCTTGGGCGAGTGGGCTGACTTCGGCTCCTACCTGCCCTTCTCCGGCTTCTCCATGGCCGTGGGCATGAAGTCCGTTGCTCCCTGGACTAAGGGCGAGTCCTTGGGCAAGTGCATCTGGCCTGCCGCTTGGCTCGTCATCTGGTTCAACTTCGTGGGCGCAGTGGTCTGCATTCTCTTCGGCTTCATCTGCACCAAGATGGGCATCATCCCCGTCCTGGCAGAGAAGACCACCACGGGCCTCATCTTCCCGTACGCCTTCCTCATGGGCGGCATCCTCACCGCGATCTTCCAGATCGTGTGGGAGATCGAGAAGAAGCTCCTGCCCGGCAAGGCCAAGCACGTGCACGTCCTGATGTTCGCTTGGATGTGCGGCGCGATCTTCGCGCCCTGCGGCCTCTCCGGCAGCCTGGCCAACATCTTCGGCGAGGGCTTTGCCGTCATGATCCCCATCGGCGGCCTCAACATGTACAACGTCGGCATGGCATTCGCCCTGGGCGAGACCGTCGAGGGCCTGGTGCACCTGGGCTCCTTCCTGCTGGCGGTCTGCGGCCTCTTCGGCTGCGGCATGGGCACCTTTGCCATCTACAACGCCAAGTACGGCCGCACTCCCATCAACGAGGTCCACGCCAACATGGGCCGCAAGCTGATGGAGCGCAAGCAGAACGCTCCCGCCGGCCACTAGCCAGCGGCTCAGCTCACGCGCGCAGGGGGGTCCGCGAAAAGCGGGCCCCCTTCCTTTTGGGTCTCGAGCTGCAGTCTCGAGCTGCTGGCCGCAAATACACGGTTGACGGTTTTTGCTGGCCCCAAAATGACGGTTGACGGCAGGTATAAAAGTAGTGATACCGTCAAACGGCAATCTGGGGACACTCAACACCGTCAACCGTGTATTTGCGGCCAGGGATTATCTTGCCGGCAGGGAGTATGATGCCAAGGCACGTTTCGAGTGAAGGAGGGGCTGCACATGCCCAAGATCTGTCTGGTGAACATGGATTTTGCCGAGTTCGGCATCGAGGAGCGCATGGCCGCAGAAGCCGGCGTCGAGCTGCTGGTTTCTCCCAACCGCGACGCAGACAGCACTATCGCCCACTGCCCGGACGTCGACGGTATCGTGACCTCCTACGGGATCTTCCCGCGCAAGCTCTTTGCAAGCCTACCCAAGCTCAAGGTCATTTCACGCACCGGCGTGGGCTATGACACCATCGACGTTCAGGCCGCCACAGAGCACGGCGTGGCGGTCTGCACCGCCCCCGGCTATGCCAACGAGGTCGTGTCTGACCATGCCATCGCCATGGCCCTGGGCGTGTTGAGGCGCATAAACGAGCTGGACGCGGACATACGCAACGGCATCTGGGACTACGCCATACGCCGCCCGCTGGGCCAGTGCCACGGGCGCGTCTTCGGTATCGTGGGCATGGGAGCCATCGGCCGCGCAACCGCACGCAAGGCAGCGGGGCTGGGCTTTGAGGTCATCTGCTGCTCGCGTTCCCTGGTGCCCGGGCGCCGCACCCCAGAGGGCTACAGCGTAGTGCCCCTGGACGAGCTGCTCGCCACCGCAGACGTGGTGAGCATCCACTGCGCCCTCTCCCCCGCCACCCACCACATGATCGACGAGCGCCGCCTGCGCCTGATGAAGCCCGGCGCTGTGCTGGTCAACACCGCACGCGGGCCCATCGTCGACACGCGGGCCCTGGCAGAAGCTCTCAAGGCAGGCAGGCTCTGGGGTGCTGCGCTCGACGTCTTCGAAGGCGAGCCCGCAGACATCAATCACCCCATCTTCTCTGCCCCGCACACGCTCTTTAGCGCGCACGCAGCCTACTGGAGCGAGGAGAGCGGGGAGGAGCTGCGCACCCGCACCATGCAGAGCGCCATCGACGTGGTGCTCGGCCGCAAGCCCGCAGACTGCCTCAACCCCCAGGTCCTGGGTTAGAGAACTAGTAACGGCAAAGCCCCCTGCTTGGCTTGCGACGGCCTTGCAGGGGGCTTCTTCTTGGGAATGCCAAGCGCGAGCGCGGGTGTGACGCCTTACTCGAACTTGACCTGGTAGTTCTTCTCAAACCACGCGCAGGTGGCGGGAGCGTTGTGCGAGTTGATGAGGAGGTACTCGGAGCGATAGTCGCTCGGGCCCGATCCGTCATCAACATAGCCGTTGATGTCGAGGGGGGCAGCGTTCTTGGGGTAGACATCCTCGGACTCGTAAGCGCCCAGGGCCACCGCACCCAGCCCGCTCTGCTTGATGTCCTTCTCGAGGGCCTTCCAGAAGCCGCTGGCCTTGCTGTAGTCAACGTGCACTTCTGTGGTGTAGCCCTGGTCCTCTGTCCAGCCGGCGCTGAGGACGGCATCGATGCGAGAGAAATCGGCTTGCATGAAGGGCTCGAAGCGCTCCATCACCACGCTGGGCTTGCTCAACGCAGCGGAGAGCTTGTCGAGTACGTCCTGGCTCTGCTCGATCACAGTGCGCCCGTCGTCGCTGCGGTAAACGACCTCGTAGAAGCGCGCAACGCTGCTACCGTCCTTGAGCTCGTAGCTGAAGCGCACAGAGTCGGAGTAGGCGTCGCTGTTGTGAAGATACTCCTCCGGCAGCTCCAAGAGCTCCTTGTGCACAGCGGTGAGCTCTTCGATGGCCTGCTGGTCTGTGACCACGGCATCGCCCATGTTGCCGCTGGTCATGACCTCGACCTTCTCCACCTGGCTGGGTGCGGGTACGTAGCCCTTGATGCCCAGCAGGTCGAAGACACAGCCGCCGGTGAAGAGCACGCAGAGCACGGCCACGGCAAGGCCGCCGCGCCAGGCAGAACCCAGCACGCGGGTGCTCTTGTTGAGCGCGAGCTCTGCAAAGAACACACCGGCAAAGCCCCCCAGGATCATGAAGACCGTCATCAGCGCAGCCTGGGGATTGCTGATGAGGGCGCTGCTGCCGCTGTACATCATGCAGAACAGGGCGATGAAGCCCACGGCGACAGCCGCGCAGATGCCGATGACGTACTTGAACACAAGGCGCACACCGGCGTAGGCGATGGTGTTGCCCGCGGTCTCCAGGTTGCGGCGCTTGTTGAGCAGGACCGCAGCCGCCAGCATCACGGCTGCTGCCAGCACGTAGGCTGCCAGGATGAGGAGCTCCTGGGTGCCAAGCTCGAGCGGCAGGCTGTTGTTGATGTGCAGCACGTAGTAGAGTATGCCGCCGATGGGAGACGTCCAGATGGTGGACAGCGAGCTCATCATGAAGGAGACGCCCACCATCATGGTCTCTGCCATGGTCTGCAAGATGGCCTCGAGCACGACGATGAGCAGATTGCCCAAGACGAAGAGCCACGAGGTCATGGCCTTGGAGCCGGTGAGCTGCGCGCAGAAGCTCGCCATGGAATACGAGACGAAGGTGAAGCACAGCGTGAGCCCCAGCCAGGTGAGGCAGTTGCCCGCACCGATCTGCGGCATGAGGGCAACGAGTACCACGAGCACCGCAAAGACCAGGAGCTCCACCACCACCAGGGGCAGCAGGCCGCTGATGAAGGCGCTGGCAAAGACGGCGCCGCGCTTGAGCGGCAGCGAGCCGTAGTACTGTGCGGCCGTAGGCGAGTACAGGTACTCGAATACCAGCGTCACGGCGATGACGGAAGCCACCGCAGTGCCCAGGAGGGAAGCCACGTACTCGACCGGCCAGCACTCGTCGAAGACGCGGGCGGACTCCATGCCGAAGTCCGGGGAGATCACCGCCAGGGGCAGCAGCAGGCCCAGCACCCAGGCACCCAGGAAGGCCAGCCACAGCGGCCAGAAGCGCTGCGCATTGTCTTTGACCAGGGTCCAGCTAACCCATGATTGCCTCATTGCGCACACCTCCCATCTCGTAGATAAACACCTCTTCCAGGGAAAGCGGAAGGATGTTGATGAACACGGGGCCGTACTGGGTAAAGGCCTCTTCGACCTGTGCTGCAGAGCCCCTGACCACCAGTGTGAACAGGCGCCCCTGGCGCTCCTGGTTGAGCACCGCGATGCCCGCCGGCACCTTGAGGGTGTCGTCCGGGAAGGCGACCTGCACCTTGACGAAGTTGTCCTGCAGCTCGCTGAGCGTGCGCTCCAGGTGCATGCGGCCGGCGTCCATGATGCCCACGTAGTCGCAGACATCCGTAAGCTCGCGCAGGTTGTGCGAAGATGTGAGGACGGTCATGCCGCGCTCGGCGACCTCCTCCATGACCACGCCCCACACCTTGTGACGGGCGGCGGGGTCGAGGCCGTCGACAGGCTCGTCCAACAGCAGGAGCTCTGGGCGCTGGGACAGCGTGATCCAGAAGGCGGCCTGCTTCTTCATGCCCTTGGAGAGGTCGCGGAAGCGGGCCTGCTCGTCCAGCCCGAAGAGACCGCGGAGCTGCTGAAAGCGCTCCTCGTCCCAGCTTGCGGCGTAGAGGCCGCGGTAGAGGTCGTGCATGTCCTGGATGGTGGCCTGGTTGTAGAAGTAGATGTCGCTGGGGATGGTGGAGATCTTGGCCTTGATGCGGGTGTTCTCCCACACGGGCTCGCCGTCGACCAGGATCTGCCCGCTGTCTGGGCGCATGGAGCCGCAGATGTGCTGCAGCACCGTGGTCTTGCCGGCGCCGTTTGGCCCCACCAAGCCGTACACCACTCCCCTGGGAACCCTCATCGTGAGGCCGTCGAGGGCACGTACCTTGCCAAAGACCTTTACGGCCTCCCTCACCTCTATCATAGGGTCTCCCCTCCCTTCAGTCGCGCGGTGAGCTCCTCAGCAGTGCAACCCATCGCCATGAGCTCGCCCGACACCTTGTCGAACTGCTCCAGCAGGTCGAGCTTGCGGAGGTCTGCGGTACCGTCCACCGCCGCCACAAAACAGCCCTTGCCGGCAACCGAATAGGTGTAGCCCTGTGCCTCGAGCTCGCGGTAGGCGCGCTGGATGGTGTTGGGGTTGATAGCCAGCTGGGATGCAAGGGAGCGGACGGAGGGCAGCTTGTCATCCTTGGCAACGACGCCAGCGATGATGAGCGTGCGGAAGCCGTCTACCACCTGCTCGTACAGGGGACGCGAATCCCGTGTATCGATGCTGATCATGTGCTCACCTCCTTCCTGTGTGTTCGAATGTATCAGTGCACTGTCTACAGTGTACTAGTTAGCTTAGTACAGTCAATACACTTAGTACAGTTTAAGGAAACGATAAGGAGCGTGAACGCCCCCGCCCTCGCTAGCGCGTCTCTGGCACATAAGGAAGGACCCGGCAGCTCGGTTGCTGCCGGGGCCTGGTGTCTGAGGAGCTCGGTTGAGGGTGCGAGAAGCCTAGAGGGCCTACTCCTCTTCTGCGAAGGGCTTGGGATGCGGCTTGTTGGCGTGCTTGGCCACGATGCCGCTGAGGGCGAAGAGCGCGATGGCGTTGGGGAGCACCATCAGCTGGTTGAACATGTCTGCCAGCTCCCAGACGAGGTCGTTGGAGAGGATGCTGCCCAGGAAGATGAAGACCAGGGCGATCACGGCAAAGACGGGCAGGGCCTTCTTGCCAAAGAGGTACTCCACGTTCAGGCGGGCGAAGAGGTTCCAGCTGACGATAGTGGAGAAGGCGAAGAAGAGCAGGCAGATGGCCACGAAGGCAGAGCCAAAGCCGTTGCCGAAGAGCGTGCCGAAGGCGAGCTGGGCCAGGTTGGTCTTGTCGATGCCCTCCCAGGCACCCTGGGCGAGCGCGCCGTCGCCGGTGAACATGGTGACCATGACGACCATGGCGGTGACGGTGACGACCACGAAGGTGTCGACGAAGACGGCGATAGAGGCCACAACGCCCTGCTCATGCGGGTCCTTGACCTGGGCCATCGCATGGGCATGCGGGGTGGAGCCCATGCCCGCCTCGTTGGAGAACAGGCCGCGCTTGGCGCCCTGCGTCATCGCGGCGAAGATGCCGAAGGTCACGCCGCCCAGCTCCGCGCTGGGGTTGAAGGCGCACTGGAAGATCAGCGCAAAGGCCTCGGGGAGGTTGGCAGCGTTGGCGATGATGACGATGAGGCCGCCGATGATGTAGAGCACGGCCATGACGGGTACGAGCTTTTCTGTGACAGAGGCGATGCGCTGGACGCCGCCGATGAAGATGAAGCCGGCCACGATGACCACTGCCAGGCCGATGACCCAGGTGGGGATCATGAAGGCGGAGTTCATGGTGCTGGCGATGGAGTTGGACTGGACCATGCAGCCCATGAAGCCCAGGGCCAGGATGATGGCGACGGCAAAGAAGCCGGCCAGGAAAGTGCCGAACTTGCCCTTGAAGGCCGTCTTGATGTAGTAGACCGGACCGCCGTGCACGGTGCCGTCCTCGTCGACCTTGCGAGTCTCCTGCGCGAGGATGGCCTCGGCGTAGTTGGTGGCCATGCCCAGGAAGGCGATGACCCACATCCAGAAGATAGCGCCGGGGCCGCCGATGAGCAGCGCACCGCAGGCGCCGACGATGTTGCCGGTGCCCACCTGGGCCGCGATGGCCGTGGTGAGCGCCTGGAAGGAGCTCATGCCGCCGCCGTGCTTGCCGCCGCGGAGGCTGAAGTTGCCGAAGAGCCTGCGCCAGCCCTCTCCAAAGCAACGCACCTGCACCGCCTTGGTGCGGATGGTGAAGAAGAGGCCGGTGCCCACGAGCAGAATGAGCAGGACATAATTGGACAGGTACGTGTTGATGGTGACTACCACGTTGTAGAGCGCGTCCATCATGATGAGGTGAATCCCTCCCCATTGGTCTCATGAGCGGATGAGGAGGAGGTAAGGCAAGGGCGCACAACTTGGAGGCGCGCGTTTGTCTCTGTCCTTTTGCCTGAGAGTTTCAGCGGCGCGTGAGCCGCCTTGCACCGTCGGCACCCGGTATCCGGGATTCTCCAGAGTCCGCTCCACCACCGGTCCCCCGTGGGTTCCGACGGCTTCATTGCGTGTAAAACGCGTTCGATGATACCCCTTTGCAACAAAGCTGTGGAGAAATCGTGTGATTGAGCGGCAAACGGCAGCAGAACGCAGGAGCAGAAGTCGAGCTGCCAAACAACGGGGGCCCGCAGCGGCGTGGCTGCGGGCCCCCGTCCTTGAATGACGCGTAGAGACGGATTAGAACAGGCCGCTGATGACGCCGCGCTCGTCAACGTCGATGCGCTCTGCAGCCGGCACCTTGGGCAGGCCGGGCATGGTCATGATGTCACCGGTGAGCGCCACGATGAAGCCTGCGCCAGCAGAGATCTTGAGGTTGCGGACCGTGATGGTGAAGCCCTTGGGCGCGCCGAGCTTGGTGGGGTCGTCCGTGAAGGAGTACTGGGTCTTGGCAACGCAGATGGGCAGCTTGCCATAGCCCAGCTCCTCGAGCTGCTTGGCCTGCTGCTGGGCCTGCGCGGTGAGCACCACGCCGTCTGCATGGTAGATGCGCTGGGCGATGGTGTTGAGCTTGTCCTCGATGGAGCCGTCCAGCTCGTAGGAGAAGCTGAAGTCCTCGTTGGACTCCTCCTCGCACACGCGCACGACCTCCTGCGCCAGGGCAACGGCGCCTTCTCCGCCCTTTGCCCAGTGCTGGGCCAGCACCGCGTTGACGCCCAGCTCCTTGCACTTGGCCTGGACGAGCTCAAGCTCTGCGGCGGTGTCTGTGGGGAAGGCGTTGATGGCGACCACGCAGGGCAGCTTGTAGACGTTCTTGATGTTGCCCACATGCTGCAGCAGGTTGGGCAGGCCGGCCTCGAGGGCCTCGAGGTTCTCTGTGGTGAGCTCGGCGAAGGGGATGCCGGCGTTGTACTTGAGGGAGCGCACGGTGGCCACGATGACCACGGCGGAGGGCTTGAGGCCCGCCAGGCGGCACTTGATGTCCAGGAACTTCTCTGCGCCCAGGTCAGCGCCGAAGCCGGCCTCGGTGATGGCGTAGTCGCCGGTCTTCATGGCAAGGGCGGTTGCCTGGACGGAGTTGCAGCCGTGGGCGATGTTGGCGAAGGGACCGCCGTGCACAAAGGCCGGGGTGCCCTCGAGGGTCTGGACCAGGTTGGGCTTGAGGGCGTCCTTGAGCAGGGCCGCCATGGCGCCTTCCGCCTTGAGGTCGTGGGCGGTGACGGGCTTGCCGGCATAGGTGTAGCCGACGATGATGCGAGCCAGGCGCTCCTTGAGGTCGGTGATGGAGGTGGCCAGGCAGAAGACTGCCATGATCTCGGAGGCAACGGTGATGTCGAAGCCGTCCTCGCGGGGCACGCCCTGCTTGTCTCCGCCCAGGCCGTCCACGATGTGGCGAAGCTGGCGGTCGTTCATGTCGACGGCGCGCTTCCAGGTGATCTTCTTGGGATCGATGCCCAAGGCATTGCCCTGCTGGATGTGGTTGTCGAGCATGGCGGCGAGCAGGTTGTTGGCCGCGCCGATTGCATGGAAGTCTCCGGTGAAGTGGAGGTTGATGTCCTCCATGGGGATCACCTGGGAGTAGCCGCCGCCGGCAGCGCCGCCCTTGATGCCGAAGACCGGGCCCAGGGAGGGCTCGCGCAAGGCGAGGATGGCGTTCTTGCCGATTCTTTGGAGGCCGTCTGCCAGGCCGATGGACGTGGTGGTCTTGCCCTCGCCCGCCGGGGTGGGGTTGATGGCGGTGACGAGCACCAGCTTGCCGTCCGGGTCGTCTGCGTGGTCAGAGAGGTAGTTGAAGTCGATCTTGGCCTTGGCGTTGCCGTAGAGCTCCAGGTACTGCTCGCTGATGCCGGCCTTGGCGGCGATCTGGGAGATGTGCTTGGGCGTTACGGACTGTGCGATCTCGATATCGGTGGGCATGGGGTCTCCTGTCTCGTTCGCTACGAGGACCCCCGGGCACTCCCCCAGCAGGCCCTCAATTCTCATGGCTCGAGTATTCCACACAGGAGTGCAGGCTGTCACCGCCCAGCACGCACGAGGCCCTGTTAGACCGCGCCAGCGGCCCACACGCCCTAAGCTCCGGCTTCCTCTGCCTGCGCAAGGCCAGCGCGGCGCGGATCGGTCTCGTCGAGCTTGCCCAGCAGCCAGTTCAGCGTCATGCTCAGGAGCTTGACATCCTCTTCGTCCATGTCGAGCTCCGCCTTCACAGCGGCGTGCACCTTGCTCGCCGCCTGCTTGAGCTTGGCGCCCTCATCCGTGAGCGCAACAGACACCTTGCGCTCGTCTTCGAGCGAGCGGGTGCGGACCACGTAGCCCTTTGCCTCGAGCTTCTTGAGCAGCGGGGTGAGAGTGCCGCTGTCAAGGTGCAAAAGCTCGCCCAGCCCGCTCACTGTGAGCTGGCCGTGCTGCCAGAGGGCGAGCATGGCCAGATACTGGGTGTAGGTGAGGTCGAGCTTTTCCAGATGCGGGTTGTAGCGCCTGGTCATCTCCTTGGCAGCTGCGTAGAGGGGGAAGGAGAGCTCGTTGTCGAGCGTGAGGGACGCTTTGGAAGCCATGGTGCGCCTTTCGCTTGGTGCGTGCATGCGAGTCGATTGTACACTACTCGATAGCGCAGCGCGAATCGGCGAACTTGTGAACCTGCTCGCGCCGAGTGGCGGGGGCTG
>JBJEHM010000063.1:12956-19694 GCA_051876075.1 Coriobacteriales bacterium
GCTGCTCTCGCGCTTGCAGGCTCGGCGCTGCGCGCCATCGCGGGGTGCTAGAAGGCGGCTTGCTCTTTGAGCTGCTTTTCGAGCAGGGAGCCGCCGCAGCTGGAGCCGCAGCCGGCGGCGCAGCTATAGCAGATGGGGCTCGTGCGTATGGCGCGCGGCTGCAGCGGGCGCTCGGCGATGTCGCTGACGGTGAGCGGCTGGCCGTCCTCGCCCAGGATGGGAAGCCCCAAGACGTGGTTGACCTCGCAGTCGTAGAGGCCGCCGTCGTAGTCCACGTTCACCATGGAGCGGCACATCATGGATGCAACCACCGCGCCGTTGTAGTTGTCTGCCAACAGCTTGAGGTAGTAGTCGAACTTGTGCTGGGCCTTCATCTGGTTGGCAAAGCGCCCCAGACAGTAGTTGTTGAAGGCGTACATGCCGTTGAAGTCCACCTGCTCGGCCTGCTGCAGCTCGTACTTGTAGAGCTCCTCCAGCTCGCGCTGGTCAGGCGGCAGGAAGGGGCCGTCGACGTTGTAGACCAGGTCGATCTGCAGCTCCGGCTGGCGGCCGTAGCCAAGCTCGTTGAGCTGGTGCAAGCTCTCCATCACCCGGCGGAACACTCCCCCGCCGCGCTGGTTGTCGCAGCCCAGCTCTGTGAAGTAGGGCAGGCTGCTCACCAGCTTGACCTTGTTGCGGGCGTAGACCTCCATGAAGTGCGCGTACTCGGGCATCTGCAAGATGGCCAGGTTGGAGCGCACGATGACCTCGTCGGCCAGCTGCGCTGCCTCCTCGATGAACCACTCCGCATGGGGGTTCATCTCCGGCGATCCACCCGTGATGTCCATCACCTGGTAGCCGCCCGCCTTGAAGGCGCGCAGCACCTCCGCCATGGTCTGGCGGCTCATCATCTCTGTGTTGGCAGGGCCGCACTGCAGGTAGCAGTGGCTGCAGGCCAGGTTGCAGGCATAGGTGATGTTGACCTGCATGGTCTGCAGCTCTGTGCTGCGCAAGAAGCCCTTGTCGTGCACGCGCTGCTCGAAGGGCTCGATGCCCAGCTCGCGGCAGGACTGTTGCAGCTCCTCCAGGCCCAGGCGCTCCTTGCCCTGGGCCAGGCGCAGGGCCTCGTTTGCCTGCTCAAAGCTGTACGGCCCGCGGTGCTGGCCTGCAGGCGTCACCTTGAAGTGCGGGGCATAGCGGCTGCCCTGCAGCAGGCGCGCCATGTTGCCGCTGACTGCCACGGGCTTGCCCTTGACCAAGCGCACCTCGCTGCTGAGGTCGAAGTAGCGCTTGTTCTCCGGCATGGTGCCCAGGTAGGTGGCCGTCTGACCGTAGTCCTCCTCCACGGGCTCCAGCGCCAGCCCCTTGACGGCGCGGATGGTGTGGCTGTAGAAGCCGATGCAGCCCAGCTTGGTGGCGATGCGCAGGTCGCCGATGTGCACTTCCTCGCACTCAACGTCGTAGAAGACCGCCACGCCGTTGTCTGCCAGCATGCGGCGGAAGTCCTCGATGTACATGGCGCCGCTCAGGCACTCGCCGCGCAAGACGGGGTCGTCATAGAAGCCCTCGGGCACGCGGCGGTCGCTGAAGATATCGCTGAAGAAGAGCTCCCCGCCCGGCTTGAGCACGCGGAAGACCTCCTTGAAGAGCTGCTCCTTGAAGGGCGAGAGGTTCACCACGCAGTTGGAGATGACTACGTCGACGCTCTCTGAGGGGATGGCCGCCACATCCTCGATGTAGCTCTCCACAAACTCCACGTTGCTCTTCTCAAAGCCAAAGCGCTCCATCTGGGAGGCCTCGTAGCTGCGGGCAAAGTCCAGCTGGGAGGGCGTCATGTCAACGCCGATCACACGACCGGCCGGGCCCACCAGCTTGGAGCAGATGTAGACGTCGCGGCCGGTGCCACAGCCCAGGTCGAGTACGGTGGCGCCCTCCAGCGCGGGCGGGATGGGGCTGCCGCAGCCGTAGAAGTGCGCCACGATCTGCGGGTCGACGTCCTTCAGCACGTCCAAGACGTACTTGGGCGGCACAGAGCTGGTGCAGCAGTCCGTGTGGAGGCTGTTCGTGTCCTGGAGGAAGGAGCCGTAGTACTGCGCCACCTGGGCGCGGATCTCCTCGTTGGTCTTGGTCTGTGCGCTGCTCATCTCTTCTCCCCTGCGCCTGCCTGCGCCCTAGCGGCGGCCTTCGTCGCTCATGCCAAAGCACTCTGTGAAGAACACCTGGCACTCCAGGCTGTGCGCATCGCAGACCTCGTCCAGGGCGTCGTCTGCCAGGCGGCTGAAGGGGCGCGCCGGGCAGGTGACGCGGGCGTTGAGGATGATGCGGAGGTTCTGGCACGGGGCCTGCAGCGTGCGCTCGTATTCGGTGTCGTAGTCGATGCCGATGAGCGAACCCTTGACGAAGTCGTCCCCGTTGAGGCCGTAGACCTTGAGGTGCGGGGCGTTTCCCTTGCGCTCGATGAGGCCCATGCGAATGCCCTCGACCAGCTCGTCGACTACCTCGTTGAAGTCGATTGCCGAGCCGTCCCTGGTCTTGAGGTAGAGGCGGCGGTTGTACCAGGTGAGCACGCTCTCTGCCTGGGAGTAATCAGGGCCGGCGTAGTCGATCTCCACTTCTCGCAGAGAGGAGCCGTGGTTCACCAGGTACTCGGCCAGCTGGGCGATGCCCGTGCCCTCGCGGGCGCTGATGGCCATCACAGGCACCTGACAGACCTCCTCGAGGAAGGCCATGTAGCGCTCGAGCTCGCCTTCACTCAGCTTGTCGATCTTGTTGAGGACCACCAGGTCGGCTTCCTCGACCTGCGTTTCAAGCAGATACTTGAGTTCTGGCGGGAGGTTGATGTCTGCCTGCTCCGGCATGATCATGCGCAGGCGCTCTGGGTCGACGATGACGGTGAGCGGCCCCAACCAGAGCTCATCTGCGTTGTCGCGCAGGACCTGCTTGTAGACATGCTCCACCGTGCCCACGCCGCAGCCGGGGATGTCGCTCATGACCAGCTTGGCACCGGCGTTGTCGCGCATGCGGCGGATGCGGTCCACGGTGTTCTCCATCTGGTAGCAGATGCAGCCAGATGCGATCTCTTCAACCGTGCAGCCGCTCTCGCGTGTGAGATTGGTGTCCACGAGCTGCGCGCCCAGATCGTTGGCGATGATGCCCACCTTCTGCATGTTGGCGTCCATATATTCCGCCAGGGCGATCATCGTAGTGGTCTTGCCGGCGCCCAGAAAGCCGCTGACCACGAGAAACTCGGTCTTGTCCATGAAAAGCCCTTCTGCCAGGGGGTTGTTCTCTCTTAGGTACCGCGGAGCGCAGAGCGCAAGCCCGCAGCCGCCTTGCGGCGCTGCAACATTATAGGACTTACTCCTATAGTTGTAGCTGTGCAATGGCAGCACTCCCGCCCGCGGCAGCTATCAGCAGGCTGCAGCTACTCGCACGTGCCACCTATTCCCCACAGTCCCTCTTGGGAGCACGGGGTACAATGGGCGGGTACGCTAACAAGGAGGAACCACATGTGGTCTGCATGCCACCCCAAGTCAGATAACGAGATGAACGAGTGCGCGGTGCTCGGCAAGAGCCTCTCACGCCTTACCCAGCCTTCCATCCTCACCGTCTTGGCCGCCCACGACGCGCCCCTGCACGGCTACGCCATCATCCAAGAGATGGCTCAGGGCCCCATGTACGGCGGCAACGCGCCAGACCCAACCGGCATCTACCGCATCCTCAAGCAGATGGAGAACAACGGCCTCATCACCAGCGCCTGGGACACCAGCGAGTCCGGCCCCGCCAAGCGCTGCTACGAGCTCACAGACGAGGGCCGCGCGTGCCTGCGCCGCTGGATCGATTCCCTGGCCTGCTACAAGGCGAGCATCGAGGAGCTGAGGGTGCTGGCCTCGTGCGCGCTGGGCATCGACGTCCCCGAGCAGCCCGTCTGTCACGCCCATGTAGAGGACATCGAGCTCTAGTCCGCTCAAAACGCTGCCAGCCAACGGGAAGACACGGTCTCTCTGCCCTGCCGCCCGCCCGCTGGGACACTTGCTGCGCACAATTAACCAGCCTGCAACATGACTTGGGTTTACCATTGTGAGCGTCTATATACGCACGCAACTGAGGAGATGACTCCCATGCCAAAGAAGGACATCGACTGGGGTAACCTGCCCTTCAGCTATATGAAGACGGACTACTCCTACGTCTGCAACTACAAAGACGGCGAGTGGGGCGAGGGCTTCCTCACCGAGGACCACAGCGTCACGATGAGCGAGTGCGCGGGCATCCTGCACTACTGCCAGGAGGTCTTCGAGGGCCTCAAGGCCTACACCACAGAAGACGGCCACATCGTGTGCTTCCGCCCAGACCTCAACGCCCAGCGCATGGCAGACTCCGCAGAGCGCCTCTGCATGCCGGTCTTCCCGCAGGATCGCTTTGTCGAGGCCGTCAAGCAGGTCGTCCTCGCCAACGCGGACTGGGTCCCGCCCTTTGGCTCCGGCGCCACCCTCTATGTGCGCCCCTTCATGTTCGCCACGGGCGAGGTCATCGGCGTGAAGCCTGCTACCGAGTACCAGTTCCGCATCCTGGTCACCCCCGTGGGCCCCTACTTCAAGGGTGGCGACACCGCTGTGACCTTAGGCATCGCGCAGTACGACCGCGCCGCCCCCCATGGCACCGGCAACATCAAGGCCGGCCTCAACTACGCCATGAGCCTCAAGCCCGGCATGGAGGCCCACGCCAAGGGCTACGCAGAGAACATGTACCTGGACAGCCAGTCGCGCACCTACGTCGAGGAGACCGGCGGCGCCAACATCATGTTCGTTGACAAGGAAGGCAACCTGGTCGTGCCCCAGAGCCACACGGACTCCATCCTGCCCTCCATCACCCGCCGCTCGCTGGTGGTGGTGGCCAAGGACTACTGCGGCATGAACGTCATCGAACGCCCGGTCAAGTTCGAGGAGGTCCTCAACGGAGACTTCGTGGAGTGCGGCCTGTGCGGCACCGCGGCTGTCATCAGCCCGGTGGGCCATGTCGAAGGCGAGGGCATCGACGTCACCTTCCCCAATGGCGCAGAGACCAGCGGCCCCGTGATGAAGAAGCTGCGCGCCACCCTCACAGACATCCAGCAGTGCAAGATCGAGGGCCCCGAAGGCTGGGTCTGCAAGATCCAGTAAGCGCCCCCACGCACCCCGCAACGCAGCGCGCCCGCAGGAACCCCTGCGGGCGCGCTATTTGTGCTGCTAGTTGATGCCGAAGATGCGGTTGGCAGCACCGGCGGGAGCCTCACCCACCGCCCAGTCCAGGTGGCGCTTCACCTGGGGGCCGCGGATCTGCTCCTTGAACGAGCGGCAGTGCTCCAGCAGCTCGCTCATCAGCTCCTCGATCGTGCCCTGGTAGCTTTCGTTGACGAACTTGCGGAACACGCTGTAAAGCTCGTGGCGGTTGTGCTTTTCCAAGCTGGAGTCCTTGCCCACCAGCCAGCAGCGCAGGGCCGCGTTGAACGAGAGCTGGTCTGTGCCGTTGTCGAAGATCGCCTCGATAGGCTCCCAGTACTGCTCCAGCAGGCGCTGCTGCTCGGCTTCGTCCGCGCCGTAGAAGAGCTTGTTGCGCAGGAGGTCGCTCGTTGCCAGCGACATGCCCTTGGAGTTGATGCCCTCGAAGATGAGCTGGGGGTCGTCGTCTCCGTCGAGCAAGACGATGATGGCGAAGAGGCTCTCCAAGCCGTGCCACATGCCTTCCAGGTCTGCAGACTCCAGCTTCTCCTTGAAGAAGGCGTAGTTTGCCGTCATGCAGGTAGAGACCTTGTAGCTTGCCGGCAGGGGCGCTCCGTCGAGCAGCGAGGCGTAGGTTGCCTGGTCACCCGGGGCGGCAGAGAGCTTGGGGGCCTTTGCGCCCCCACCCTGCACATGGAGGAAGCGCTCGTCGATCTGCGCCGCGCTCAGGCCGCACACGCTGCCGCCGCTTGCGGCCAGGTGGTCGCGCAGGGCTGTGAGCAGCAGGCTCACCGTGGTAGTGCGCTGCTGGCCGTCGACCACGTTGAAGAGGCGCTCGATGCCGCATTCCCCGCTGGCCGGTTCCTCTGTGTAGACGATGCTGCCGATGAAGTGCTCCTCGCTGGCCTGGCCGGCGTTGAGTATGTCCTCCCACAGCTCCTCGCACTGCCACACGCCCCAGGAGTACTGGCGCTGGAAGACGGGGATGCTCAGCTGGGAGCCCGCGGTCCCCAAGAAATCGAGATAGCTTGCCTGAGATGTCTGCATGTTGAAGACCTTCCTCTGTGATCGCGCCCGCTTAAAAGCCGCTGGGGTGTCCCCATTGGGGCAGCAGCGTGGTGTTCTTGCCCTTGGCCCACTTCATGCAGCGGAACTCCTTGACCTCGTTGAACTTGTAGTTCTCCGCCCACATCAGGCAGAAGGAGCGCAGCTCGTCGAGCAGGTCCTCGAGCGTCCCCTGGTACTCCTGGGTCATGTAGGCCTTGAAGGCGTTGTAGGTCTGGCTCTTGTCGTGGATGCGCGTTTGGCGCGAGCGGATGGAGAGCCACATGCGTATGCCGGCGTTGAGCTTGTATGCGCCGGGGTCTTCCCCGAACATCAGGGTGATGGGGTTCCAGTACTCGTCGTAGAGGCGGCGCTGCTCTGCGCGCGGCAGACCCACCAGCAGGTAGTTGCGAACGAGGTCCGCCGTGGTGAGCGGCAGCCCCTTGGTGTTGAGGCTCTCGAAGATCTCCTGCGCCTTGTCCTGTGGGCCCAGCTGCGCGTCGATCATCAGCAGCTG
>JBJEHM010000063.1:19794-35959 GCA_051876075.1 Coriobacteriales bacterium
GCGCGCATGATGTCCGTCCAGAGCTCTTGGCACTGGCGCGGCGTCCACGAGTAGACGCGCTGGTACAGCGGGATGACAAAGCGCGTATCAGAGCGCCCCATGAACTCCAGGAAGCGGTCTTGCCTCGTTAGCATGAGCTGATTCTCCTCTTTTGGTGTTGAAATGCTGAACGGCAGCTTTGGGTTGTCATGGCTAAACAGGGTACACCTGAGCACTGCGCGGCTCCAGCCCTGCGCCCGCTCATTTTGCCCTTGGCTCCTGCGCGAAGGGCATGTTGCCGCGGCCTCATGACAGCGGGGCTATACTCCATGGAGCAAAAGGAGGAATACCATGAACCCCACAAAGACAGCCCTCTTGCTGGGCTTTGGCACTGCGGCGCTCAACGCGGCTACGGCCCTGAGGGCCGAAGGCTTCGACGGCCGCATCGCTGTTGTCTCAAACACGAGCGGGGCGCCTTACAGCCCCGTTCTCAGCTCCTACTGCGCCGGCGGCGTCAAGAGCGAGCAGGGGTGCCGCCCCTTCAGCGCCCAGCAGCTCGCGGGTCTGCAGCTGGAGCTCGTCGAAGGCGACCCCGTTGCCCGCTTGGACGTAGACGGGCGCTGTGCTGTCACCGCCAGCGGCAGGCGGCTGGGCTTTGACGCCTGCCTGGTGGCAACAGGGTCTTCACCCGCAGCAGGCGGCTTCCCAGCGTGCGAGGGCTTTGCCCCCAAGCTGCTGCGCACGCCAGAGCAGGCACTCGAGCTGGCGCAGAGCCTGCAGCGCGCCGCGCAGGACGGGCGCCCCGTGCTGGTGAGCGGCAGCTCCATGGTGGCTCTCAAGACCGTCGAGGCCTGTCTGGAGCGCGGGGTGAAGCCCACCTTGCTGGCCCGCAGCGGGCACATCCTCAAGAAGAGCGCCTGCCCCGAGGTGGCCGAGCTCTTTGAGCGCGCGCTGGCGGAGCAGGGCGTGGATCTCATGCTGGGCCGCAGCGCTGTAAGCGCCCGCGCGCTGCCCCAAGGCGGCGTTGCCGTGAGCTTTGACAACGGCAGCACGCGCGAGTACGCAGACGTGCTGCTGGCTCACGGCATGCGACCCAACCTGGGCTTTGTCACCCCGGGCAGCCTGGCCCTGGAGCAGGGCCTACTGGTTGACGAGCACCTGCGCTGCAGCGCCTGCGGCGTCTACGCGGCAGGCGATGTGGCCCAGGTCGCCAACCTCTGCACAGGCGCAGTGCAGATCGCGGGGACCTGGACCGAGGCTTGCGCCCAGGGAAGGGCGGCGGGCCACGCGATGGCCGCCTTCCTGGCTGGCCGCGAGCCCTCGGCCTCGAGCGCCTACCGCGGCTTCATCCCCAGCAACACCGTCTATGTGCGCAGCGCCACGCTGGTGAGCGGCGGGAGCATGGAGCAAGGCGCTGGCACGCGCTTTGAGCGCATCGACTTCAGCCACGGATGCGCTGTCTGCGCCTACCGCAGCGAAGACGGGTGCGAGCGCCTGCAGGGCTTCAACGTCTTCAGCAGCAAGGGCAAGCCCGGCGGCACCGTCTACGAGTACGGGGCCATGTACGCACGGCGTTTGGAAGAGGAGCTGCTGCCCTCCCCTGCCGCGCACCCCTGCACCGCCGGGCAGGAGCAGCCCGCCTTGAGCTCGCAGCTCCATGACCCGGCCGCCTTCTGGACCTTTGCGGCCAGCTGCACGGAATGCGGGCGCTGCCGCGAGTCCTGCAGCTCGCTCTCTGCTGCAGGGCTCACCCTGGGCGGCATTGCCCGCGGCATGCTCGATGCAAGCGCTGAAAGCGCCACGCCAGAGGGACTGGCCCAGAACCTGCTCGAGAGCTTTGAGCTCACCCAGGCCGTGCGCGGCTGCTTCCTGTGCACGGGTTGCCAGCAGACCTGTTTTGCCGGCAACGCCGTGCTCGACCTCGTCCACGCCGCGCGCGTGGAGTTCCAGGAGCTGGGGCTCATCCCCCGCAGCGCGTGGTCGAGTGTTCAAGTGGACCGAGAGTGGGACGTCTTCACCACCTACCGCGCCATACAGGGCATCTCGTACCCAGAGTTCACGCGCCATCTTGGCGGCAGCGGAGCGCAGCCCGAGGACGGCTTTAGCACGGTGTTCTTCCCCGGCTGCTCTCTGGCAGCCTACAACCCCGCCCTCACGAGAGAGATCTTCTCCACGCTGCAGGAGCTCGACGGCGGCAGGGTCACCATGGTCGACCGCTGCTGCGGCTCGTCGCTCAAAAGCGCCGGCTTCTACACGCGAGCCCAGGAGCTGATCGCGTCGATAGCCCGTGAAGCCGCCGCAACGGGTGCCACACGGGTGGTCTGCGCCTGCCCCGGCTGCCGCAACAACCTCAGCGCCGCCTTCAAGCAGCTTGGGCTGCCTTTGGAGGCCGTCACGCTTGCCGGCTACCTGCTCGAGAAGGGCTTTGCCCCCAAGCGCAGCCTTAAGGGCATGCGCCTGCGCATCTCCAAGTCCTGCCAGGACCGCGACGGCCGCTATCTGGACGAGGTCTGCCAGCTACTGGGCCTGCCGCAGACCACCCCCGTGGCCTTTGGTGGCTGCTGCGGGGCCGGCGGCTCTGTGGGTTCGTTCAACCTTGAGGAAAAGCAGGCCCAAACGGCGCGCAAGCTCGCGGCCGTGCAGGAGGGAGAGACGATCGTCTCCATGTGCCCGACCTGCACCTACACCTACGCCTACCAGCTCCTGCAGCAGCCGCGCGCAATCGGCAACAAGAACTACCTGGAGCTCGTCTTCGAAAACCAGTTCAACTGGGAGGAGCGCTTTGCAGAGCTGCAGGGCCAGTGGAGCGGCGAGTACGCCCCCTGGCTCGCGCACGTGCTGGGGTAAGGGGCAGCAGCAGGGCCGCTAGTCGAGCCCGTGGTAATCCTTGTTGGTGACGTCGTTCACTTGGATGTGGGTGTGGTTGCCGTTGTCGCCAAGCGCTGTGTAGTCCTTGAGCTGCATCTGATCGCCAATGTAGGCGTAGACGTCGCGCACCGCAGCGATGGGCGTGACGCCGCCCTCGACCACATCGCCTTCCTTGCAGCTGACATCCGTAAGGTGGATGAGCACCACGTCGAGGTCGGGGCGGCCCTCTGGCTGTATGTGGACCCTCACATCCGGGTAGGCGCTGTTGTTGTAGAGGTCGTACTCAACGACCTTCACCACCGTACCGCTCACCGGAGCGTACACCGTTGCGCCCACCGGGCCGCCGCAGTCGATCGCGCTGAGCTTGGGGCCTTCGCTAGTGGAGCGGTAGCAGCGTATGAACTCGCCCGTGAGCCAGGCATCTCCCGTTGGCTGGGCATTCGCATCGCGCCCCGTGCCGTGCTGGGCGATGACGTCGACATTGGTCGCCTCTGTGAGCTTGGTCTTGAGCGGGAGGGCATAGGAGTAGCTGGCGTTGTGGATGAGGACCTCTGTGAGCTGGTCCGCGCGCACGGCGCAGTGGAGCTTCACGCCGTCGCAAGAGGCCATGTAGGGCGTGGGAAGGTAGTCTGCCTCGGTCTTTTGGGCGGACAGCTCCAAGGCCGGCAGAGAGCTGCCTTCTCCCTTACTGGCCTGCTGCTCTTGGGGAGCACCGCCCACGCAGCGGCTCACGCCGAACACCGCTAGCGCCAGCACGACGAGCGCTGCCAAGACAAGGGCCGGCAGGGGGATGGCCGGTGTTGCAGCTGCTGCAGAATGGGCGCCGCGACCCCTGCCCTGGGGCGTCTGGCGGGCCTGACGGCCAGCATGCTCGCGCTGATGCCTGGTGGAAGAGGGGAGCTGCCCGCTCCTGCGCTGCCGGCGCGCAGAGGAGCTGGCAGGGCGCTGCGCTTGAACCTGACGCCGGCTTGATGCAGCTGCGTGTGGAGGCGCCTCGTAAGCGTGCGAGCCCCGCTCGGGGTAGGAGCGCCGCGGGTGCTCGTCGGCATTGCGCGCGCGGTAGCGGCTGCGGTCATAGCTTGCCGCGCTGTCCTCGCGTGGAGCGCTTGCCCGATGCTCCGCAGAGCGGTGCTGCGCCCCAGCGCCGGGATCCCTGCGATTGCGCACCTGGTAGCCGCTTCTGTCTTGTCTCATTCCCATATGCCCAGCTTAACAGCAACAAAGCTGTCTGCAAGCTCGTCTTTTCTCTGTGGCACGCGAACAGCAAGAAGCCGTGAGGTCGGGACGGGCCTCTTCTGTCATCCCAGCCTCACAGCGCACAAGCAAGAACCCCGCCACAGGGGCGGGGTTCTCGTGAAGGTGCTGTTGTGGGGAAGCGCTTAAGCGGTGGCTTCCTCGTCCTTCTTCAGGGGCTTGTACTCCTGAGGAGCGTCGTGCAGCAGGTCCTCGCCGCTGATGCACTGCTTCTCGGTATCCCAGGTAAGGCCGCCATGCTCCTTGCGGAAGAACATGATCATGGTGGGGGCAACGCCCTCGATGTTGGCCAGGTAGATGTGGATCAGCATGAAGCAGATGAACCAGAACATGCCTGCATAGTGGATGATGCGGACCTTCATCAGGCCGCCGACCAGGGTGGTGAACCACAGGCAGGGTGCCCACATGGCAGTGGTCTGCCACAGGCACAGGCCGGTGAAGAACATCGCGAAGATGCCGACGATGACGAAGACGAAGTAGGCGATCTTCTGGGGAACGCCATACTTGCCAGACAGCGGATGCTCCTTCTTGAGGAACAGATAGTACTTGATCCAGGGGATCAGCTGGTGACGGTTCTCCTTCTGGGGCAGGAAGGTGCGGGCATCCATAACCTGGACGCGGGTGCCGCCCACGTTGGCGGACTTGCCGAAGAAGGACCAGACGATGCGGAACACCAGTGCAAAGAACAGGATGAAGCCGCAACCCAGATGCATGCCGCGGGCGATGCCCATCAGGCCGGGGACAACCGGGAAGTGGATCTCGATACCGGACAGGATCAGAAGGATCATGCAGATGAGGTTGATCCAGTGCCAGATGACTGCTGGCAGCGGATGGGCCTCACGGTAATGTGCCATATGTGCCATGGATTATCGACCTCCCCAAGGAGTGGTGTGCATCTCGAACTCCTTGCCGGTCTTGGGCTCAACCACATGGATAGCGCAAGCGATGCAAGGATCGTAGCCGTGGACGATGCGCAGGGCGTTGATCGGTGCCTTGACGTTCTTGACGGGGGTGCCGATCAGAGCCTGCTCGATGGTGCCCGGGATGTCGTCGTTGTCGCGCGGGGAGATGTTCCATGCAGTGGGAACCACAGCCTGGTAGTGAGTGATCTTGTTGTTCTTGATCTTCTCGCAGTGGAGAAGAGCGCCGCGGGGAGCCTCCCACAGGCCAGTACCCTCACCAGTGGTGGTTGCCTTGGGAGTGAAGAACTCGGGCTCCTCGGTGTTGGCGATGTAGTCGACGAGCTCCATCAGCCAGTCCTCCATGTACTGGGAGACGACCATGGCCTCGACGGGGCGGGCCAGCAGGCGGCCTGCGGCGGAGTTGAGCTTCCAGAGGTCCTTCTTGGGATCCAAGCCCAGCTTGCTCATGCCGTAGTCGATGCCGTCGACGACCTCGGCCACACCGGCGGTGTAGGCGTTGAGAACACGGGCGAGAGGGCCGACCTCCATAACCTGGCCGTTGTAGCGCGGGGCCTTGCACCAGGAGTACTTGTTGGAGGGGTCGTAGCCCGGGAACTCCTTGGGCGGGTTGGTCTGGCCCTCCAGCGGGGGCAGGGAGTCGGACTCGCCGGTGTAGGGGTCGTAGTAGGAGTGCTTGACCTGCTCCTCGATGAGGGAGGCGTCGAACTCGGTACGAGTAACAGCGTGGGTCTCGGGGTCGATGGTGGTGATACCCGGCGGGAAGACGCGCTTCTTGGGGTCGTACTCGGTCTCGCCAGCCTCTGCGTCGATGGCGGTGTCAAAGACGCCGTAGCACATGAAGCGGCCGTGCTTGTTGTTGCCGATGGAGGCGACGTCGTCCAGGTAGACGCCGGCGATAGCCAGGGCGTCGGGGACCTGAACGGTGGAGATGAAGTTCTGCAGCTGCTTGATGCGAGCCAGGATGTCGTCCAGACGCTCCACATTGGGGTAGAAGCAGGTGCCGCCGGGGCGAGAGGTCATCACATGGGGCATCTTGCCGCCGATGATGGCAGAGATCTCATCTGCTGTTGCCTGCATGTCGAGGGCCTCGATGTAGTGGGCCACGGCGATGAGGTCGACCTCTGCGGGGAGCTTGTAGGCCTCGGGGGCCTGACCCTCCATGAACCAGCCGCCAGACAGCCAGGAGTACTGGCCGTTCTCTGCAAAGGTGATCAAGCGATCCTGGACACCCTTGAAGTCGCGCACTGCCAGGCCGAGCTGCTGGGCAACGGCGGTTGCCTTCTCGGGGTCGGCTTCCAGAGCGCGCAGGGGGTTGACGTAGTCGAGCGCGCCGAGCTGGTAGAACCACAGGATATGGGAGTGCAGGTACTGGGCGCCCTCAAGCAGGTTGCGGACAAGGCGTGCGCCCTCGGGATGATGGATGCCGTAGGCCTCCTCTGCCGCATACACGGATGCGTGGCAGTGGGAGGTGGGGCAGACGCCGCAGATGCGCTGTGCGACCAGGGCTGCGTCGTCAGGCTCGCGGCCCTCGACGATCAGCTCGAGACCGCGGAACAGGCCGCCGGAAACCCATGCATTGGAGACAACGCCATCGGTGACTTCCATCTCAATGCGCAGGTGACCTTCGATGCGGTCAACCGGATCGATAATAGACTTCTGTGCCATGGTTTACTCCTCCTTTGCAGACTCGTCGGCGGACTCGGTCTTTGCAGGCTCGTCGATGACGACCTTGCCGTGCTTGATCTCCCACTCCTTGGCCTTCTCGAAGGGAGCACCGCCGTCGGTGCGGCCGGTGACCTTGAAGCCCATGCCGTGGACGACCAGGGCGGCGGCCATGAGGCCGGTGATGCCCAGGGCGACGGGGGTCACGTCAAAGCGCAGGCTGCCGAGACGGACGCGCTTGATGCGGCCCAGGAACGGCGTGTTGCTGTCGTACCAGTTGTAGGTGGTGGTGGTGGGATCGGAGCAGGAGCAGCCGATGCAGGGGCTGCCGGAGTCGATGCACCAGCTCACGCGGCGGTTCCAGCGGACCTGAGCGCAGTTGCTCTTGGTCTGGGGGCCCTTGCAGCCAACGGGGTACAGGCAGTAGCCCATGGACTCTTCCTTGGTGCCAAACTTGTAGACGAACTCGCCGTTCTCAAAGTGACCGCGGCGGGGGCAGTTGTCATGGATGGTCTGGTTGTAGAAGGCAGAGGGCATGTTGAAGCCGTTGAGCTGGGGCAGCTTGCCGGTGAGGATGAACTCGACGATGACTGCCACCAGGCGAGCGGGGTTCACGGGGCAAGAGGGCACGTTGACGACGGGGGTGTCGATGCCGTTGTCCTTCATGAACTTCTGGATGCCGCAGGCGCCCATGGGGTTGGGATAAGCTGCGACAAAGCCGCCGTCAACAGCGCAGGAGCCAGCGGCGATGACAGCTGCTGCGTGCTTGCAGGCCTCGGCCAGGGGGCCGTCGGGGGTGCACACGGGGATGGGCTTGTGGTCCGGGCCGTCTCCCACGGTGAGCGCGTAGCCGTCACATGCGGTCATGACGGCACCCTCGATGACCAGGACGTACTTGCCGTCTGCATGCTCGATGGTCTGCTCGCGGGCCTCCTCGAGAGAGTAGCCAGCGCCAGCGCCCAGGGTCTCGGAGTAGTTCAGGGAGATGTACTCCATGATGATGGTTGCGGGGTCAGGATCATCAGCCTGAGCAAGGGACTCGGTGCAGCCGGTGCAAGAGCCCAGCTCCATCCAAATCACGGGGAGCAGGGCGCCCTCCGCCTTGCCGATGAGGAGCTTCTCCTCGATCGCCTGAGCCACTTCGACTTCCGTGATGCCCTCGATGCCGATTGCAGCCGCAACGGTACCGCAGAACGCCAAGAAAGAACGACGGGTCACGCCTCGTGACGCCAGCGGCTCACACAATGTATCCGCCATAGATACCTCCAATAAGTGTGAGACACCTGCCGCGGAGCCTCCTCCCCCGTACCCCTCCGGTAAACGAAAGCAGACCTAAGCGGCAGTTTTGTAACCAGAAGACTATAACAAGACGGTGACGCTTTGTCCGCCCTGTGCGCAAGCGGCGGTCTCCTTTCTGGTAAAGGGACTCTCAGCTGCGGCAGCAGCGCAGAGGAGACAAAAGAAACGCCGCCCCGGTTGGGACGGCGCTGTAACTTGTGGTGGAGGTGAGGAGAGTCCCCCGTCTGCGCCGGGCGCAGCCGGCCCCTCCGCTCGGCTGTCGCCTCGCTCCGGGTGTTCGCGCTACAAACGCGCCACCGGCGCGTTTGCTCGACGCGCTCACTCTCGCGGAGTTCGACTCTCTCTGTGAGGGCCCTGAACAGGAAACGCCGCCCCGGTTGGGACGGCGCTGTAACTTGTGGTGGAGGTGAGGAGAGTCGAACTCCTGTCCACAACAGCTAATCGAGAGGTGTCTTCAGGCTTAGTCGGTTCTCGTGGAGGGCGGGGTCGGGGAAGCGACAAGCGTCACCCGCCCTTGCTGGTCCAGGCTTACTCCGCGGCATGCCAGCTGCGTCCGCGGCAGCAATCCCCTGAGATGACCTCGCGCCGGCGCCAGGGATTTAACCCCGGATTGAGGATGCTGAACCTAATTAATTAGGCAGCGAGAGCCAGCTGCTGCTGACCCTTGAAAGAAACAACCTTGTTGCCAGTTAATTGGCTTTACCCCTGTTTAACGTGGCGAGGAGACCACGGCCTGCTGCCCCTGTCAAGGCTATCATGTCGAAACCAGTCACCCCCGGATTCGAGCATTGTCAACGTGCTCGCGTCGAGTATAACGCGCAGGCCGCTCTGCAGCCCGCCGCGCGTTCCCATCAGCGGTAGCGCTCCTTCATGGCGCGCTCTATGTCGCGCTTGGCGTCGCGCTCTGCGATGGTCGCGCGCTTGTCGTAGTTCTTCTTGCCGCGGCACACACCCAGCTCGACCTTGACGCGGTTGTTCTCGTCAAAGTACATGCTCAGGGGAATGAGCGAATAGCCCTTCTCCTTGGCAACCTGGGCGAGCTTGAGGATCTGCCTCTTGTGCAGCAGCAGCTTGCGGCGGCGCTCTGAGTCGACGTTCCACACGCCCCCGTGGCTGTAGGGGCTGATGTGGACGCCGTTCATCCAGACCTCGCCGTTGCGCACCTGGGCAAAGCAGTCGCGCAGCTGGCAGGAGTTCTCCCTCAGGCTGCAGACCTCTGTGCCGGTGAGCACCACGCCGCACTCGTAGGTCTCCTCGACGAAGTAGTCGTGGTAGGCCTTGCGGTTCTTCGCTATGTTCCTCTTCTCTGTGCTCATAACCCCGCAACCTTACCATGCGCTTGCCCCCTGGCACAGCCTCAGCGCATCGAGCGTTGCGCAAACGAAAGCTGGGGCGCTTGTGCTGACGCGGCCGACAGTTGGGGCCCTATAATGGTCCGCTATGAACAGAGACTCCCCCATAGGCATCTTCGACTCCGGCTTTGGCGGGCTGACCGTTGTGCGCGCCATACACCAGGTGCTGCCCGGCGAGTCCCTCATCTACCTGGGAGACAGCGCCCGCTGCCCCTATGGCCCGCGGCCCCAGGAGGAGGTCCGCGGCTTTGTGCGGCAGATCTGCCGCTGGCTCTCTGCTCAAGACGTCAAGCTCATCGTCATCGCCTGCAACACCGCTACGGCAGCTGGGCTTGCCATGGCGCAGCGCGAGTTCGACGTACCGGTGATCGGCGTGGTCGAGCCCGGCGCCCGCGCTGCGGCCAGAGCCACGCTCAACCGCAAGGTGGGCGTCATCGCAACCCAGGGAACGGTGGACAGCTGCGCCTACAGCGACGCCATCCGCGCGCGCGATGCCGGCGTCACGGTCTTCAGCACCGCAACCCCGCGCTTTGTCGAGATAGTCGAAGACGGCCTGCGCCGCAGCGACTCCGCCATAGAGAAGATGACGGCGGACGCAAGCGACGTCTACCTGCGCCCGGCCTTCCAGGAGATCGCGCGCGACTACCTCGACCCGCTGAAGAAGATCGGCATAGACACCCTGGTGCTGGGATGCACGCACTTCCCCATACTCGCGCCGCTGATCCAGCAGGCTGTGGGCGAGGGCGTGCGCCTCATCAGCTCTGCAGACGAGACCGCCAGGGATGTGGCCCAGACCCTCGAGCGCCGCGGGCAGCTGCGCAGCTATGCGGCCTCTGGTAACGCCCTGCGCTTCTACACCACCGGAAACGACCTCGAAGACTTTGCCAGTCTGGCGCGCAGGGTCCTGCGCATGGAGAACGTCGAGGTCTCCCACATCGAGCTGGAAGAACCCGCGACCCAGTAGGGCCGCGCCGAGAGAGGAGCCCCCATGACCACGAACATCGGCCTAGCACGCAGCTACGGGCGCAGCGCCGCCCAAAAGCGCCCCACCACCATCACCCGCCACTACCTCGAGCAAGCGCCTGGCAGCTGCCTCATCCAGACCGGGGGCACCAAGGTGCTCTGCGCCGTCACGATCGAGGAGAAGGTCAAGCCCTGGCGCAAGGGCAGCGGCCTGGGCTGGATCACCGCGGAGTACGCCATGTTCCCCGCGGCAAACGGCAAGCGCACCGCACGCGAGCGCGCCAACCGCCAGGGCCGCAGCATGGAGATCGAGCGCCTCATCGGCCGCAGCCTGAGGGCCGCCGTCGACATGGGCGGCATGGGCGGCGAGACCAGCTTCTACGTGGACTGCGACGTCATCGAGGCAGACGGGGGCACCCGCACGGCCAGCATCACCGGTGCCTGGGTGGCCCTCTACGACGCCTTCGAGTTCTGGAAGGGTGCGGGCAAGATCCGCAGCAACCCCATCACCAGCCAGGTGGCCGCCATCAGCGTGGGCCAGGTGGCCGGGCAGCTGCTATGCGACCTCGACTACCAGGAAGACAGCCGCGCAGAGGTGGACATGAACGTGGTGATGAACGGGCGCAGAGAGATCATCGAGGTGCAGGGCACCGGCGAGCGCGCCACCTTCGACCGCGTCAAGCTCAACGCCATGCTCGATATGGCGGAGGCCGGCATCCAGGAGCTGCTCGACGCCCAGCTCCAGGCCCTGGGGATCGAGCAGCTGTAACCACGAGGAGAGAAGAGGCACAGCGTGAAGAAGGTCGTCGCAGCAACGAACAACGCCAAGAAGCTCGAGGAAATGAATCGCATCCTCACCAGCCTGGGCTGGGAGGTCGTGAGCCTGCGCAGCTGCGGGAGCTTCCCGGAGCCGGTGGAGGACGCGGACAGCTTTGAGGGCAACGCGCGCATCAAGGCGCGCGCCGCTCATGAGAACACGGGCCTGCCCGCCATCGCAGACGACTCCGGCCTGATGGTGGACGCCCTGGGCGGCGCCCCCGGCGTCTACAGCAGCCGCTATGCGGGGCAAGATGCCACAGATGCCGACAACAACGCCAAGCTCCTGCGCGATCTGGAAGGCGTGCCCGCCGGCAAGCGAACAGCAGCCTACGCCTGTGCAATCGTCTTCATAGACGAAGACGGCAGCGAGCACTCCGCCTGGGGCGCCTGCGAGGGAGAGATCGGCTTTGAGCCGGCAGGGCAGGGCGGCTTTGGCTACGACCCCTACTTCCTCAGCGCCGACTACCCCGGCCTCACCCTGGCTCAGGTCGACGCCCAGGCCAAGGACGCCATCAGCCACCGGGGAAAGGCTTTGCGGGACCTGGTAGCGCAGCTGGGGTAAGTTGCGCTATACTGCACCCTCGCGCCGACGTAGCTCCAACGGTAGAGCAGCTCACTCGTAATGAGAAGGTTGCCAGTTCGAATCTGGCCGTCGGCACCAGCACGAGCAAAGCCCCGCACACGCGGGGCTTTTTTGCTGGCAGCGAGGGATGCGGGATTGCGCGCGAACAGCCTGCAGGCCGCCTACTCCCCCAGCTGCTCCATGAGGGCGCCCATCACCAGGGGGATCGACGCCTTGAGCTCGGGCGTGAGGTCGATGACGAAGTCCGCGGGCTCGTAGTCCTTTGCCTGGACGCAGATGCAGGTGACGTCTGCGGTATAGCCCGCAAGCGCGCAGTTGTTCACCACGTCGACGAGCTTGAGGTCGTGCAGCGAGTGCAGCACCACGCTCTCTGCCATCTCCTCCGGCGTCAGCACGAAGACGCTGCCGGCGGGGATGGAGGGATTCTTGGTGTCTATGATGTCGAGGACGATGATGCGGTCGTACTCCCTGATCCAGGGCAGCAGGCCCATGCCGATGGTCCCCGCATCCAAGACGGGGATGCGCCCGTCGTCGACGGCGTTGACTTCATCGAGCCTGAACATGGACATGATCTTGTCCACATGCGCTTGGTCGAAGTAGAGCCCTGCCACGCTGCGGTCCGTGAGAACGCGGGCCATGTACGGCCCAAAGCCCTCGTCGAGCAGCAGCATGTTGCCCACGCAGGCTATGAGCGTCTTGGGTGGGGTGTTGGCAGTCTGGGTCTCCACGTTGTCTCCTCCTCGTGCGTCGTCTTGAGGGGAGATTATGCCACGAGCCTAGATGCCGTGGCTTGCGAGCAGCTGGTCGAGTGCCTCGACGGCTTCTCGCGTCCCCATGGAGCCGGGGCGGAGCGTGAGGTCGGCGTAGCGCTCGTAGAGGGGGCGCCTCTCGTCGTAGACATCGCCGATGGTGAGGCCGTCCTTCATGACGACGCCGCGCTTGGTGAGGTCCCCCAAGCGGCGCATCATCTCCTTGAAGCTGATGTCGATGAAGACCACCGTGGAGATCTTGGACAGGTGCTCCATGGCCTCCCTGCCGTAGCAGGCGCTGCCCCCGGTGGAGATGACGTGGCCCGTGCACTCGAGGCCAGAGATCACCTTGTTCTCGTAGTCCATGAAGGCCTGCAGGCCGTTGCGCTCGATGTAGTCGCAAAGCAGGCAGCCGGCGCCCTCCTGGATGAGGAGGTCGGTGTCCACAAAGCGCATGCCCCTGCGCTTGGCCAGCACGATGCCCAGGGTGGACTTGCCCGCCCCCGGCATGCCGATGAGTGTGATGTTGCTCGTCTTAGTCATGGGCCCCATTGTAGCCATAGGCCGCAGCGGCTGGCTACACACTGGTTAACAGCTGGTGAGAGGCCTGCTGCCTGGCCCTATAATGGCTGCCATGGACATGAGACGCCTCCTTCATACCGCCCTCCCCTACCTGCTCGTGGCGCTGGCTTTTGCGGCGCTGGCCTCTGTCTGCATGCGGGGTCTGCCCTCGGAGCTCGAGGGCCAAGCTCTCGCCGCGGCAAACCAGCTGCTGCAGGGCAAGGGCACCCTCAACCCGCAGTGGGGATCCCTGCAGGCCAGCGCCGTCTTGCTCCAACCCGCTCTGGCGCTGAGCACAGCCCTGCTCGGCGGGACTGCGGGTGCCGTCGCATGCATGCGCCTCGTCTTCCTCACGCTGGCCTTCCTGGAGGCCCTGCTCTCCTGCAAGCTGCTGCAGGGGAGCTTGGGAGAAACGGGCTCCATGCTCATGAGCCTGGGCGCGCTGCTGTGCTGCGGCTGCGGGCTAGCGATAGCCGCGCCCTACGGCCTGTGCGTGTTCTTTGGATATGCGGCCTTCCTCTGCGCGCTGTGCTCCCAGCAGCAGCGCAGCGAAGACGACGGCAGCGCCGGGTACGCGCGCGTGCTCGCCCCGCTGGGCGCAGGCCTCTTTGCCATGATGGCTGTTGTGTGCAACATGGTGGCCGCAACGCTCATGCTCATCTTGTGGGTGCTGCCCCTCTGCTTTGATCGCAGCCGAGAAGTGGCGGTGCAGATGCTCTGGAATGCTGCCGGGGCCGTCTTGGGCGCTGCTATCTTCCTCCTGGCGGCCACGGCGGGCAGCGACCCGCTGGGGCAGCTGCAAGCCGTTGCAGCAGGCCTGCAAGCCGAGCGACCCACCTTCAACGGGGACCTGCCCAGCCTGTTGCTCGTGGCAGCTGTGATCCCCGCAGCGGCCCTCTATGCTGGCAGTCTGCTCTCCAAGCGCAAGCCCATGCCTGCCCGTGTGAGAACCGCCTGTTGCGCGGCCATGCTCGTGCTGGGCCTGGCCTGCACCGCTGGTGCCATGGCCCAAAACCCCAGCTGGGGCACCGAGCTGCAGGAGGGCCCCTGTGCCGGCCTTGACGTGAGCGCGAGCCAGGAGTCTACATACGGGGAAACGCTCGAGCTGCTGGCCAAGGTGGAAGACGACGCGCTCTACGTGCTGGGCAACGCCCAATGGGTGCTGCTGGGTGCTGCTGGAGGCTGGGCTCCCCTGGGAGACGCCGAATGGGTGCTCGCCGTTGCCGGCAGCGACACCAACGCCTTCGAATCCGAATACGGGGAGCTCTACCTCCCCTTCTCCAGCAACAGCAGCGCCACCCTCTACAAGCGCGTCAGCGAGCAGTCCTTCATCGCCGCAGGCTAGCACGCACGCAAAAAAACGCCCCGCAATGCGGGGCGTTTTGCATGCCTTGAAAGAGGCGTGAAGACTAGCGCTTGGAGAACTGGGGGCGCTTGCGGGCCTTCTTCAGGCCGTACTTCTTGCGCTCGACCATACGGGGGTCGCGAGTGAGGTAGCCGGCCTTCTTGAGGTCTGCGCGGTAGTCGCCAGCGGTGAGCAGGGCGCGGGCGATGCCGTGGCGCAGAGCGCCAGCCTGGCCGGAGACGCCGCCGCCGTTGCAGATGGCGATGACATCGAAGTGGCCCTCGGTGTCCGTAACCTTGAAGGGCATGAGGGCCTGCTCGAGCAGGGCCTCACGGCCGAAGTACTCCTTGCCGTCGCGCTTGTTGACGGTGACCTTGCCGGTGCCGGGAACCAGACGGACGCGGGCGACAGCGTTCTTGCGGCGGCCGGTGCCCATGTAGATTGCTTCGTTAGTCATAGTCTATCCCCTAGCCCTTCAGCTCGATCTTACGAGGGTTCTGCGCCTGATGCGGATGCTCGGGGCCAGCGTAGACCTTGAGCTTCTTGTACATCTGGGTACCCAGGGTGCCCTTGGGAAGCATGCCGCGCACTGCGTGCTCGATGACGCGGGTGGGGTGCTTCTCCATGGCCTCGGTGAAGGTCTCGGACTTGAGGTGTCCCACATAACCGGTGTGGCGGTAGTACACCTTGTCGGTTGCCTTGGCGCCGGTGATCTTGATCTTCTCGGCGTTGACGACGACGACGTAGTCACCGGTGTCGATGTGGGGGGTGTAGGTCGGCTTGTTCTTGCCACGCAGGATCTGGGCAACCTCAGAGGCAAGGCGGCCGAGGGTCATGTCGGTCGCATCGACCAGAAGCCACTCGCGCTGGACTTCGCTGGGCTTCGCGTAATAGGTCTTCACGGATAATCCTCCAAAAACTTAATACTTGCTGTTCTTTTACATGAGTTTCACGGGGCTCAAGTAGTCGAACCGTTTCAGAATACACGCACAAACATCCACTGGCAATACAAAACTTGCCGTTTTACAGCAGGTTTTGCGGCGTGCGGCAGCGTTTGGATGGAGATGCCCCCGCAGCTAGCGCAGGCGAGCCGCCATGGTGTCGTGTGCACGGTCTTCGAGGGAGTCGTCGAGGGGCGCAAGCTCTACACCTGCGCCCTCCTTGCGCCGCAGCGCCAGGCGCAGCAGCTCGTCTGCCACGGCGGGGTTCTTGGGAAGCAGCGGCCCGTGGGAGTAGGTGGCCACCACGTTGCGGTAGCGCAGACCCTCCGTGCCGTCTTCGCCGTTGTTGCCATAGCCCTTGTCGACCGTTCCCAAGGGCGTGAGGGCAGGGTCCAGGTAGGTCTTGCCGCTGTGGTTCTCGAAGCCCACCACCTGCGGCGCGCCGGGGATGCCGCTGGCAGTGAAGAGCAGGTTGCCGATCATGCGCTGGCTGGCGCCCTTGGTGTGGAAGGGGATGGCGCCGATGAAGCGGCACTCGTCACCTGTGTGCGTAAGGTAGTACTCACCCAGCAGCTGGTAGCCGCCGCAGATGGCCAGCACGGGCGCGTCCTGCTCGATGAGGCGGGTGAGCTGGCATGCCTTGGAATCCGCGCCGCCTGCCCAGAGGTCGTCGAGCAGGGTGCCTTGGTCGAAGTCCTGCCCGCCGCCGATGAAGAAGAGGTCGAACTCGCCCAGGTCGGCCTTCTCGCCCACGCCCACGCCCGTCACGCTGGCCTCGATGCCGCGCCACTCGCAGCGCTTTTGCAGCGTGATGGTGTTGCCCCTGTCCCCATAGAGGTTCAACACGTCGGGGTACAGATGGCAGAT